>NZ_AJTT01000004.1:0-156150 GCF_000263055.1 Rickettsia honei RB | reverse complement strand
GAAGCTTGTTTTTTTATAATATTAAATTTTAACAAATTCTATTTTCGGTTTTATTTACCAAAACTTTATACTCTTTATTTAAACCTTTAACAGCATATATCCATAATATTACTATTACAAAGAATATAGAAGCAAAATAAGGAGTTGCCTCTACAAAACCAAATGCAGGAAATAAAATAAAGAATGTAGATTGAATAATAGCACCGCCTGATTTACCAAATCTTCCTCCGATAACTTCAACAGCAGCTTGCCCTTTTACTCGTAAATCCTTATCAAGCGGAATATACGCCATGTTTTTAGTGGCATCAAATAAAGAATATTTTACACCTTTACTTAAAACATTTTGAATCATACCGATCATAACAGCAAGTGCTAAAGGACCTGAAGCAAGAATACCTGTTAAATGCATAGCAATAACACTATCAAAAAAGATAAATACAAAAAACGCTGCACCGGTAATTAACATCATTAATGGAGTTATCATAGCTGCAGTTAGCCATGATACTTTTCTTAAAATATTACTACCTATAAGCATGAAAGCAATTGCAACCCAACCCTGATAAAATTGGAACTTCCCCATATATATAGTGTAAGCCTCTTTCGTCGGATATAATTCTTTTACTTTGGATTTCCAAACACCTTCAACTAAATTTACTGAAACACCGTAAGCAATAAGTAACAATGCAATATAACCTACATACTTAGAAGTAAAGATCATTTTAAAACTGTCTATTAATGACATTTTAGCTTTAGCTTTCTTTTCTTTTACTAATGCCGGATCATAAAGTCTAGGATCGGTTAGAACGTTTTTATTCATCCATCTATATGTTAATATTACCAAAAAGCTACTTGTTATCATTATAACAAATAAAGGCACAAATTTTAGATGTTCTGCAACTATTTGAGTTTTTTCATGCAAGCAATATCCAATAATTACGGATGTTACAGGCAATGCTAAATTAGCAAGTAAACCAAACATTGAGTAAAAACGTTTAGCTTCATCGGTTTTAGTAATTTGGTTAGCAAATTGCCAAAATAATAAACTAAGCATCATTGTTCCCCAAAGCTCTGCCATAGTATAAAAAGATGCAAAACTCCATTTCCCAACTATTCTTATAAACCATTTGAAATTAGGATAAGCTACACTCCAAGATTCTATGGTTTCAGGATCAGGATGAACTAAATCAGGGTAAGGGTAAAGAACAAACGCAAATAATGCAAAATACCCTAAGAAAAATGAAGTAATAACATAAAACACGTTTTCTTGCTTTAAAATATCGCAGAGCTTAACATAAATTACCATAGCGATTATGGCAGAAGGTAGTACTATATATGTTTTTAAGAAACTTATTGCTTCTGCTCCTATATCTGTTACTACAAACCCGTCTTTAATTGAACGAAGCGTTGAGTAGTTTAATAAAATACAGAACATCATAAACGCCATAGGAAGAAACTTCTTATTTTCATATCTTTCTATAGGCCAAATTACCTTGCTTAGTTCCGAAAGATAATTGTCATTTTTAGGAGTATTCATAAATTAAATTTTTCTATTTATTTTGAAGATAAATATTATACTAGAACATGTTAGAAAAGTCAAACCTATTGATTTTTCTCAAAAGAAATTAAATAAAATTATTAACTATAGGATGTGTAAAAAAATATGACAATTTATTTACTTGATTTTAGTTTCTATCTATAATTTTCTATTTATAAATTATTATAATAAAATATATGTCCAAATTAAAAACAGCTCTATTATTAACTGCTATAATTTTTATAACAGGTTGTAAAAGTAATATGAAAAATGAAAACAATATTTCATTACCGCAATATGTAACTTTGAACATTCAAACCTTAAATAGTTCAGAGGATAAAACTATTAGAATAAAGGCAAAAACTTTAAACTTTCCGTTATCTTCAGAAGATTTACGTGATATATCTATTTTAGAAAAGAAATATGATCAAGAAGAAAATTGTGCAGGACTTGCTGCACCGCAAATAGGCATATCAAAATGTATAATAATATTTGCAGTACATGAAGATGCAGAGTTAAAAAAATGGCATCCTGACCTTAAGGATACAATGCCTAAAACTATTTGGATTAACCCCTCATATAAACCGATAGGTATTGATAAACATGAAGATTACGAGGGATGCTTTTCTGTTGAAAATGCTACAGGACCGGTAGCAAGATTCAAGAAAATTCATTATCACGCATATGATATAAATGGCAATCAAATTCAAGGTATCGCAGAAGGATTTTTAGCAAGAGTTATCCAGCATGAAATCGATCATCTAAACGGAAAAGTATTTTTAGATTATGTAGCTCCCAAAAAAATAATGACTAAAGAAGAATATTTAGAAATGCGTAAAAAAGCAATAGAGCAGGAAAATATAAAATCTTAGAGTTCTCCAAATCTCAAATATCATTCTAGCTAAAATTTGAGTATGTCATTCTCGCGAAAATTTACTTTATATTATTTGGTATAATACTATTGAATCGGATACGGGACGCACGCGATGTTCGCCTAAAGCTTCATCTTCATCACCTGTTACATTATTTATAATTTTTCCGCCCATGAATAATGTAGAAGAACCACCACCGTCTAAATTGATTGCCGATTCATATCCAAGTTAACATATAATCTGCAAGTTCTGTTTTAGTTAATCCTATCACAGTATAATTAATAAGGTGTTTTTCTAAAATTTTTAAAGCTTCAGGGATTATTAATTTATCAACATTTATTTCTTTCTCTTTCCGTAATATTGATCTTACTTGCACAAGCTTAAGGTCTTTTACATGTTGCTTATAAATATGCTCGACTACAACTATAACTATAGTG
Organism: Rickettsia honei RB; assembly: GCF_000263055.1. Taxonomy (NCBI): domain Bacteria; kingdom Pseudomonadati; phylum Pseudomonadota; class Alphaproteobacteria; order Rickettsiales; family Rickettsiaceae; genus Rickettsia; species Rickettsia honei. Next base: position 153,307 of record NZ_AJTT01000004.1, on the reverse strand, counting down.
CCGTCATTACACACTCCTAAAGCAGTACGAGCATGAGCCGGATCATCTTGCTTTGGATTATCTACAACATTTTTACCGTTTTGAACCAATAAGGGAATACCGGTTACTATTGAAGCAGTATTACTTAAATTTATAAGCTTACCGTCTTTATCGATAAATTCCAAAATTAATTTTACAGAATCATTTATATTTATACCGGCAAACTTGTTGCTTGTGGAAAGGACAATATAAAGCCTTTCTGTGGGATTTGATTATCACCATGCTTACCGTAACAATAAAATTAGACCTATTCTTATCAATCAAAATTTCTTTGTTAGTATACGACATTAATGTGGTAGATGCCCAAACATCATTATAGAAAGTAATATCTTTTAGGTTTGAAAAATAATGAACTTGATTTGGAATAACAGATTTATCGCCTATTGCTACTAAAATTTTTGCACTAGCCTTGGTAATTTGAATATTGCCCTGATCTATAATTAACAAACTTTGTAGTTGTTTTCTAAGGCTAAATAGCTTGCTGTCTATCATTAAAGTAAGACTTGATCTGCCGTCATCACTACCAGCGATTTCAAAGAATCCGACATTAATAGCAGCAGCTGCATTAGTGCGGTGTGCCATAACGTTTACTGTTTCTCTGCCTTATAACCTGATTATGAGCTTTAACTAGTTTTAACCCAAAATTCTTAGGATCAATAGTTAAGACATGAATCACATGCTTATCTTTTTCATAACGATTATATGTTAAGCCTTTATATTCCTTTGCGTATATTTTAAAACTGCTTATTAAAGCAAGAAATAAGTAAACTAATCTAATCATATTGTTGTACTTTTTTTAACAATAAAATTTAACCATAATGTCTCTTTACTTGGAGAGAATCTCTTACTCTTTTCCGTCCATATTTTAACTATTTCAAAAAGCCTGTTAAAATAAGGTTTTATTGTATCTTCATGCATATTGTAAAAATCGCGATCATCACGTTGTATAATATCTGAACCGTATCCGTAAGAAACATAAAAAATGCCTTCCGGCTTTAATGCAGCATGAATTTTTTTCATTATAAGGTACATAAAGGAGAGTTGCTTGAGCCCAAACACCATCAAACGACTCCTTAAAATCGATATCTTGAAAAGTGGAGTGCAGTACATCTATTCCGGTTGCTTTTGTAGCTCATTTAACCATTTCGGTTGAACCGTCAAAAGCAGTAACTTGATATCTTTGACTTAAAAATGTATCACGACCAACTTCGCAACCTGCATCTAAAATATGAGCTTGTTCAGGTAAATAGCTATTAAATGCTTTACAGTTATCAGACAAATCTGCATTGATTGTGCTGCTATAAAACTCTTGAGCGTTATTATTATAATATTGTATATTTGTCCCAACTATTAGTATATTTATACTCACCAAACAATAACATACAAATAGAAAATACATATAATTTCTATTATATATTAGACTTCTTTTCGAACTCGCTTATAGGAAGGAATTTGGAGGAAACACGGAACACAGCACCGCAGCGTATAAAAAAGTACGTGAGGATGCGAGTACCGGATTGACGTACAAATTATCCCTAGAAGTAGAGTTCCAAAAGAAGTCTATTGACTATTAGACTTAAAAATGGTCTACTTATCAAGAATAAGGCTTAAGGTTTATATGATAAAAAAAATAATATTTGGAATAGCTATTTTACTTAGTACAAGCTGCTTTGCCAATAGTACAACTTCTGACGGCTCAAAAAAAGATGCAGCAAAAACTAACGATGTTACAACACAAAAAATTATAGATGATTTTTCTGCTTACGCCGGTACTATAAAACCGGAAGTACGGGAGGAAATACAAAAATATAGAGTAGCAATAGTCAAGATTAATAAGAAGAAACGTGAACTATATAACAGGCTTTCCAAAGAGGCTCAAAATTTTTTAGCAGAGCAACAAAAATATAAACAAAAACTATCTATCTCTAAGCTAGCGGTAGAAAACGACCAAAAAAATAATACTGCTGATTCTAATGATAATAAGAGCAAAGATACAAAATAAATTACTGTTCTTAGCCGTTATTGTGCGGGTCAAAAATCGTCATTGCGAACAGCCGTAGGCTGTGGCGGCAATCTCATGAAATAATAACAAACTCCTAAGATTGCTTCGTCAATTGCTACGCAATGTCCTCGCAATGACGGATAAACCTATCCATACAACAACTCCGCTTTTAGCTAGGCATTTCATAAATCTGCTCTACCACACCATCAAGACCCATTAAAAAAGTATAAACTTTATAATTGGGGGAATTTTTCTTTTATTATATCACGGGCCTTGTTTAAAATTGCTGCATGTGCTGCCGTTTCTTTTTCCTTGGTATTTAGCTGTTCCTGACCTATAAGTATTTTATAAGCTCCACATTCTCTATGATCAAGAAAAACAATTTGTTTTATGTTATGTAATTCTTGCAAAATCTCAATAGTATCTTCTATTGTTTTTCCCCAATAAGTATATTTGTCGTTAATGAGAGCAAGCGATGCACCGGGTAGTGATACTTTATCAAAATTATCTTCTAATCCTAATTGCTTCATTAATTTATCTGTTTCGTCTATTAATCTAAAATCTACAAAACTAATTACAAAGAGTAGAAGCTTCATTTAATGTTTTTAAATGTTCATTACTTACTTCTACCTTTACAACTTTCTTATTGGCAATTATATTAATTGTTAGCAGCGTAAAGATTTAAACTAGACACCATAATAAACCCTAAAATTATATATTTTACATGTATCATAAAATTCTCCTATTTAAAAATATTTCTTACAGGCTTTAAAATAAGAATAACCTGTAATGATTGTTAAAAAAGCGGCAATCCATAAAATTATTTCCCCTACTATATCTAAATAAATAATTCCTGAACCTTTTGAGCCTAGTATCAATATCGATAAAGCAAACATTTGTAAAAACGTTTTTACCTTAGCAAGTCTCGATACAGGCACACTAACCTTTACTAGAGCTAAAAATTCCCGAAGACCGCTAACTAAAAATTCTCGTGCTAAAATTAATAAGCAAGGTATCTCATCTACATTATCTTTTTTTAGTAGCATGATAATAACACAACCTACAAGTAGCTTATCTGCTATAGGGTCAAACATCTTGCCGAAACTTGTAACTAAATTATATTTTCTTGCAATATAACCGTCAAAAAAATCCGTAATACTAGCTAAAACAAATAATAATGCCCCAAGTGTACGTGCAAGTGAATTATTTATATAAAATACCAGTATAATAACTGGAATTACCATTATTCGAGCAATAGTTAGATAATTAGGTAAATTTTTATCTATTCTCATTAATTAATTAAATTTATTAATATAATATTGTTGAATGATGGATAGAATATTATTCCAAGACCAATATATTAAAAGTCCCACAGGAAAACTACTAAACATAAATAAAAAAATTAGCGGCATAAATTTCATTACTTGAGCTTGCATCGGATCCGCAGGTTCAGGACTCATTTTTTGCTGTAAGAACATAGTAATAGCCATTAAAATAGGCCATGCTCCAATCATTAAAAATGACGGCGGCGAGAACGGTAATAAGCCGAATAAATCAAAAATAGTAGTAGGGTCAGGTGCAGATAAGTCTTTAATCCAGCCGTAAAACGGTGCTTGCCGCATTTCAATAGTTACATACAATACTTTATAAATGGAGAAAAATACCGGAATTTGAACAAGTATAGGTAAACAACCAGCTACCGGATTTACTTTTTCTTTTTTATATAAAGCCATAATTTCTTGATTTAAACGTGCTTTATCATCACTGTATAAATTTTTTATCCTATCGATTTCCGGCTGTAAATTTTTCATTTTTTTCATCGAACGATAAGACTTATTGGCTAAAGTAAACATTAATAGCTTAATTATAACCGTAACAATTAATATACTAACACCGAAATTACCGACATAGCCATAGAAAAAATTCATGGCGTAGAAAACCGGTTTGGTAATTATATAGAACCAGCCGAAATCAATAGCTCTATCAAATAATTTAATATCATATTGCTTTTCATATTTATCAAGCAAGTCTACTTTTTTTGCTCCAGCAAAAATTCTGCTTTTAATTGAAAAATTTTCGCCGGGCTTTATTATTTGTACCGGTGAAATAAAATCTACCTGATATCTTTCAGTCCCTTGCTTAAGAGCATAATTAAAATTCGAGCTGTAATTACTTGATTTATCCGGAATCAAGGAAGATAACCAATATTTATCGGTAATTCCTATCCAGTCAACCTTACTTGCTGCAAATTTTTCACTTTTCTTATCTTTAATATCATCATAAGAATATTCTTTAAGATTCTCGTCTATACACCCGATAGGTCCTTGATGTAATATATTCACCGCTTTCTCTACGGCAATATATTTACGATTTATTAAACCGTAAGATTGCACAGGAAGTTCTTTATCACTATTATTAACGATGGTTTGCTCTATAGTAAATAAATAGTTTTCATCGACAGTAATAGTAACTAAAAATTTAACTCCGTCTTCATTAACCCAAAATAAATGAACAGGTTTTTCAGGGCTTAATATTTCACTATCACTATTCCATATAGTATCGTTGTTAGGAAGTTTTACACTAGATAAATTACTAACTAAACCAACTTCAGCAAAATATGCATTTTCTGTATTAGCCGGTGAAAATAATCTCACTTCAGGACTATTTTTAGATAAATCTTGTTTATATTTCTTTAATATTAAATCATCAAATCTAAGTCCTTTTAATGAAATAGAACCGGTAAGTGATTCAGATTCTATTTTAATACGCTGTACTTGACTTTCTTCTTGAACAACAATACCAGTTGCAGGTTCGACTAAAGCTTTTAACTGTTGTTTCTTTAAATTTTCTGTTTTCTGCACTGCTATTTGCTGTTGCTGTTTTTTTTGTTCAGGTTTTACAACAAAATACTGCCAACCGAAAATTATACTTAAAGACAGTATAATAGCGGCTATTAAATTAATTATATTATTATTCATTCCTAGGTCTTAAATTTTAATATTTTTAAAGCTTTAAGTTTTTAAAGCATTTAGAGCAAATAATCAAGTAGTATATATACTTCTTTGCTTTCAAAAGTAGTGAATATCCAAGCTGAAAGACAACTTCCATCTTGGATACAAATTTAATTTATTTTTTTATTTTTACTACTTTTCATTTTACTTCTATATTATACCACTCCTACATTCTGAAATATTTTTAATTTAAATTCAGGAAGTATAGAAATGAAATGTTCAGAAATATTGTCCTGTATATTTTCATAACCTACTAAATTTACTTCTTTAACAAAGATATATATTTCTATAGGCAACCCATTAATCGTAGGTTCAAGCTGTCTTACTAGAAAAGTAAACCCTTCGGTATAAACTGCTGGATTATTTTTTAGATATTCCTGAATATATAATTTGAATAGTTTAATGTTGGTTAAATCTTTCTCTTCTTTATCAAGAGTGATTTTATCTATTACATCCTTTGATATATAAGGAGATTTTTTTAGTGCTTTTAAAATAGTAGCATCACAGAAGTTAATAGTTGCCATATTAATATTAAATACTCTCTTTACCCTTCTTGCTCCTGATTCACTAATTCCTCTATAATTAGTTACGTTAGAATTTAAAATGCTGTAAGTAGGAACTGTGGAAATAGATTGGTCAAAATTCCTAATTGTTACTACGGAAATAGTAATTTTTTCAACTGTTCCTTCAATTGCGCCTATACGTACCCAGTCTCCAATATTAATAATTTCTTGAGTAGTTAGTTGCAAGCTTGCAAGTAATCCTAAAACGGTATCTTTGAAAACAAATGTTAAAAGAGCTGCGGCTGCACCTAAGCTTGTTAAGAATGTACTAAGCGAAATATTTAATATATATGAAATAGTTACCATTGCTGCAATAACTATGACAATAATTTTTAATATTTGAAAATATAAGCTAAGCGGTGCATTTTTTGTAACGGCTTTGATTCTATTGTGATACAGATCTGCAAAAGCATCTATAAGCGTTAATAATAACATCGTCACAGATATACCAGTATATAAGATTACTATAGTATCTTTGATTCCCAGTAATACATGTGCTTTAAAAGAAGTAGGATGAAAAATCTTTCCCCAACATACAAAGTAAAGTGCTAATAAAGTATGTAATAAATAACGAAATATAGGATATTTTTTTATCCTTTCATAATCATCATAATGATGTCTAGTTAAATAATTTTTTACCGGAATAAAAATTAATCTTTTAATTAGAAATATCACCGGTATAAGAGATACTAACATAACAAACAATAATACTAACTCAGTACTTGAGGTATGATATAGATCCATTAAATATTGCATATTTTACCTATCATTATTATTATAAATATAAATCTTTTTTATTATTACTAAGAATTTTATTTTTATCAATAATTTTCACTCAAAAGAATTTGGTATTGCTAAGCAAATATAGATACTGTCATTGCAAAGCCACGAAGCAGCTGCGGCAACCCATAAAAATAATAAAAAACTGAATTGCCTAGTCAATTACTTACGTAATTTTCCGTAACTCAGACGTTAAATGAATTAAATAACTTATTTATCTATGACATTTCCTAATATCAATCCAATTATTTTCTCTATAGGTCCACTTGCTATCTCTTGGTATTCTCTTTCATATGTAATAGGAATTTTGCTAGGCTGGTTCTATGCAAATAAAATTATAGAAAAATTTAAGCCTCAAATTACCAAAAAAAATCTAGAAGATTTCATTACTTATGCCGTTATAGGCATAATAGTCGGAGGCAGACTAGGGTTTGTTTTATTATATAACCCTTCTAGATATTTTTCAAATCCAATAGATATCTTAAAAACTTATGAAGGCGGGATGTCTTTCCATGGCGGAGCTTTAGGGGGGATTATTGCTGCTTATTTGTTTTGCCGAAAATATAAAATTAATTTTTTAAGTCTCACGGATATAATAGCCCCTGTAGTACCTATCGGATTATTTTTAGGTAGAATCGCTAATTTTATTAACGGCGAACTATACGGACGTATTACAAATTCTTCTTTTGGTATGATTTTTCCGAATAGCGATTTGATGCCAAGACATCCTAGTCAATTATATGAAGCTTTTTTTGAAGGTTTAGTATTATTTAGTATCTTAGCATATGCAACATTTAAGCACAAAACTTTTAAAAAGTGCGGTTTAAACTCAGGAATATTTTTAACATTTTACGGTCTTTTCCGAATCACTATTGAAATATTTAGAGAACCCGACATACAAATCGGGTTTATTTTAGATAGCTTAACTATGGGACAAATTTTATCTGTACCTATGTTACTTTTAGGAAGTTATTTAATATGTCAATCGAATCCAAAATAAGACAATTAATTGATCAAAACGGTTATATTACTTGCGATGTCCTCATGCAGGAGGTATTAAACTTAAATCCTACTTCCTATTATAAGCAAGTAAAATCATTAGCTAATGAAGGTGACTTTGTTACGGCTCCTGAAATTTCACAGCTATTCGGTGAAATTATCGGCTTATGGTGTATCAGAGAATGGCAAAGAATTGGCTGCCCAAAAAGTCTTAGTTTAGTAGAGCTTGGTCCTGGTCGAGGTCTATTAATGCGTGATTTACTACGTACTGCAAAATTAGTACCGGAATTTTATAAAGCATTATCAATTGAACTAATAGAAATTAATAAAAATTTTATTGCTTATCAAAAGGCTAATTTACAAGATATTAATTTACCGATTAGTCATCAATCATTTGTAGAAGATATACCAAAAAAACCTACTATAATAATAGCTAACGAATTCTTTGATGCTATACCGATAAAGCAATATATTAAAGTCAAGGAATTATGGTATGAAAGAATATTTGTAGTGCAGCCGGTAGACGAAAGAATTAAATACGATAAAATAAGCATTAATAAGCAATTACAAGAATATCTTCTGTGTACTCATATTGAAGCAAAAGACGGGGCAGTACTTGAAGAATCTTATAAATCGATAGAAATTATAAAATTTATAGCGCAGCATCTAAAAAGACTAAGCGGCAGTGGCTTAATAATAGATTACGGCTATGATATAGCTCCGAATGGTAGAACTAGATATCAATATAATCAAACATTACAAGCGGTTAAAAACCATAAATATTGCCCCATCCTTGAACATCTTGGAGAAGCTGATTTATCGGCACATGTGGATTTTTATGCATTAAAGACGGTAGCTAAAAACAGCAAAATAAACGTAATAGATACAATATCGCAACGAGATTTTTTAATAGAAAATGGAATCTTATTACGTAAACAAACATTGCAAGACAAGTTTAATGATAGACATCTTGCCAAATTCGCTTATAGAGAGGAATTTAAAGGAGACACGAAACGCAGCACCGCAGCGTACACTTTAGTACGTGAGGATGCGAGTATCGGATCGACGTATAAATTAGCTCTAGAAGTAGAGTTTGGCAAGATGTCTGAGCAGGCACAAATAATAGAAAGACAGGTAGAAAGACTAATATCACCGAAACAAATGGGAGAATTATTTAAAGTATTACAAATTATGAATTAATTTAGGTTTTTTTGTGGACATTTCTAAAAAGATTCAATTTTGGCTATTTGTTGCTGCAAATTATAAGATTTTTTTGAAATATGACTAACTATTCCGCAAAAATCTTATTAATTTTCGTTACAAAATACCTCAAAATAGCAAATCAACTAGAAATGTCCACAAAAAAACCTAGGTTCTGAGTCTTGATTATAAATGGACAACTTAAGTCCCCTTCTTCACATTTCAGCATGGCTTCAAATTCTTTTTTATACGCTCTTCGGTTTTTCCTGTAAGATGTAAGACACATAAGCAGTATCATTGGATATACGGAACCGCCATAAACCCCAAAACTTCGAAATTCACAATCAGCATCTCGGTACTTAATCCATAAATTTGGGGATTTTTTAAGTAAATTAACTTGTTCTCGTTTGTCTGAAATATGTTTTAATATTTCTTGGTATATTTGATTTAGTTTCTTATCAACTTTCTTATATTCTGCAGCGACACAATAATTCATGTCACCGTGTGTCATGGTATTATTACAATCAACAGAAAATAATTGCTTTTTTCATTATTTTATCATTTTTAAAAATAATTAATTAAGAATCACACACCGTGACGTTCTGCAATTAAACTTTTTATTTTACCGATAGCTTTAGCAGGATTTAAGCCTTTCGGGCAGGTCTTAGTACAGTTCATAATCGTATGACAACGGTAAAGCTTAAATGGGTCTTCTAAAGCTTCAAGACGTTCACCGGTATTATCATCCCTTGAATCGGCAATCCATCTATATGCTTGTAGTAAAATCGCAGGACCCAAATATTTATCACCGTTCCACCAATAGCTAGGACAAGAAGTAGAACAGCAAGCACATAATATACACTCATATAAACCATCAAGCTTTTCTCGGTCTTTAATCGACTGTAACCTTTCAGAGTTTGAAGGGGTAGAGCTATCGGTTTTGAGCCAAGGTTCTATAGATTCGTATTGTGCATAAAAATGCGACATATCAGGTACTAAATCTTTCACTACTTTCATATGAGGAAGCGGATAGATTTTGATATCGCCTGATATATCTTCTATTGGTTTTATGCATGCTAAAGTATTTGTACCGTCAATATTCATTGCACAACTACCGCAAATTCCTTCCCGACAAGAACGCCTAAAAGTTAAAGTAGAATCGATTTCGTTTTTGATTTTAATTAAAGCATCTAAAACCATCGGTCCGGTTTTGCTTAAATCTATCTCAAAACTATCGATAGTAGGATTCTTATCAAGATCAGGGTCATACCTATAAATTTTTATCTTTCTAGGTTTAAGCATTTCCTCTTGTTCTTTATGCTCTCTACCTTTTTTTACTACTGAATTTGGCGGTAACCTTAACTCTGCCATTTTAAGTACTCTCTTAAAATTTGTTTTTAGAACTATACAAAATAATTAGCTAATTCACAATCTTTCATACCTGTTACGTGGATGACATTAATGTCTCTAGGTTGCCATGCTACTTACAGTTACTCACAAGGTATTGCCAACGTGGATACCGATGTCATTCCCGCAGAAGCGGGAATCCAGAAAAAATAGTCTTAGTACTAACAAAATAAACCTAAAAAAACAAGTTTTTTGTAGGTTTTACTGGATTGCCGCTTCTGCGGGAATGACATCAAGAGCATTTACTGGTCCACGCAACAATGCCTACTCACAATGACGATATTTATAGTTAGCAATCCATATACGAAGATCAACTTCAAAAAGAGCCAGGAGTTCACAAGACGAGGAACGCAGCGTATACTTAATACGTGAGTACCGCAGTACTTGTAGAACGACTTAGCCAATTTTTGAAGTTGATCGAGTATATTCCATTATCCATTAAACTGCTCTTTTTTTTATTGAGTCATATATATTTGCTATTATTTATGAAATTACTGAATTGCCTATAACCCTTTAATCCATCTGCAACATAATGATCTTGAGGGAAACCCATTAAATATTTACATTCATTGATTGCTAGTCTTCTTATCTTATCATTTATATAATAAAGACCGGTTCTAGCACCGACACCGCCACCACAAGCTGATAAAGTGAATGACCGAAAGGGCTGTAAATCCTTTCACCTTGAATGCCTTTATTAACTTGACCAATCCTAATTGGCTTTAATTGCTTTTCAACCGGTATTTTATCTAAAATAACATCATCTCTATTAATATATACGTTTTTATCAACATCCTGTTCTAAAATATCATTAAGAAAAATCATTTCATAAGACTCTTCCGGTTTTACATATTTGAGTGTATATTCACTGCTAAAATCTTTTCGTAAACAAAATAAACTCTTTCTCTTTGTTTGCGGTACTCCAAATAATGAAGCATTTAACACATTTCTATATACTTTATAATCTCATCTAATTTTTTAGTTTCAATTACGCTGCCATTATTAATATTCAGAATATTTTTAACATTCTCAAGCAATAATATATAGGGTTTGTGATATTGTACTATTCTGATTATTTCATACAAAAGTCTACATCTCCTATACCAAGCCTCTTACCTGAAATACTAAAAGATTAGCAAGGAAAACCGGCACATAAAATATCATGTTTAGGGATTTTGGTTTCTGATATTTCCGTAATATCACCGTATGGCTTATCACCGAAATTTCTTTTATATGCTTCTTGTACGTCTTTGTCTATGAAAAAACACATTCAAGACCCTTTATTTCCAAGGCTTTTCTAAAACCACCGATACCACAAAATAAATCTATAAATTTAGACATAAAATTATACTACTAAACTTAGGAAGCGTAATTTTCTTTTTTAGCTTTAGTTGTTTTTGTTTTCTCAGGTGATTTTTCTTTATCTATTTTTATAGTAGATGAATCATTAAAAGGAAATTTATTCTCCTCTTCTGAATCTAAAGCTCTACCACTAAGTAAATTTTTAATTTGCTGACCGGACAATGTCTCATATTCAATTAAAGCATTTGCTAAGGTATGAAGTTGATCTATATGTTTTGTTAAAATATCTTTTGCAAATTCATATCCTTGCGTAATAATTCTTTTAACTTCAGCATCAATTAACTCTGCAGTAGCTTCCGAGGTTTCATTATTAGGTTGTCTACCATACATATCATCACCACTTGAACCGTGAAATATCGGTCCTATTAAATCACTTAAACCTGCTTTTGTAACCATCGCTCTTGCAATATTAGTTGCACCTTTTATATCCGACGAAGCTCCTGAGGTAACTTTATTTCTACCGAAAATAATTTCCTCCGCTACTCTTCCTGCCATATAAACTGCTATAGATGATTCCATCTGTTCACGATTCTGAGAATATTCATCAGTTTCAGGAAGTCTTTGCACCATCCCAAGAGCATTACCACGCGGTATAATCGTAGCCTTATGAATAGGTGATGCTGCAGGACAATAAAGTCCTACTAATGCATGTCCGCCTTCATGATATGCAGTCAACCTTTTTTCTTTCTCCGACATTGCAATGGAGCGACGTGCAACTCCCATCAGCACCTTATCTTTTGCCTCTTCCATGTCGTGCATATCTACTTCTTTCTTACCAAGCCTTGCAGCAATAAGAGCAGCTTCATTAACTAAGTTAGCAAGTTCAGCACCGGAAAAGCCCGGGGTACCGCGAGCAATAATTCGTGCTAGTACCGTACTATTATATTTAATTTTCTTTAAATGTACTTTTAGAATTTGCTCACGACCGTTTATATCAGGGTTTGCAACGGCAATTTGACGATCAAACCTACCGGGACGCAGTAATGCACGATCAAGAACGTCAGGACGGTTTGTAGCTGCAATGATCACAACTCCCTCGTTTGCTTCAAATCCATCCATTTCGACTAACATTTGGTTTAAGGTTTGCTCACGTTCATCATTGCCGCCACCCATACCGATACCTCTATGGCGACCTACCGCATCAATTTCATCGATAAAGATAATACAAGGAGCATTACGTTTACCCTGTTCAAACATGTCACGCACACGGCTTGCACCGACACCTACAAACATTTCAACAAAATCAGAGCCAGATATGCTAAAAAACGGAACATTAGCCTCACCTGCAATTGCTTTAGCAAGAAGTGTCTTACCGGTTCCGGGAGGACCTATAAGTAAGCAGCCTTTCGGTATTTTACCACCAAGCTTTTGGAACTTGCTTGGATCCCTTAAAAAATCTACTATTTCAGTTAATTCTTCTTTTGCTTCATCGATACCTGCTACATCTTTAAAGGTAATTTTTGGTCCTTTATCTGATAGCAACCTAGCTTTAGATTTTCCAAACCCCATGGCTTTCCCACCTCCATGCATTTGACGCATGAAAAAAATCCAAACACCTATCAATAAAAGCATAGGAAACCAAGAAATTAAAAAGCCTAAAAAGGTATTCATTCTTGTTTCAAGAGGCACTACTTCAATATTAACGTCATTGCTAGTAAGACGATTTACTAAATCAGGATAATCAGGAGCATAAGTATTAAAAGTAGAGCCGTCATTTGAAGTGCCTTCAATTACTCTACCCTGAATTTTTACCGAATTAACGGTCTTTTCATCAACTCGTGTTAAAAAATCCGAGAAAGTTATATTATTTCTTCCACCAAGTAAACCGTCAGATTGGAACACATTAAAAAGTAATATTACAAAAATAAAAAGTGCTGCCCAAGCTAAAATACTTCTACCTTGATTATTCATCGATATAAAACCTAATAAAAATTTTTATTGGTATAAGAGAGGTCTGTAAATAAATTTTAACTATAAAATTTATTTACAGATAACCTCTTAAATACCGGTGTTAGCAAAAATGGGTGAAACGAGATACAAAATTTGGAGAAAAAGATATTTCAAAGTTCCACATGTCGTTATCATAATATGATATATGTGGTATTGCTATAACTTTTTCAAGTATTTTAATGATAGGTAAGGTCAATAAAACTGCATTGTGGTTTTTGCAGGATAGATTTTTCAAAGGTTCTAAATCTAATTGTTTCTTTATTATTTTATAATCTTTTAACGATAGATGAGTTACAAAACAATTTGGAGTTTCTTGATTTTTTGTGATACAAAATCTATTATCCCAAATAACTGATTTATCTAGTAATATTTTACTCTCAGGCAATTTTTTGCCAAATTCCCTGTATATAAGTAACTCGTTTTGTATGCGCTTAATTATACAGCCATGAAGTGTATTCTTAAAGTTTACGTCTTGAGTAATTAATTTCAAAATAGGTTCTACCGAATAAAAACGAGCTGTTCTAGATTGTCCACTAATTATTATCAGTAAAAAATTAATTATTTGTACTTTCACCTCATTTGAAAACTTATCAAATTTAACTAAATCAAGAAAGGCAAAGCCATATTCAAAAATCTTGACCGCTTCAGCTATCGCCGATATTAATTCAGGCTTAAACTCGTTTTCTATAAGTTTGTTGGTTTTAAGTTGTTGTGAGATTATTGCGGCTTTAGAAATCTTTCCACACTTCGCTTCTAGAGATAATTTAGACGCCGTTCCGGTACTCGCATCCTCACGTGGCATTGTTGCGTGGATCAATTTTACCTCTGTCATCCCGTGGCTTGACCACGGGATCCAGTTAAAAATACTAAAATTATTAGTACTTTTTATTGTCTTTACCGTGGTCAAGCCACGGGATGACACAGTGAGTTTTACCGGTCCACGCAACAATGCCTCCTCACCTACGCTTGTGTACGCTGCGGTGCTGCGTTCCGTGTCTCCTTTAAATTCCTCTCTATAAACTGGTTTGGAAAAATGTCTAATATAATCTGCACCTTTAGCTAATTTTTGCCTAATAACATTTCGTCTATATTTATCAGATGAATTTGACTCATCTTCAAACCATTTTATATTATGACTGACTAAATATTCTACTAATTCACTTTTTGGAATATTATATAGCGGTCTAATTATGTGTATATTATTATACCAATTGATATTACTGCTACTAAGTCCAAATATACCGCTATTACGCTCTAATCTTAAACAAAAATTTTCTACGTAATCATCTTCATGGTGAGCAGTTAAAAGTACTAATATATCGAGTTCTAGACATAGATTTGTCATCAAATCATAGCGTCCTTCTCTTGCTCTTTCTTGTAAATTGGAAAAATTATTTTGATGGTCAAAAGATAAACTATAATGCTTGCGATTTAGACTATTACTGATATTTTGGATATAATGGGTCTCTTGCTTCGACTGTTCCCGTAAGTTATGATCAACCGATATAACAAATAATTCTATATTATTTTTCTCTGCCCAAATATTAGCAAGATAAAGAAGTGCTAACGAATCGCTCCCACCAGATACTGCAATCGATATTTTAGATAAGCCAAAATTACCTATTAGATTATTGATATTATACTCAAATTTTTCATATAGCATGGTTGAAAAATGTTAGTATTGTAAAGTGTTTGGATATTGTGGTCAAACTTAGTAGTATGTCATTTCCGCGTAGGCGGGACGTTGTTGCATGGCTCTTATGTCATTCCTGCGAAAGCAGGAATCCAGAAAAAAAGTATAAATACAGCAAATTCTTGAAATTAAAAGCTCGATTTATCTCGCTTTATGCTGGATGCCCGCCTACGCGGGAATGACATCGAGCAAGTTTCTCAATCCATACAACAATGCTATGCTTTTGCAATGGTAACAAAAAACTACACAATTAGATGATAAAAAAAATTTATGCTGACTCAGCTAAATCTTCTGAAGTTTCAGTCTTTTGTTCGCGTAAATAATCTTGTGCTTCTGATTCTGATCTTGCAACAATAACCGTAACTATAGCATTAAGCTCTGCATGGAGTCTTATTTCAACTGCATAAATTCCGGTAGATTTAATTTGTTTATCAAGAATAATATTTGAATGAGAAATATTATAAGATATATTTTCAGATAATTTATCGGCTATTTCTTTATTAGTAACCGAACCGAAAAGTTTACCGTCATTTGATGTTTGACGGATAAAAACTAATTGTTGATCTTTAATAAGAGCATTAATTTTTTCTACTTCTTCTCTTATTTGCTTATCTTTTGCTTCAAATTCGTGTTTTTGTTTAACTATTAGCTCTTTATTAGGCTCAGTAGCTCTAATAGCTAATTTTTGCGGTAAAAGATAATTACGACCAAACCCGTCTGCTACTTTGAGTATGTCGCCAATTTTACCTAATTTTCTTACGGGTTTTATTAATATAATTTCCATGTATTATGCCTTTATTTAGCTTGAAATACAAAAGGTAATAACGCTAAAATTCTTGCAATTTTAATAGCATTATTTAGCTTTCTTTGTTTCTTTGCACAAACATTTGTGATCCTGCTTGGTAACATTCTACCGCCTTCAGAGACAAATTTTATTAAAAGCTCAGGGTTTTTATAATCAATAACAGGTGCATTAGGCACAGAAAGAGGGCATCCTTTACGTCTTCTAAAAAATACTTTTTTAGCAGTTTTATCTCCTACCTTGCGACCAGCTGTTTCACTAGCATTATTACTTTTTAACATTCTTTAACCTTAATCCTTACAAATTTAATTATTAATCGTTACGTCAATTACCGGAGTATTTTCTGTACTTTGATTTTTTAATATCGGTGAAGGTTCACTACTAATTGAATCTGCTTGAATTGTAAGAAATCTAATGATATTTTCGTTAAGCTTCATTTTTCTTTCTAGCTCTTCTTTTACATTACCAGTAATATCTAGACCTAAAAAATAATAATGTCCTTTTTTGTTATTACCGATTTTGTAAGCTAAAGTTCTTAACCCCCAATATTCTTTTTTTATGATAGTGCCATTATTATCTTTAATAATTTTAGCAAAATCATCAACGATTTTATCTATATCGTTTAATGATACGTCTTGACGTATAATAAAAACTGATTCATAAAAGCTCATGATATATAAGAATCTCCAACAAACAAACTTTAAAATAAAGCTATTTATAGCAACTAAAACTATTAAATTCAAGTATTATCTTTAAAAAATTATTATTTCTTTGTTTCTTTTTATAAAAAGTTTGCTATAAACCCTAATAAATTAGAAAATTATTACAAAAATTTTTAATTATTTACTAAATATTAATGAAGATTAATTCAGTGTTTGATAAGCTATTACCTGAAGTTTTAATTATAGAATAAAAAAGTGTTAATATTTCTTTAAGTAATGATATAAGAGAGAGCAGGATTTAATATAATGAGGGCTTCAACTCTAGAAAAAGCATTAACTTATTTTTTTAGTCAACTGCTTTTTATCATGATTATTAGTGCAGAATTACAAAAAAATCCTTTAATAACAATAAATAACTAACAGAAATAGACGATAACGTGCTATTTTTTTATAAGCCCTTCTTATCTGAGCAAATAGTAGGTACTTTAAAGAGCTTATTGAGACGTTTCAAGTCAGTTGTACAAGATAATATTATTAAATTTAAGAATCTAAATATTGATTTAAATACTAAAAAAGTATACAAAGACGGACTGAATATTCCTCTAGGTCCTACTGAGTTTAAAATTTTACAACTTTTTTTTCAGGTTTCAAATGAAGTATTGTTGCGTCAAGAAATAATAAAATATTTATGGGAAAGTGAAGAGACCTTTAATGAACGTCTCATAGATGTTTCATATAAATAGGATTAGATAGGTCTTAGGGAAAGACAATTTAATTATTACAACCGTTAGTTTATCGGTTATTGTCTAAATAAGGATAACTAGAATTTTATTGTCAAAATTTCCTTTGTATTTATGCATTAAGTATGTTAATATCTATTAATATTGATGTATAATATAATTAAGATTTTATTCGTTGCCGATTTATATATTTTATAACTAAAAACTGTAAATTTTATGTTAAGTAAACTAAATAAGCCCGCTTTATTTGCTTTAATATTTTATCCTATTTTTATTATATCTCTTGTAGTTAAATATTCGTTTGATTATGGAATAGGGCTAACTGAAGTTATTTTTATAATTGCTAGTTATTATATTAATAATATTACCGTTGGGATCGGTTTGCATAGGTTATGGTCTCATAATGCCTATAAAATAAATAAATATGCCGAGTTTGTCTTAATTATGCTGTCTGCAGGAACATTACAAGGACCAGCTTTATCTTGGGCATCGAATCATTATAAACATCATAGATATACGGATCAAGACCAAGATCCGCATACTCCTTTAAAATTTGATAATAAATTTTTAGGCTTCATATGGTCTCATATAGGATGGATGCTAGTCGGAAGCGGTAGCTATAAGTCTATTGATCGCATTACTTGGGCTAAGCACGGGAAAAACAATTTATTAAAATGGCAGCTAAAATATTATTGGCAAATAGCAGCTTTTATGAATATTGTCGTGCCTTTATTTATCGGTTACTTAGTCGGTGGTACTATGCAATCGGCATATGCAGGATTTTTATTTATGGGGCTCGGTAGATTCCTACAGCAGCAAGCAACCTTCTGCGTTAATTCTTTATGCCACTTTGCCGGTAGTAAAAAATATTACAAAGGCACTGCCGGAGATATTTGGTGGATGGCATTATTCTTACTCGGTGAAAATTGGCATAATTACCATCATGCTTTTCCTTCAGATTATCGTAACGGTGCAAAATGGTATCATTTGGACGTTCACAAATGGATAATATTTTTAATGAGTAAAATCGGTTTAGCTTCAGAACTTGAACGTACTACAAAAGTACGTATACAGGCAAAAATGCAAGAAACTTTAAGCTATCTTAGTGAAAAACAAAAGCAAAAATTGACTTTAATGCAAACTAAAATAGATCATTTATTAGAAAATCTATGCTTAAAAATTAAAGAACTTGAAGAATCATCTATTACTATCAAAGAACAATTTAAAAAATCTTTTGTAGAAATACAAGAATCACTTAAAAATTTAGCGGAGCAAGTAAGTGCTGCAACGCAAATAACAGAAAAATCTTCGGAAAAACTATTAAAAATAGTTAATAAAAAAATTATTGATGCCGAACAATCTATTTATAAGCTGTATAATCAATTAAATACCTTAAAGGTATCTAATTAGGCATTATTAAATAAAGATAGATATCGTGGTTGCAAGCAGGTGTTGGTGTTGTCACATGGATCCTGTTATGTCATACCCGCCTACGCGGAATGACATCGGTATCCACGTGGACAACACCTTCTCACAATGACGCAAACTATCATTTTTTACTTAACAACGCCTCTAATTAGTTTCAATTTGAATGATAAAAATTTTAGGTATAGAATCAAGCTGTGATGATACAGCTGTTTCTATAATCACCGAAAATCGAGAAATCTTATCTAATATAATCATTTCACAAAATACAGAACATGCAGTTTTTGGAGGGGTAGTACCTGAAATTGCTGCACGTTCTCACTTATCGCATCTAGATAAAGCATTAAAAAATGTTTTAAAAGAAAGCAACACTAAATTAACGGACATTAGTACAATTGCTGCAACTTCCGGTCCAGGTTTAATCGGCGGTGTTATAGTTGGCTCAATGTTTGCAAGATCACTAAGCAGTGCTTTAAAAAAACCCTTTATTGCAATTAATCATTTAGAAGGTCATGCTTTAACCGCAAGACTAACCGATAATATTCCTTATCCTTATTTACTCTTGTTAGCTTCGGGCGGACATTGCCAATTTGTAGCAGTTTTAGGTCTCGGAAAATATAAAATACTAGGATCTACTATAGATGATGCCGTAGGCGAAGCCTTTGACAAGGTAGCCAAAATGCTAAACTTAGCTTTTCCCGGAGGACCTGAAATTGAGAAAAGAGCAAAACTTGGCGATCCTCATAAATATAAATTTCCAAAACCTATAATTAACAGCGGTAATTGCAATATGTCCTTTTCAGGACTTAAAACTGCCGTGCGTACTTTAATAATGAATTTAAAGGAAATTAATGACACTGTAATCAATGATATAGCGGCAAGTTTTCAATTTACTATAGGAGAAATTCTAAGTAGTAAGGTACAAGATGCTATTAGAGCATATGAACAAATAACAAATAATTTTGATAAGAAGAATATAGTTATTGCCGGCGGTGTCGCTGCTAATAAATATTTACAAAAAATATTAAGTAGCTGTGCTAAAACATATGGTTATCGGCTTATTTATCCACCTATCCACTTATGCACCGATAATGCTGCAATGATTGCATATGCAGGACTTGAGCGTTATAATAATAAGTTATTTACTCCTTTGAATTTCTGTCCAAAAGCTAGGTGGAGTTTAGAGGATATTAGTAATTAAAATTTATTTACTGATATCCTCTAAGAAGAAATATAATTTTTTAATATTGACACTTCTTAATTTAGCAGTATGATATGTAATTACCATGAAACATGGCAATTACGTATATAAAAAAGAGGTAAGTTTATGAGCAATAGCAATTATGAAAACATATACAAAGCATTTAATTGTTTTTCAGAAGCAACCAATTCTGCCTATTCAGCCGTAAATACTTTTTTAAAACTACCTAATGTATTTAATAAATATCCTACTATTATTTCTTTAATTTTTTCTAAAACAGCAACATTAGACTCTAATATAACCAATATAATTAAAAACGGTGTTATTATATATGAGATATCAACAGCCTTAATAGGGGCCGTAAATACTTTTTATAAAGATAAAAAACTGGTCGATAAAATATTAAAAGACGGACAGAATGCTATTGATAAGCTTATTGAAACAACAACCTATTTATCGCCAATAGTTACAGATATTACAAATTCTTACTTAGTTGATCCGTATAAAGAAGAAAAAGCACTATTATTTGACTTACAAATTCCTAACTCTACTAGTAGTGATTATTATAAATTATCAGGTACTGACAGTATAACATTAGCTGAAATTGAATATTATTAATACTAATTTATAGAATTTTTTACTTTTTCTAGATGACCGACCATACTCCTTTTAGTTGTGGTCTTGTTGCATTGCTCGTTTTGTGTCATTCCCGCTTCCGCAGGAATGATATCAAACGCGTTTTTTGAGCTATGCAACAAATCTTTTAATAGCTCGCAATGACAAAATCAATAATTATTAAACAGTGCCTTTAACAAGAATAGTGAATTATGCGATAATTCGTTATTCGGAAAAAATTAATCAACTCATTGTTACCTTCAATTCTTTATCCTTTGCATTTATTTTAACCGTTTTACCGCTACTTATTTCGCCTGCTAAAATCATTTTGGCTAAATTATTTTGTATTTCCCGCTGGATAAGACGTTTTAAGGGTCTTGCTCCAAAGCTTGGATCATAACCTTTTTCGGCTAAATAATTTAATGCAGATTCATCAAATTCAAGAATAATATTTTGTGCTAGTAAAATTTTCTTTAAACTTTCAAGCTGTATCTTAACTATATCATGAATATTATTACGATTTAGGCGATGGAATAATATAATCTCGTCTAGTCTGTTTAAAAACTCAGGTTTAAATACTGCTTTTACATATTCCATAACCTCATCCTTTACTTTATATGTATCTTCGTCCTCTTTCTGATTAACGAGTATCTCAGCACCTAAATTAGACGTTAAAACTATTATAGTATTCTTAAAATCAACCGTTATACCTTGACTATCTGTTAATCTTCCCTCATCAAGTATTTGCAGCATAATATTAAATATGTCGGGATGGGCTTTTTCAACCTCATCAAATAATATTACCTGATAAGGACGGCGTCTTACTGCCTCCGTCAACACTCCGCCTTGATCATATCCGATATAGCCGGGAGGAGCTCCTATCAGGCGAGAAATAGCGTGCTTCTCCATGTATTCCGACATATCTATACGAAGTATTGCATTACGGTCATCAAAAAGAAAACCAGCTAAGGCTTTGGTAAGCTCGGTTTTACCGACTCCGGTCGGTCCTAAGAATAAGAACGAACCAAGCGGGCGGTTAATATCTTGAATCCCTGCACGTGATCTTCTTACCGCATCACTAACACCTTTAATTGCCTTATCCTGCCCTATTACCGATTCTCGTAATTTCTGCTCCATCACAAGCAGACGCTCACGTTCACTTGATAGCATCGTATCAATTGGAATACCAGTAATACGAGAGATAATACTTGCTATATCGCTTTCCGATACAATTTCTTTTAACAGCCCTTTATTATCCATACTTTCGGCTTCCTGAATCTTTTTCATAATCTCAGGTATAATTCCGTATTTTAGCTCACTAGCTTTAGCGAGATTAGCATCACGTTCGGCACGTTCAAGCTCGTTTCGGCTACGGTCTAGTTCTTCTTTGAGCTTTTGTGTTTGCTGTAGTTTAGACTTTTCAGCTTGCCATTTAGCTCCCATATCATAGGATTTAGACTCTAATTTTTCTAATGCTGTAGTTAAATGCTCTATTTTCTTTTTAGAATGCTCGTCATTTTCTTTTTTAAGTGCTGCAAGCTCTATTTTTATCTGAATAATACGACGGTCCAGCTCATCAAGCTCTTCTGGTTTACTTGATAGCTCTATTTTCATACGGCTACAAGCTTCATCAATCAAATCAATAGCTTTATCAGGTAAATAACGATCGGTAATATAACGGTTTGATAACGTCGCTGCTGCAACTATTGCACTATCGGAAATTCGCACTGCATGATGCAGCTCATATTTTTCTTTAATTCCTCTAAGTATTGATATAGTATCCTCAACCGTCGGCTCACTCACGTAAACAGGCTGAAAACGACGAGCAAGTGCCGCATCTTTCTCGATATATTTACGATATTCATCTAGAGTAGTAGCACCGATACAATGCAGTTCACCACGAGCAAGCATCGGCTTTAGTAAATTTGAGGCATCCATAGCACCGTCGGTTTTTCCCGTACCGACTAATAGATGCAATTCATCAATAAATAAAATAATTTCACCGCTTGATTCTTTGATTTCGCTAAGCACTGCTTTAAGACGCTCTTCAAATTCGCCTCGATATTTAGCTCCCGCTATTAAAGCTCCCATATCAAGCTCAATAATACGGCAATTAATAAGCGATTCAGGTACGTCCTTACTAAATATTCGTTGTGCAAGCCCCTCTATTATAGCAGTTTTACCGACTCCAGGTTCTCCAATCAATACAGGATTATTTTTCATACGTCGTGATAGTACCTGCACCGTTCTTCTTATTTCTTCATCACGTCCGATGATCGGATCAAGCTTACCGCTTTCTGCAAGCTCTGTTACGTCTCTGCCGTATTTCTTTAAAGCATCGTAACTATTTTCTGCCGATTCGGTATCTGCTTTTTTGCCTTTACGAAACTGTAAAATAGCTGTTGCTATTTTTTTATTATTAATTCCATTATTCGTTAAAATTTTACCGGCTATAGTATTATCATAAGTTAATGCTTCAAATATACGCTCTATGGTTACAAAGCTATCCCCACTGTCTTTAGCAATGCTACTAGCTTTTTCTAAAACTTTAAGAGCTTCAGCAGAAGAATAAACTTGTCCCCCTCCCTCAACCTGAACTTTTGGGATTTTATTTAGTTCTAGCTGAACTTGATCTTTTAATAAGTTTATATTACCGCCGGTATTATTAATAAGGGTTTGAATTATACCTGTTTCTTCACTTAAAAGACTAGATAATAAATGCAAAGATAATATTTGCTGATGATCATTTTTAGCAGCAAGTGATTGGCTACTAGCTATCACTGATTTAGCATGTGCAGTAAATTTATCAATATTCATATAAATAATATATTTTAATTAATAAAGTTAAATATTTTTAACTAGACTATTTATTATATAATAATTTTTAATTAAAATCACAAGAGATGCACAACTACATATAGAATTTTATAATGCTTTCATCATTAAAAAACAATTTGATAACGATAAGGAGTTTTTATTAAATCATACAAAAGAATTTTTAACCACACCCGAAGTAGGCGTTACTTTAGAAACAAATAGAGCGAAAATTGAAGAAGCTGTTGAAAAAGGCAACTTTACTGAGGCATTACAGGGTTTAGCAATGTTACGTCATGAGAAAACCGGTATAAAGCTTACTAAAATTGAAGGGAAAAACGGTAAAACTCCAATATTAATACGTGACGGTCGTAACAATCCCAATGAAAAAATTGTTTTAGGCACTAAAGCTTTTGAAATGCAATATTTAAATGCTATCAGAGGAGCGATAAACATAGCAAAGGGCAAAAATAAACCTGAGCTTGTACTAAAATTAAATAAAGAAGCAGTAAAATTTATTAATAGTTTTAATACTTTGAATATGGAAAAATCACAAGAAAACATCTCAAAAAATAGGCAAGCTGAAATTGACAGTGTTGCTGAATTGCTAGGAAACAATGGTATTAAAAATGCTCATAAAAAATTAAATGTTGCTAAAGATTTTCAAAATTTTAATGATGAGCATTGTAATATAGTCACGTTGTCAAAAGTCATCAATGATGAGGAAAAAGAGCATATTGTAGTCGAAGCGGAAGTAGCTTTTAAAGGCTTGACAGAAGAACAAAAGCAAGAATATCAAAATAGAGACGATAAAAACTGGTATAATGTAATGCCTGAATGCGAGAGGAAGCTTGTTGATCAATATACTGATACAATTTAAAACGGTAGGCATGTTATCCCAACCCAGTTACGACAAATTGTTGGCATGAAAAACGCCTTTGAGAAAATTGGGGCAATAACTGACAAAGACGGTAAAAATTTTGAAACATTGCTTACATCTAAAACATGCAGGTACATTAGCCTCGATTTCAAATGATATAGATTCTAGACAAAAAATTACCGACTTAAATGCACGCCAAGCTCAAGAATGGCTTGAAGACGGCGTTACTCTTCATACTAATACATTAAACTCAGGTCCTATAGGAGCTGGCAATGATCCAACAATTGTTGATCAGACAAAAAAATCTATGGAAAATGTCGGTGGGAAAAATACTAATACTCCTCTTAATTTATTTAGGCTTATAGGAATAACAAATAACTTTGCAGGAGTGAGTGATACTTTAAACAAAATAGCAAAAAATTTACCGACTGAAAAAGGCATTGATGAATTAAAAGCACATATTAAACCGAGAAGCAAATTTGAACATTTTTTTAGGATAAATAAACCTAAAGGAAATGCAGCAGAAACAATTAACAATGCAAATTTAACGGATCAGGAAAAAGAAATATTAAAAAAAGCTGTAACATTAAGAAAAAATATTGAACAAGCAGATATTCCTTTTAGAGTATCCTTCGAGACAAAACTTCCTTTTATATCTTTTGATAAAGAAAATATTAATCTAAATATATCAGATGTCTTAAGTAATTTAACAGCGAAAATAAGACAAAATAAACAAGAAACTAAAACCACTAGTTTAATAAATTTACCTCAGGAAGAAATATGCACAATGTGTGCCAACGGTAAAGATAGAGAAGGGCTTAATGAACATAATAAAATATCTCAAGCAGTATCAAAATATACCGGTATAAAAAGAAAACAGATATCGATAAACAATTACTTAAAAACTGTCATATTACTCAGCAAGCAGGTAGTATTTATGCAGACGGTGCAACAATAGGTTGTTACGGCACTAAAAAAGAAAATAAAAGAGTCATTCCAAAAAGTAGAAAAGAAACACTTGCTGCTATAATGGCATTAACTGCTAAAACTAATAAAATTGCAGACAAAAAAAAGATGGATAAAAGATAGATGCAGAATATGAAAAAAATCACCCTAGAGAATCTATCGCAATACGCAGTGATAGGAAAGTTGTTAAACCGTTAACTAAATCGGTATCACAGCTTAAACTAAGTATAACCCCACCGGTTAAATTTAATAAAAGTCAAAATATAGGTATGGAGAAATAATGTCAGAACTTACAATTGTAACAGGCGGTACTAGAGGAATAGGTAAAGCTACCGCTTTAGAATTAAAAAATAAGGGTCTTACGGTAGTTGCTAATTTTCTCAGCAATTACGACACTGCTAAAGAAATAGAAGAAAAATACTGTATAAAAACCAAACGCTGGAATATTGCGGATTTTGAAGAATGTAGAAAAGCAGTAAAGGAAATTGAAGAGGAGTTTAAAAAACCAGTAAGTATTCTTGTAAATAATGCCGGTATTACCAAAGATAAAATGCTACATAGAACGAGTCATCAAGATTGGAATGATGTGATTAACGTTAATCTCAATTCTTGCTTTAATATGTCTAGTAGCGTAATGGAGCAGATACGAAACCAAGATTACGGTCGTATAATAAATATCAGTTCAATTAATACTCAAGCAAGGCAGGTTGGGCAGACTAATTACTCTGCTGCTAAAGCTGGAATTACCAGCTTTACTAAGGCCCTTGCTCGTGAAACTGCTTCTAAAAATATCACCATTAACTGTATAGCTCCAGGATATATTGCAACCGAAATGGTAGGAGCAGTACCCGAAGACGTGCTTGTTAAAATCGTTAATAGTATCCCCAAAAAAAGACTAGGACAGCCGGAAGAAATAGCTAGAGCCGTGGCATTTTTAGTTGATGAAAATACCGGATTTATCACAGGTGAAACTATTTCTATCAACGGCGGCCATAATATGATTTAAACAATTAACTAATAATAGATTAGAATATGAAAGAGATCGTAAACCAATTAATCTCTAAAGGAAGAGAACTTTTAAGTAAAAATGAATATAAAGAAGCACTTAATATATTTACCTTAAATTAAACAATATAAAGGTTTTCTACATATCTATTATCATGAAGGCATCACTTACTTGTGTTGGGGAGAGTATTATAATAATGTTGAACAAACAGACCTTTACCTTAAGGCAGTAGCTTCATTACGACAAACAGCTCTATATACATCTAAACCTAAAGATACTGATGTTTTATTAGGAAAAGCTTTTTATAAAGCAGGCAAATTAAGCGAAGCTGGTACTGTACTTAACAAATATATATATATCTTGTCCAGAGAATGAGGAAGAATTTCAGGAAATTCTCAGTCAAATAACTCCAGAACTTAATAAAACTAATAATTCACCGATGTTATCGAGAGATAGTAGTCAATTAACTTCGTTTAATAATAAAGATTCGCATGATATAATAGAAGTGAGTCAAACATTAAATGCATTAATAATCATAATAGCTAAACATAACCACGATATAGCTCGACATGCGCAAGCAATTGCAGACATAAAAAAATGTTACAATCTGCAAATGTTAGGTATACTGCAGATATAAACAACCAAATTAAAGAATTGAAAGTCATTAACCCTAAATTAGAAGAATATTATATTTTGTGGTTCACAAAGTAACCGGTAGGTTATCTAAAACTCAGTCTGTATTAGAATGTTTTAATATGGCTTTACAACAATGTATGTATTGCTGCTAGTGCTGTAAGTAGCGGCCTAGTAGTTCCTGATGCAGGGTATTTAACGTGTGAGTGCCTCTTCTCTTATAAAATGGGTTTGTTATCTTGGCGACATCGCAGCGTCCGGTTTTTTAAATTCTATTGCCACTGCTCTAATAGCAGTTCTGCATGATCCCGGTGATAATATGTTTAACTCTAAGGAAGAAAAAAAGCTAGTAGATGTACTTACTAAATTTTGTAAAATGATTAATAAATAATCTAATATAACCGTACCTGTAGGACAAGATCTACAGAGATTAGCTTTACTTTTTGCTAATTTAAGGAGTGTAGAAATCAAAAAAAATAATGAGACAGATTTCAGTAATTTCTTTACGACTAAATTGCCAATGCACAATAAATTGTTTCGTTATGATACCAAATAATATCAAAGAAATGAATAGTAATCCTATAAAAAATTAGCGTTTCAAGATGCTATTTCTTTGATTAGTTATATGTATCATCATGCAGAGGATATATTTAAAGAGTTCTAAATCGTTGTTAAATCAAATTTTAACTACTACAAAAGAAGGATTAAGCACATCATGGGATGATATAAAGAAAACTACTCCCGGCAATGTAGTAGAGTACGATTTATGGCAAATGGAAAAGCAAGTACCTGAATCTGAAATAATAACTGAGAAAGCAAAAAGCGGACAGCTGCGAAGTATAAAGATATCTTGCTTTTCGGTTGATTGCTCAAAACCACTTTAAAAAAATAGCGATTTCTTCAACCGGCATCAGAAGAGGAGTTGAAGATTTTCTTAATCAAAATATTTTGCTGATAAATTTACTGAAGAAGAACAAGGTTGTTTTGTCTTATTCTTAGCATATAAAATATTTAGATATGGTAATAAGGTATATCTCAAATATTTTAGCGAGCAACAGCCGGAGCTAATTACAAAAATTTTCGATGATTATCCTCATTTATTTTTTAGGAGAGAGGCAATTAACATATGTATTAAAAATAAAGATGGTAGACAAAAAGCATTAGATGCAATAAAGTTAAAATCGTCAGATAAATTTTTTAAAGATTGCTTTGATACAGTATTCCCTAAGGTAGATGTTGTTGTAAACCTCATATTTGAAGAAGAACCTAAACCGAAACACGTACCTAATAAACCTGAGCTTGTATTTAACTTAGAGCTCATACCTTTAAATATAGACGAAAATGATGATGTACTACCAACAAGTAATGTAGAAAATAACCACTAAATTTTTAAAATGACTAGCATATATCACATTCTTGACCGTGTTCCTGCTATTTATAAGCAGGACATGGAAATAGAGTATGAGCATTTGGCTATGCAATTAATTAAGTCCGGTAAATTACGTATAGATACCGATGATTGCTGCAATTTTGCAAGGTTTACTGAACCTGCTCTTAATATAAGCTTAATGGTTAGTCAAGAAGAGCTAACAAGCCCGCATTTAATCCCTGAAACTACCAAGCTTTTTCAAAATTTATACAGAAATTCCGCTTCAGATCAAAAAATAAAATCAATTTTCGATAATTTAAAAAAGCAAATACAAAAGCTACAGCCGGTTAAGAAAGAAGTAACCGAAATGCTAGCACGTATTTTTGTTCAGTCAGCTCATCCGATCGTAATAAGGTGGCTTCTTCTTAATAAGACGGAAGTATTTCTTACCTACTCACATAATATCGGCGATATGATGGATATGGTTAGCTGGCAACGAGTAGGCGGTAATAGCGGTATGCAAAGCACTAACGGCAAGGACGTAGCTATTTTTGTTTCATGCGGCGGTAATCCTTTTGCTGAAAACAATAAAGATCATCCTACTTACGGCAACGGCTTTGCTGCAGCAGCAAGACTTCAGATTATCGCAGCCCAAGAGCTTGGGCATTTTGCCGATATAAAGAGAGATGATAAAGGCAGGCAAATAACTCGCCATTCGGCTAATTTTTCCGGTACTAAAGCTACCGATAAAGTACGAATTGCTAGAAAAAATGACATAATACATTGTCATAATTTGCTGAGTAAGCTCCTTAAAGCAGGTATGAAAAAGCAATTAGATTATGAAACGAAACTTAAATTTTATAATGCAAATAAAGTTAGCGGCTTAAAAGTTTATGCTATAAAATTCATGATTTTTATATATAAATTTCGGCTTTTAAATTATAGCAGTAGGAATAATCTAATATTTGTAAGAAAATTTAAAACCGATGAATATATGGCATTAATGATTGATGCTATGTTTAAAGATATGCAAGCTAATTTATCACCGGCAGCTGACGTGTATAAAAATAAAAACCCTGAAATTGAAGAAGCGATAGCCTGCATTGAAGCCTTAGCAAGAGTACCGCAACAAACCGTAAAATGGGGATATTTAACTACCAAAGAAACTATGCATGACCTTTATAAAATATATTATAACGAGGTTATACCTTCTTTAATTACTAGCTATAATGCTATCACCGGTGAAAATTATCAACGTGATTTTAAAAAGCCAAAAAGTAATTTCTTTTCTAAAATCAATATCTTTAGTCACAAAAAGTTAGTACTAAAACCGGTTAGGGAATTATGAGTATACTGATGTGAAATGAAGAATGGTAGACGAAGATTAACTTCAAAAAGAGCAAGGAATTCACAAGGCGATGAGGCATTGCTGCGTGGATATTGTTTTTTCGTCATTGCAAGGAAAATCACAAAGTAATTTGACGAAGCAATCTCAGGAGTTTGTTATTATTTCATGAGATTGCCACGCAGCCTACGGCTGCTCGCAATGACGATTTGGTATCCCGCACAGGAATGATATTTTTAGAACAATATCTTTAACTTTATGAACCCTTTGGTGGCTAGTATATTTGCTGCGTAAATTACAGTTATACGTTGCAAATAGCTCAATATTCTTATGAGCGGTAAGTAAAATTGCACCTACATTATAGCCGACTTTCGGTGTGCTGCTACTTGTAGTGTTCTCAAAGTAATTATCTGCCCAAATAAATCTAGCTTTCACCTTAGGTTGCTTATTGCTAAAGCTATTTTCTACAGAAGCATGTAGTCCCGGTACTATTTGAGTATCGTTTGATAATCTATTAGGAGCGGTTAATTTTATGCCTGCAATCCCTGTAGTTAAGTTACCGGACTTACCAGCGACATACATATTATTCACACCTGTACCGGTTTGCTGCAGTATAAGTATATCCATTAGGAACAAATCCATCTCCATTACTCATCCTCAAAATTGATAGGGCGGCTACATCATTCGCCGTGTGAACCCTATTAATATTAATCACAATATTTGTACCGAATGCCGTAGGGAGATTTTGAAAAACTATACCGCTTTCTCCTAAAGCATTTATAGTAATATTACCTTCAAGTACTACATCACCGGTAAGAATTACGTTACGTCTAAGATCGAATGTCGAGCCATTAACATTAGCATTACCGTTAATTGTAATGTCCTGCGTGCGAATATTATAAGTTCCCGAATCAAAATTAGTTTGTCTAGAATGAATATCATTATGCAATTTGTGTTCATGATTACCTTCAAACATCACTTTAGAAACTTGTTTGGTTTGTGAGCCGATTTAATAAATATCAGGAATCTTTACGAAAGTTACCTCTCCTCTCATAGTTTTAGTAGTAGTAATATTACAGGTAAAACCTTTATTAACCCTTACCTTCCCAAAACTTATAAACTCTAAATTCCCTGTATCTATTACACTGCCGTTGCGATGTTTCATATCAACTTTTTCTTTAAATACAAGCTCAATAGATTCAACGGCACTAATATCATTACCGGTAATGGTTAGCTCAGAACCTGTTCCATTACCGCTTATAAGCTTTAGCTTTGCTTTTGCATTATTATTATTGGCGCCATATGCAAGAGGTGCTCCTAAAGCATTTTGAACTACCCTTTGAGTTTGCAGATTGTCAAAACGTTAGTTATATTGTTAACTCTTGTAGTTGGATTGCCTTCAATAATAGTAAATACCCAATTAAAACCATAAAGATTAATATCATTAATATTAATATTTTGGGCAAAATTAACCATATGGTTATTTTCTGCGATAATAATATTGTCATTATCTTGTGGAAGATAATGGTTGTGATTATATCTTCAATCATTCATCGTACCTATATTAGAAGATGGATTTCCCGCCGGAATAATATCCGCCGCAAAGCCTCCCATGCTTGCAAGCAGCCCAATACTACTGGTTGCTAGTAAAAGTTTATTAAAAAAATTTTGTTCTTATTAGTTATAACTTCCCCTATAACTTATTGCTTTTAATGATTTTACCACTTAACTTATCGGTCATTATACACTATTTATTTACGACACACAATAATTAATGAATAAATTTACTATTAGTTAGTATTTATTAATTATTTACGATGGCGTGATTTATGAAATTTAAGGGAAATAGGCTGGTTTAATGAAAGGTAGGGGTTATGGTGTTTGTTTGGTAGGTAATCGTCATTGCGAGCAGGCATTGCCCGTATGGATCAGTTTTCCGTTGTCATCCCGTGGTTTGACCACGGGATGACACCTAGTGCGTTTTTCGATCCGCACAACAATGTCGTAATTTCCTCGCAATGACGTCAAAATAACATCCTATTCATCATCTATATTAGAAAGCTCATCTTGTAATTCTCGAGAAAATACATCCTCATCATCGTTAGAATCATTCGATTTCTTAAGAGAGTTTTTGAAATTATTTAGGTCTTTATTTTCAAATATTTCAATAGATTTTAAAGTCTCGTTTGGAATTATAACTATAATATTTTTACTTAATTCATCTAAATAATCAGTGGTAACGGCAACTTTCAGTACTCCTCCATATTTGCTCTGTTTGCTACTTACTACAAAATCTTTTAAAGATTTACTTTTAAAATAGTTTTCAGAAGTAAAGATCATTGTTATAAAAAATAGTACTAACGAGATAGTAGTACCTACGGCAAATCCTGCTAATAGCCCTAAGAATCTGTCAATAAAACCGTTTCTCATAAATGAAATTATAGCAAGAAATTTATAAACTATAAAAACACATAAAATTAAAGCAATAACATAAGATATAACACCGGCAATAATTATTCTTATAACCTCATTATCCATATATTTCCCGATTAGGTCAGAAATATATGGATATAAAAAATATCCTAACATTATAGAAGTAATAAAACCGAGTATTCTAGTTGCAAACCCGATTATGCCTTGATATAAGCCGAAAAATGAGAAAAGAGTAATAATAGCAAAAATAGTAATATCAAAAAATGTGATCATTATTGTTAACTTCTATTGAATAATTGGATTTAAATCTTATATATTATATAATTAAAGTTTAATTTATGGGCGATAAAATTTTTCATAACTTATCCGGTAAAACACTAGTTGCTACACCGCATGTAATTACAAAAGGCATTTACCATAAATCCTTAATTTATATGTTATCACACACGGAAGAAGGAGCAATAGGATTAATATTTAACCGCTTAGTAAATCATATAGATTTAAAATCGTTTTTTAAAATAAAAAATGACGAAATAACAACCCCGGTTATGGTTCCTATATATCTTGGCGGACCCGTAGAACATGAAAAAGGGTTTTTTCTTCATTCTAGCGATTATAATAAAAATTTGTTATTGGATTTCCATAATGATTTAGCAGTAAGCTCTAATTTAGAAATTTCAGAAGATATAGCTTTCGGTAAAGGACCTAAAAATAGTTTATTCATTGTCGGTTATACAGCATGGAAACCAGGGCAGCTTGAAGAAGAATTAGAGACAAATCTATGGCTGGTTATGGATTGTAATAAAGAATTTATTTTTGCCGATAATCCTGAAAGTAAATGGCATAATGCATTAAAACACTTAGGCATTGATGAAATACATTTCTCATCACAAATAGGAAATGCTTAGAGATTATCTGTTAACCATTTTTCGGTAAGCCTAAGCAATAATGCTTTAAAAATTTTCCCTGACTGCTAATTAAATACACAAAATTAGAATGTTGTAATTCATATCTGTTTGTTTTTACATCAAATATTTTGGATGTATAGAAGACCTTAAATTGATCTGCTAATTGTTCAATATCTTGGACTCTCCCTGTTAAACCTATAAAATTATCATCTATTTTTTCTAAATATTTTTTTAATACTTCACTTGTATCATGCTCAGAATCTAGAGTAATAAAAACTACTTGTACTAAAATATTCTCTTTCTTCAAAATCTTAATAATATCTTCTACTCTTTTTAGTGTTTGATTGTCATATAAGGAATAGGTAGTACCAAAATAAATCAAACTTAAATGACCTTGCAAATGGGTACTATCAAATTTCTTTCCTTCTTGATCTATAAGAGTAAACTTAATTTTAGGCGAATAGTCCATATTACTAGTTTTCGCACCAATCTTAAGCTTAGACGGAGTTAATAAAGAATACAATAAACATAAAAATATTATGCCCGTAATCATAGCTAGGGCTATAAAAATTTTTATAATATACATTTGGTTTTTATTATTTCTCATAACCTAAGTAATTATTAATATTTATTTATAATAAAACTTATTCTTATCATATATGCAATAAAAATCATCTTTCAGTATATTAAATATCGTAATATCTAAATTGTGATATTTTTAGTTAAAATTAATTAATTTATTAACTAAATTGAAATTTTTTGAGTTAAGATTATTAAATAAAAAAACAACTAAGAAACGGATTAATTATGTACAATTATACCGTTTATGTAAAACGTTTAAATGATAAATTTAAAAAACAAGAACATACGGAAATAGTAGATAGTACTATTTCAAATACTAAATGACAACAACAATGCAACTCAACCGATACAAACACTCCTAAATCAAAATTTGTTTGAAATAACAAATAATATTGAACACAATAAAGCAGAAAATATGAGGGATATAATGATGTTGAAAAAAGAAGAAATAAAGGAAGCAGAAATGGAACATTTTATATCCAATATGTAAAGGATAAAAATTTTATCGACTTAATTAATAAAGATAGTGAGAAATATGAATCTATTATTGATAGGAGTAATAAAGCTATAATTATATTAGGGCAAGAGAAAAAAGATTTAAAGCTCATAGCTAATTTTCTTAAAGACGGTGAATTAATATTAGAAAGTAATAAGTATGGAAATTGGGACTGCTCAAAAAAAGTCTAACCACAAGTTCAAATATTTTAGATAGTTTTTATATAAAAAACGCAAAATATTTAACATATAACAGTTCTTATTTGGATGCTGCTAATTCATCCTCTGAATCTACTATTGACAAATTTTTCCTACAAAAAATTCTAACTTTTCCCTTGTCAAAGCCAATCTAGAAAAACTTGTCGGTATATTTGAACAATTTACTAAATTATATTGATATAAATGAAGGTAATTTATCTATAGTAGTGACTGATAGCCCAAGCAAGCAATAATCATACTCATATATCTAAAATTATTGATGACACTATAAAACTCGGTAATTTTAGCGATGAACAAAAGAGTATCATTAATAAAATAAAAAATTCTATTTTTACTTCAAGCTAGCGAGCAAGCAAAAGACTATACAAAGCTATTAAATATTAGAGATGATAATTATATCATTCTAGATAAATATAATAAAATAACAATCGACGGCGAAAATTTAACATATATTTTAAATTCTATAAATGTAATTAATAAAGAAGTACCAATTAGTATCAATTAGCTTACATATATAGAAAATAATTTAAGTTTTGAAGATGTTTTGCCTAAAACAGACAAATTGAAACAATTAATAGATATAGTAAATTATTATAAACAGTTAGAAGACAATGCCAAAACTATAGGAAATTTCTTAGAAACCGTTAAAAAATTAAATCAGCTTTTAGAAATACCGAAATCAGAAAATAAATTAGAGAATCTTCTAAATTACCTTAAATCTTTATCTAACATCAAATTTTCCGAAAAAGAAAATTTGGTTACACTTAATTCTGCAAAATGGTTTAACGATTTATTTACCTCGGGGCATATAATATAAAAGAAAAGTTATTAGAATCATTTAAGCATACAATATGCAAAGATAAAGATTCATTTTATAACAAATTAAATGAGACTATTGAAAAATTTTATGAAGATATCAAAAATAACGATGTTTTAGACTTAAAAGCAATCAATAATATATATATAACTTAAAAAACTTTTTACAACATATTAACAATTCTAGCACTGATGTTGAAAATTTAGATAATATTAAATTATTTTTAACAAAGAGCTTTAAGAATTTTAATAATATATTAGGTATAACTATAAATAATAGCATTAGTAATTTAGAAAAACTAATAGGCTCGCTCAGTCAGCAAGCAAGAAGCTAAATCTCTTTGGAAGTATATTACCACCTCTAAATCTATTACAGAAATATCTCAAAATCTCGATAAAGTAATATATGATAAGCTTTTACATCAGCCTGTGTTACCTGATCAAGCGCTACCTATTTATAATTTATTAGAAAAATTACTAAAAGAAACTCACAAATCTATTAATGATTGTTATAAAAACGAAAACTTATATAAACATCAATTAGCAAAAATTTATTGTCAACAAGCACAAATCTGTACACCTAATGGCTCAACAAAACTATCTAAAGACTCAATAGGATTGTATGAAAACGCTGCTAACCTTGGTTCTGAAGAGGCGAATATAAAACTTGGGAAGATTGAATTTAAGAGCGGAAATTATGTAAAAGCTTTAGAATATTTTAAAAATACTACTCATATATCTTATGCAAAAGAAGCTTTTAATGAATTATTACATCTAAAAGAATCAGAACTAAAAAAGAAAATACAGCAAAAGAATCCGCAAGATATAGCTAAATTAGCATCAGAAATAATTGAATTATATTCAAGCCAAGGTGATTTTTATAACCAATATAATCTAGATATATCAGAAAAAAGTCTGCAAGATTCACTAAAAGTATTTTGTCTTAATACGAAAGCTCTCATAGAAAAACAAGGAAGACCTAAACCTTATGGAATATTATATGATTTGTCTAAAGAGTTAACATCAATAATTTCTTCACCGTGTAGTCAACTTAAATTTATACAAAAAACTGAAAAATATAAAAATTTAGCAGAAAAATTTAAAGAAGAAAAACTAGAAACTAATTATACGAATATTAAGACAAGCCGGTCACATGATTCATACTTTAAAGTTCGATGATTTACACCTTAATTCTTCATTTAGACCATATTATGATAATAATGAAGATTCTAGCAATATGTTAGGTGCTTGTTATAATTCCTCAGAGTTAGCCTCAATGAGAAAAATTTAATATCTCTTAATACAATTTCTATAGACAAGCAGAAATGTGGTGCTAGTATAAAAATAGCTATATTTAACGATGAATTAGATTATGACAAATAATCAATTTTCCGAAGATACCAAAAAAATTGCTGATCAAATAAAAGATGCATTAATGGGTATTAGTGACGATCTTGTACTTGAAAGTAAAGAGGTAGAGGAAATTTTTGAAGAATTAAGCCAAAATGAAGAATTTGAGTATGAGATGGAACGAATGCTTTCTATCTTAAATGAACAAACTATGGATCTAACTCAACTGCAAAGTCGGATTATCTTATTAATCCGTAAGTATTTAGGTAAAACTAAAAACTTAAAGCTTAAAATGCTTAAAATGGATGAGAAGCTCATTAACAAGAATGTTGCCGAAGTCAGTAATTATTTAATGCATCAGCATTCTAAAATAGTTAGAGATGCTAATAAAAACCTTACAAACCCAAAAGACAAATTACAAGGTTTAACCAAACAAGCTAGAATAGACTTAAAACGTTTATTAAAAAGCTTTGCCGTTTACCAAATTTATATGTTTATGAACCCAAAAAGAATAGCAGGCGAAACGAAGCTAATGAACTTCGCCTATAATATGATCAAAGGGGGCATGAAACTCGCTAAAAAATATGAAGGCGGCAAGGAACAAGAAATTAAATCATATTCACCTAAACTTATTAAAAAACTTGAAAAAGCTCATGTCGGCTTTAAAAAAAGTGGCGGTATATCAATTTAACTATTGTATCTTTTTATAAAGAGCTTATACTAAACTAACATTAATATTATTATAGGTATCAAGCTTTCAACTTAAATTATTCATGTAAACTTAATATTGCGGAACTAATAACTTGGGTACATCTTGGCTGCAGTACTCAAGAAAAACACCACGCTCAACCTGTAAAAATTAACATAAAACTCTTTCTCTCAACTCCTCCCCTTGCTACTGTAACGGATAATATAAACGATACTGTTTGTTATGCAAAAATCGTACGGCTAGTACAAAAACTTTCTCAAGAAAATCACTTTAATCTTATCGAGTATTTAGCCGCACAAATATATGTGATATTATTATCAAAATTTTATCGAATCTAAATTAGAAAAGATTTTTCTAAACGTAACCGTTACTAAATTAAAATCACCGGTTTCAGGCGTGCATGGCGGAGTTTCTTTTTCTTATTCAGGAAAGGAGACACTATGATTTATATTTCTATAGGCAGTAATTTAGGTAATAAACTTTTAAATATTAAAAAAGCTCTAAATTCACTAAAAAGTTGTAATTTTATATCGCTTAAGCAATCTATTATTTTTGAAACACAAGCTATTCTACAACCTAATGCAGATAAAGCTTGGGATAAATCATATTTAAATATGGTGGTGCAGGGACGCCTAGTAAACTTCTAATTGAGCTTAAAAAGATTGAAAAACAACTAGGTCGAGCAAGCTCTTACGATAAATGGTCTCCAAGAGTTATTGACTTAGATATCCTACTTTGGAATAATTGCCATATAGATTTACCTGATTTAAAGATACCGCATCCTGAATTATTAAACAGACCATTTCTTATTCATCTAATTGCAGGTTTAAGCTTGGAATGTCGTTATTCATGTCCGATCAATAATTTTTACAACAATAAAACCTTTGCAGAAATAGCACATTTAATTGAAAATCAAGGAGTTATACGCTCTCTTGTTTTAAATCCTCAATTTGTCGGTATTTTAAACATTACTCCTGATTCTTTTTCTGATGGAGGATTGAGTTTTCATAAAGAAGATGCCGTTAGAAATTTTGTATGCTTGATAAATGAAGGGGCGACAATAATTGAGCTTGGATCACAATCAACACGTCCTTCTGCTTTAATTATTAATGAAGATGAAGAATATGCAAGGCTTAATAATGTTCTTGAAGAGCTTAAGGAAGTTATAGTCAGTATTGATAGTTTTACTCCTGAAGTAATTAAACGTGTTTAAAAAAAATACCCTATTTCCTGTATCAACTTGGTTAAAAATAATCTAGATGATTATACATTACGATTAATTGCCGATTATAATTGTAAAATTATTACTATGCATTCATTAACCGTTCCACCGCAAAAACAAAAATGTCTTGATTTCGATAAATCTCCGATTGCTAGCTTAAATATATGGACAGAGCAAGAAATAACAAAATTAGAAAAATGTGGATTTGATAGAAAAAATATCATTCTTGATCCTGGAATTGGTTTTGGAAAATCCGTTTATCAAAATTTATATATTACAATATATTAAAGAATTTAAAAATCTAGGATGTGAGATATTGTTAGGACACTCACGAAAATCTTATATTTCCTCTTTTTATAATTCCAAAGCATCGGAAAAAAACTTAGAAATAATAGCAATATCAAAATATTTAATGGAAAACGTAGTTGATTATTTACGAGTGCATAATGTTATAGAGCATCAAAGATTTTTTGTAGCAGACCATATGATTAACTATATTTTATGAAAAATAGAAAAATCATCGGTATAATGGCATGTGACCCACAAGGGGTGATAGGTAATAAAGGTCAGATGCCTTGGTCTTATACTAAGGAGTTTGAATATTTTTATCAGACGGTAAAAAATAATATTATAGTCATGGGATGAAAAACCTTTGACTCTATACCTACAAAGATTTTAAAAAATTGTATTTGTATTGTTTTTTCAAGAAATACACCATTACAATCTTATAATAATATATTTTTTATTAAATCCTTAGATGATTTTGGCAGGTAATAAAACCTTTTACTGATAAGAAAATTTTTATGGTTGGAGGGGCAGAAATAGCAACTCTTTTCCTAGAACAAAATCTTATTGATGAATTTTTACTTACAAAAATAAATAAAAATTATGATGGAGATACTTTTTTGCCTCTTAATCTTTTAGCAGAATGGCATTCTGTAATAATAGATAAAACAAACAATTATCAGATTTATAAATTTACTAAGAGGAGGTAAGATGAAATTTTTAGAACAGCTTAATATAAAAATCTTGAGCAATATAACCTCTTAAATCATCCATTTTTCAATTATGGCATATGGGAAAACTTACTCATTC
Organism: Rickettsia honei RB; assembly: GCF_000263055.1. Classification (NCBI taxonomy): domain Bacteria; kingdom Pseudomonadati; phylum Pseudomonadota; class Alphaproteobacteria; order Rickettsiales; family Rickettsiaceae; genus Rickettsia; species Rickettsia honei. The sequence goes on along the minus strand of NZ_AJTT01000004.1, from coordinate 114,014 downwards.
TACTTTACAAATTTACACAAAAGAATATTATCATCACGTTACAGCTTTCCCACGTTATATTAAGTGCAATACATTCCAAATGTAGTGATATACAAGCTAGACAAATATTACTTGGTAATCTTATAGAAGAAGAACAAGGTGAAGAAAATCACCCGGAACTATGGAAACGTTTTGCTAAAGGACTTGGATGTTTAAGAAACCAACGCACTGCAGAACCTAAATTAGACTCAACTCAAAAACTTGTTCAAGGTTATTAAATTAACAGAGGAATCTTTTTCTATAGGTCTTGGAGTACTTTATGCTTATGAGCGTCAGACTCCTAAAGTATCTGACTCTAAAATTCAAGGATTACAAAAATTTTATGGAAATTCAGATTACAGAACTTTACAGTTTTTCATTGTTCATAGTAAAGTTGATCAATGGCATACACAAGAATGTGCAAATTTGATTAATAATTTAAGCTCAAAAGAACAAACATTAGCATATCAAGGAGCAAAACTACTATGGCAATTTCTAGACAGTATAAATGCAACGTATCAATAATTTAACTATTATTCTTTCATAAAATGAAAAATATCTTCCTACATTCCTTAAATCTTGAGAATTATCGTAATTTTAAAAATCTTGAACTAAAAACAGATAATACACCAATAATTTTAATAGGTGAAAACGGTAGCGGTAAAACTAATATTTTAGAAGCTATATCGCTATTTTATCCAGGAAGAGGGCTGAGATCAGCAAAACTTGCCAATGTATGCAAAACTTCAGAAGATCATTGTCTAGTTAAAACTCTATTGCAAAGTAAGCTAGGACTTGCAGAATTTACCACCCAATTTAAACGTAGTTCTAATAGAAGGATAACTGAGTATAACGAAAGTAAAATAGCCAATAATGAGTTAAGTAAATTCACTAGCATGATATGGCTGACTCCACACATGGAAGGAATCTTTACAAGCGGTAGCAGTGATAGAAGAAAATTTCTTGATAGAATAGTTTATAATTTTGATCCAAAGCATGCAGAGCTAGTTAGTAAATACGAATATTACATGCATGAGAGAAATAAAATTCTAGTAGAAGATATAAGAGATGATAATTGGCTTAAAATTATTGAAGAAAAGATGGCTGATATTTCTAACCATATTGCTAATAATCGCTTAAAAACCTTAGAATTTATGCAGCAAGCAATAGATGACCTTGAAAATGAATTTCCAAAAGCCGATTTATCGATTGACGGCATTGTTGAACAAAAAATATTAAACGGCAAAGAAAATATTGTTAGTTTTATTACTGCAGAACTTTATCAAACAAGAAGCAAAGATAAACTACTTGGTCGCACTAGTTTTGGAGTTCATAAAAGTGACTTTTTAGTAAAGCATCAAAAGAAAAATATCTTAGCCAAATTCTCTTCTACCGGTGAACAAAAAGCTATATTAATTGCAATAATCCTTGCTGAAATGAATTATGCTATAAAGCTAACTAAAATAGCACCGATTTTACTTTTAGATGAGGTCTTTGTGCATTTAGACGACAAAAGACGTCAATATTTAATCGAATTTTTTACCGGCTTAAACATGCAGCTATGGGTTACCACTACCAATCTAGAGGGAATAGAAAATTTTGCAACTAAAGCACAATTGATTAAGTTATAGTTTGTTTAATAATGTCATTCCTAGCTAAAAGCGGTGTTGTTTCATGACTCTTGATGTCATTCCTGCTTTCGCAGGAATGACATCAAGAGTATTTTCTGATCCATACAATAAAGCACTATCCCAATCAGATTCACAAGAAAAATTTCATCCTTCTTGATTTTTATCGCACCTCTTAAAAAACCAAAATAACTATTATTATTTTTCATAAAATAAAATTACACTTCACTTACATAATTATATGAGCATTAGTTAAATTTAAAGTTTTTTGTATATAAATAATATATTGCTTAATCTTTTGAAACTGCTTAAAATTGATTTTTAATTTATGTAAATAATGTAAATACTATGACAAAACAAGCTAATAAAATATCCTATGATGAAGTACCTTATTCTCCATTTACTTTCAGTTATACCTCCCCACCTTATTTAAGAACTATCGGTAAGCTATTCGGGCTAAACCCTCCACCTCTTGAAACTGCTAAAATACTTGAACTCGGTTGTGGAATCGGTGTTAATCTGCTTAACTTTGCTGAAACATATCCTAAATCACAATCTCTAGGTGTTGACTTATCCAAAACACAAATAGAATTAGGTAAAAAAATTATCAGTGATTTGAAAATAAAAAATGCCGAACTAAAGGCATTATCTATATTGGACCTTGATGAGTCATACGGTAAGTTTGATTACATAGTTTGTCACGGCGTATATTCATGGGTACCTGAAGAAGTACAAGATAAAATACTCAAAGTCTGTAATAAACTGCTAAATCCGAACGGCATAGCTTTTGTAAGCTATAATACGCTCCCAGGCTGGAATATGCAGAGAACAATACGTGAAATGATTATATTCCATTCAGAGCTATTTAATACTAGCCATGATAAATTACAGCAAGCTAAATTACTTTTAAAGTTCATCAATGACTCATTAGAAAGCTCCACAACGCCTTATTCTAATTTCTTACGAGATGAAACAAAATTATTATCTGCATATACGGACTCATATGTATTACATGAATATTTAGGCGAAATTAATACAGGTATATATTTTCACCAATTCATAGAAAAAGCTCAAAAAAATCATCTAAATTACTTAGGTGATACGTCGCTTACTGCAATGTTTATCGGTAATTTACCTACTCAGGCAGCAGAAAAGCTACAAGCCGTTAATGATATTGTTCGTACTGAGCAATATATGGATTTTATCACTAATAGAAAGTTCCGCTCGACATTATTATGTCATCAAAACATACCTATAAACAGAAAAATTGAATTTAACAATTTAAAAGAGTTTTTTACTAGCCTTAATATTAGACCGGTAATTCTAGAAAAAGCTGTTGATTTAACTAACGAACAGGAAAATGTTAGCTTCTATTACGAAAATTTACCTGAGCCTTTTATTTCAACCACTTCGCCGATCATGAAAGCTATTTTATATGTATATGCCGAAAATATTAGCAATCCGATAAGCTTAGAACAAGTAGCAAAAGAAGCTTTTAAAAAGCTTGGTAAATATCAATTACAAGATTTCTTAGCAGCATTAGAACAGCATTTTATCATATTCATTTTTCAAGGTTATCTCAAAATATTTGAGACAAAACCTCATGCTATAGCAACTATCACCGAAAAACCTAAAACTAGCGAATTTGCAAGATACCAAGCAAAACAAGCATATTTTAATAATGTAACTAGCGTGTTTAGCGTCACTAATAGACTTAACGATATGGTAGGTATACCGATACATGAAAAATATATTTTAGAAATGTTAGACGGTACGCATAATATTGATGATATTAAGAAAGGCGTTCTTGAAAAAATTAATTCAAAACTTTTAACTGCTCGTGACGATAAAGGACAGGAAGTAACAGATCCAAAATTATTAAAAGAATTTGTTGACTATGTAGTTAATACATCCCTTGAGAAATTCCGGATGAATTATCTGTTAGTAGAGTAATTAAAATGTTCGTGATCAAGTCTGCTTTGTTGCATGGATCAGCTTTTTCGTTATTGCAAGTAGTCGTAGACTACAGCCAATCCATAAAAATATAATCCGAGTAAATGAAGAGTAGCTATACGAAGATCAACTTGGAAAAGAGCAAGGAGCCTGTAATCCGAGGAGCAGAGCGTATACTTAATACGTGAGCATCCGAGGACTTACAAAGACGACACAGTCAATTTTTCAAGTTGAACGAGTATAACTATGCTACTAATTTTTCACGCAATACTTCAACTAACTTATTAATTGCTTCGGTTGGGTGGATGTTTTCAAGGATAGCAAGCTCGCCTGCAAGTCTATTTAAAGCTGATTCGTAGAGTGTTCTTTCACTGTAAGAACGATCATTATCAACATTTTTATGTAAGTCCCGTAATACTTCGGCTATAGCTACAATATTACCTGAGTTAATTTTGCCTTCATATTCTTGGGCTCTTCTACTCCACATTCTATTTCCTTGTTTTGGTTTACCTTGAAGAGTTGAATATATGACATCTAAATCTTTTCTGCTTGCAACCGCTCTAAGACCAACAACCGCAGCTCTACTAACAGGCACTTTTAATGTCATTTTATCCTGCGAAAAGGAAATTACATATACTTTAATTTCAGTACCTGCAATAGTATGATATTCTATATTTGTTATTTCACCAACTCCATGTGCAGGATAGACAATTCTCTGCCCTATTTTAAACTCAGATTTTTGTTCGGATTGTGTTGTATTTGCCATTATTAATTCCTCCGTAGTGGTTTTAGTGCCTAAGAACTTATATGTTAGACTATTATTTTCTATAGCATAGCACATTTTGCTTTTATTATAAAGTAGAGATTTTTATTGAAATAAAATTGATACGATCTTATTGTAGATAATATTAATAAGTTAAAGGAATAAATATGCGAAGTATTTTTATTATACTAATATTTTTATTATTTTTGAGTAGCTGTTCAGAAGAAAAAGCACAAGATAAGAACCATGAGGAAAAACAAATAATAGAGCACGAAACTCAAAATAACGAAACTTCTAAAGAAACGAATCAGGAAGCCGTAAATTCTGAAAATACGGCTGAATCAATAGTTCCTGCTAATGATAATAATCAGACTGATGAAGTATCAACGCCGGCTTCACAAAAACAAAAAAATCCTGCAATAAAACCTGTTAAAGTCACTTTTAAAGTTGATGATAATGATATGGTTCTTGGTAACAAAAAATCAAATGTTATAGTAGTCGAGTATTTTTCTCCTACCTGTCCGCATTGTGCTTATTATCATCAAACAATTTTTCCGGAACTTAAGAAAAAATATATTGATACTAACAAAATTGCATATGTGGTTCGTGAATTTATTGCTACTAAACAAGATTTAGATGCTGCAATTTTAGCCCGCTGCAAGGGGGATACAAATAGTTTTACACAACTTCATAATATCATATTAATACAACAAGATAAGTGGGCATACAGCAATAAATACAGAGAATTATTAACTGATATAGGACAACTTGGCGGTATTTCTCCGGAAGAATATAAACAATGTTTAAATAATGATAAAATTACTGCAATACTAATTGCTAATACCAATTTTGTAGCAAAAGCACCCCAATTTATAGGTACTCCTTCTTTCTTCGTTAACGGAGTACAAACAGGAAGTTATAGCATAGATACTATTTCCACAGCAGTTGATAAAGCTTTAGAGGAGCAGAAAGAAAAAGCAAAAAATGAAATGAGCTTGTAATTTAGATCGTCATTGCGAGCAGTCGTAGACTGTGCGGCAATCTCGTTAAATATCCTGAGATTGCTTCGTCGACGGCTATGGCGTCTTCTCGCAATGACGGAGATAAACTAATGAATACGGAAAAACTAAAAGATATCAAAGCAAGAATTAAAGACTTAAAAACTCCTAAGTTTTCTAATCCTAAAATTCGGCAAGCAATTAGCCCCTTCACTATCGCTGTAGATTTAGTTTCAGGTACAATGGTAGGTGTCGTAATTGGAATATTTACGGATAAAATTTTTAATTCTAAACCTTTATTTCTTATTATATTTACAATAATAGGAATGATTGCCGGCTTTAACATTATAAGGCAAAAAGTAAATAATAAAAAGTAAGGAAATGACTCATAGCCCTTTAGCACAATTTGATATCAAAAAATTAATAGACATCAAAATGTTCAGTTTTGACGTCAGCTTTACTAATTCGAGTATCTATATGTTACTTGCTAGCATCTTAGCTCTAACTTATTTTTACTTAGCTTTTTATAACCGGAAATTAGTACCTTCTAGATTACAAGTGAGTGCTGAAATAGTTTATAATCTTGTAGCTGATATGTTAAATCAGAATATAGGAGTAAAAGGACGTAAATTTATTCCGTTAGTTTTTAGTTTATTTATTTTCATTTTATTCTGTAATTTACTTGGTATGACACCTTATAGCTTTACTGCTACTAGTCATATTATCGTTACTTTTACCTTGGCAATTCTAGTATTTTTAATGGTAACTATAGTCGGTTTTGCAAAACACGGCTTACGTTTTTTAACCCTTTTTTTACCGCATGGTACTCCTTTATGGTTAGCACCGTTGATGATAGTAATTGAACTATTTACATATTTAGCAAGACCGGTTAGTTTATCATTACGACTTGCCGCTAATATGATGGCAGGACATGTTTTATTAAAAGTAATAGCCGGTTTTACCGTGTCATTAATGATTTACTTGAAATTTCTGCCAATCCCTATTATGGTGATACTAATTGGGTTTGAAATTTTTGTTGCAATACTTCAAGCTTATATTTTTACTATTTTATCTTGTATGTATCTTAATGATGCTATTAATTTACACTAGGCTTTTTGCACAACTTGCTTCTAAAGGTAATTTGTACGTCAATCCGATGCTTGAATCCTCAAGTACTTTTTTGTACTCTGCAGTTCTGTGCTTCGTGTTTCCTGCAAATTCCTCTTTATTAGCTTCGTTGTGCAAAAAGCCTATTATACAGATAATTAGATAAAATTTTTTGATTAATTAAAAGTGAGTTTTTTATGGACATGGTTTCTTTAAAATTTATTGGTACAGGACTTATGGCTATCGGCATGTATGGTGCAGCTTTAGGCGTTAGTAACATATTTAGCTCTCTACTTAGTGCAATAGCACGAAACCCTTCGGCTACAGAAAACTTACAAAGAATGGCTCTGATCGGTGCAGGTCTTGCTGAAGCAATGGGACTTTTTTCCTTTGTAATTGCTATGTTACTTATTTTTTCTTAAAATTCATTTTTAAATAAGATGCCTCAATTTGATATTGCTACCTATTATTCACAAATTTTTTGGCTTATCGTTACTTTCGGCTTATTGTATATCTTTGTTTATAAATTTATAATTCCAAAAGCTGAAGAAATTTTTAATAATAGACAGACAAATATTCAAGATAATATTACGCAAGCCGATACATTGACCATAGAAGTAGAAAAGCTAAATAAATATTATAACGAGGAAATAGACAAAACAAATGCTGAAATAGATAGACTAAAAAAAGAAAAAATAGACTCTTTAGAGTCAGAATTTTTAATTAAAAAAAAGAATCTAGAGCAAGATTTAAAAAACGCTATAAATCAAAACATTGAAGATATAAATTTAGCTGCTAAGCAATTTAGAACTAATAAAAGCGCAGCAATCATAAAGCTTGCCGTTAATATTATTGAAAAAATAGCTGGCACTAAAGCAGATATGAATTTACTACAAAATATAAAAGTAAAATAATGAATTTCCTAGATGAGAGCTTCTGGCTTGCCGTTAGTTTTGTAATTTTTTTATATTTAGTTTATAGACCGGCAAAAAAAGCCATTTTAAATTCTTTAGATGCTAAGATTTTAGAAGTCCAAGAAAAAGTTCTACAAGCTGAAAAGTTAAAAGACGATGCTGCTTTGCTCTTTAAACACACCAACGCACAAATAAAGAAATTAAAAACTTTACGCTCTCAAATGATAGAAGAAAGTAATGAAGTTACCAAGAAAATCATTCAAGAAAAAACTAAAGAAATTGAAGAATTTTTAGAGCATAAAAAATCTGATGCTATACAGTTAATGCAAAACCAAAAATCAACCGCAAGTAAAGAGCTACAAGATGAATTTTGTGATGAAGTGATAAAACTTGTATCCGAATATTTTAAATCAGTTAAGCTTTCAGAAAGCAATATTGCTAAAAATTTAATGGATAAATCTGATTTTCCTCAGGATGAGGGTAAAGCTACATAGCCACACTAACCACTAGCTAGCAATTTATTTAAAATTGCTTCATCATTAACACATACCCGTAATATTGAGCCATCAATAAAATATTCAGAATGTGCGTTTGTTATCTTATTTGTTAATTCAGGATAGGCTCTAACAAATTCTTTTACACAAGTGAAGTTTTTGCTAGAGCTGTTAATCGCTCCTAAGCAAATCGCTTCAAAACATAACATTTTAGCTATTTCTATATTTTTAAGGTCAGATAAAATTCCTAGTTGTTTTGCTATAAATATCTATCACCTAAATAGCCTTGCACCCCCAATTTCCTAAGATTGAGAACTTACTATTCCACTTATCTTTAGCAGCATTAATATATATTTTATTCAAAACATTCTTTTGTATTTTTTGTTTAATTTCTAATGTAACTTCCTCAAAATCGCCTCTTTATAATATAAACTCCCTAGTTTCATTATTTTTTATAAATTCTGGTGCAATTTTTTTGAGATAAGTTTTTAGCCTTGTAGTGACCTAAACCTAAAGTTTGACGTACATTAAATAAGATTGTTTATAAAACTCTATAGCTTCGTATGTATTATCTAATTTTCATAAATCACTCCGATATTATTAAGAGAGCTAGCAATATGAACTAATTCTTGATCGATTTTTAAAGCTTTCTTATAATATTTTAACGATTCTTCAAATTTACATAATATATATTCATTATAATAACCCATTTTTGATATAAATTTGCCTTTCTACATTTATCCATTTCAATATCATAATTTAATATTTTTACTACATGGGGATAAAATATTTTAGAATTTTCCCAGTCTTCACTTGGAACATCTGTTAATATTGGAAATAAATCATCTAAGATTTCATCTATCGCATGTTCTTTATTTTATTTATATATTGCTTTGTTATAAATTGCATTAATCTATGTAATTTAAAAATAATTCTTCAAAAATCTCTATACTGATAAACTCAGGGTCTAAATCTGCAGAATATTGTAAAATATCTGCCAAGCTAAAGGTGATTTTTCTAATAATTGTATTAATAAAACGGTTTCTATATGATCATCTTTGCTATTTTTAAAGTAATTATGTAATCATTTACTTTAAGTAATTTATTTGCTTTTAAATATGCTACTGCTTTAGATAGCCTATAAGGTGATGCAGCATCGTTACTACCAAAGTCTTCTACTAATTTATCAATATCTTTCTTGTTTAATCTATTTTTTAGAGATTTCTTTAAATATAATATCGCTTCTTTTTTACTAAAAGACTCTACTAATATAATATTTTCTATATCATTACTTAAATTATTATTTTTAGTAGTAATTATCACTTGTGCCTTATCATTAAGTATATTAATTATACTGTTAAGATAAGGCTCTATATCTTTATGATCTTCAACATTATCAAAAATAAATAATATAGCTGAATTTAAATTAGCAATCCTCTCATGGACTAATCTTATTATGTTTTCTTCCTTTTCATCTATTACATAAATAGTAAATTCTTTAGCAAGTTGTCTATATGCTTCAAGGACTTTGTCTACAGAATCTGCGTTAATAAAACGTACTATTTTCTTTTTCGCTTGTGTTTGTCTATCTCCATATTTTATAGCTAGCGTGGTTTTACCGGCTCCAGCGAAAGCACTAATTGTTACAAATCGTTTTTCGTTTAAAGTTTCTTCTATTTGTTGTAATATTTCATTATGGACAATCAAATTATAAGTTGATAAACTTACTTCAATTAACCTTAAAATTTGCTCTCTTAAGTCATCTACTTTAACTTTAGGTAAGTTTGTAAAGATATAATATTTGCCATATTGAGGTTCATATAGTTCTTTTATTACTTTTAACTGTTGTTTTATTAAATTTGGTATTTCTTTTACTCAATTTGCTCAACTGTGCTAGATACCAATCACTACTGCCCTTATTATTTGTATTTGCTATATCTACAGACAAATTTACTTCTTTTATACAATAATGACCTTTGTAAGAAAGTTCAAATGTTCCCTCAGGGGTTATGATCTCTTTTGATGGGCAACCTTGTGCGGCATTATTTTCTAAATGCTTATAAACCTCTAAAAATTGTCCGGTTGCAATATTACCGCTTATAAGCTGATCGATTACCTCTAAGAAGTTTCCAAATGTCGTTGCAGTAGCATTTTTATATATTAGATTGCTTGCTAAAGGTAATAAATATCAAGTGCTTTATTAATATGCGGATTACAGACATTTACAAAATTTGGAGCTGATAAATAAGTTGTTATATTTAAAATTTTTACGTCAAAGGTAGTTTCATGGCTATACATCTGCGGCTAAAGATTTTCTGTAGCTAAACCCGGGCTATCGAATGTGATTGCCTTTACTTTTGGATAATGAAAATCTCTATGAGCAAAATATAAACTAAGCTCTGCGAACCATACACCTAAAAAATGACCTGTGAAAAAAATTATAATTATTCTCTTCAGCATATTTGGTAATCTCCTTTGTAGCTTCATTTGCGGCCGCTTGCTGTGCCAATCTGTCCACCTAAAATACTTTTAAAATGAGCTTTAAACGGTGAATTAGTTTTGAGCAAATCTAATTTTTCAAATGTAGTACCTCGATAGGTAAGTACAATTTGTTTTACTTTTTCATTTACATATGCTACTGCGTAATATCTACCTATTTCTCAGGCTCCAGTCTTTTAATTGTTCATTTCGGGTTTTGACCTTTTCATTATTTTCTTTTTCTACAGCAAACTCTACAATATCATTTTCCGTAGAATCCATATAAGCATGTAAACTAAATAACCCATGGACAAAGTCGGTAGGGTGGTGCTTTATAGTTTTGATTATTTAAGATAATTTTACTTTCAATCTTTTGTACAAGCTCACTAGAAGCATTAGGCATCTTGCCCTAGCTTACATTACCGATAAAATTATTATTTTGGATTTTAGCAGCTATTTCCTCTAGCTGCGGAAGCGTTAAATGTAGATTGCTAAAATCTAAATGAACAAATGAAGAGGCATGCTTTTCTAGACACACTATAATTGTTTGATAGTCACTTATAGTTTGAGAATTCTGAATTTAAAATTAGATTATTTAAGATCTTATATTATAGGAAAATATAGAATGGTGACCCCTACGGGACTCGAACCCGTGTTCCCACCGTGAAAGGGTGGTGTCCTAACCGCTAGACGAAGGGGCCTTAATTTTAAAGTAAGCAATATAGTTAGCCATACCGTGGCTATGACCACGGCATGACATTAAGTTAGAAGTTTTATATAACACCTTTGCAAATATTGCAAGTATAAAAATTATAGGTTTACCTTAAGCTTAACACTACCTTGATGACTTCTATAATGTTTATTTAGATAATAATTATAATCCAACGAAATAGTAGTATTTTTGATACTGCCTATAATACCCGTTCCTAAATTATAGGATGTTTTCGGTTGCTTCGGTATTAGATAATTATGTTTGAATGTATTATCAAATATTTTAACAACTCTATTTATTCTTTGGGTTTTCTCTTTAAAATTATGTTCTACCGCTCCTTGGAATGTTAGACCTAAATTATTAAATTTTAGAGCATCTTTTAAAGGTACTGTGACTTTAGTACCGACAATTCCAGACAATATATTATTCTCTTTCATTGTAAGAGCTATTTCTTGTACGTTAACACCGGTTTCATTATATACCCCGTCTCGTGACTTCCCGTATCTTAAGCCGATATTCGGGGTAATAACGAGCTTGCTCTGCAAAAGATAATTATAATGCAGTAATGCTTCCGCATTATAACTATGATTACGATGTTTTACATTACTTCTAATTTTAGTATCACCATATGAATAAGTTGTTTTATCTTTAATAAAGTTTTTGGAAGCAGATACTAAAGCTTGTAGTGCAAAATTCTTCGGTAATTCTTTTTGTCCGTAAATAGAAACCACATGACTATTAATAAGTTCTTTATCATTATTTTTACTATTTTTAAATTTAAATACTGAATGAACATTACTATAAGCTATACCTACGATATTATTGTCGATTTCAGCATCGAACCCGATAGTAGCACCTTTGTTAGTACCTCTATAACCGGTCATATTCTCAACGCGTCCATGATTATTAGTGCCGTATATACCACGCATCCACAAACCTCTTTTTATATGAGACTCTTCTTCATCACCGGCTCCCACTGCTACCATATTATTAGATATATTCATAGATGCATCTAATCTGTTACGAATCATATTATTTACAATAGTATTAACAACTTTCGCTTGATTTAAAGTAGGAGCGTTTTCTGAAATTTGCGTTTGCATTTCTTTTTTTGCTTCCTGTTCAAGAGGAATAACCGTATCAACTTCCGTTATTTTAAGATTACCCCCATCGGAATCGGATAATTGCCCTATTGTTTCTTCTTCCTCTTCAAACCCTGAATCATAACTTTCTTCATCTTCGCTACCATCGCCTAATGCTAAACATTCCTTTTCTCTATCATCACTTAATGCTAATGCACTCTCATTACTTGATGCAAGTGCAGGTAATGAAGATAATTGTCTACTTACTTCTGTGTCTTCTTGTTCTTCATCTCCTGCAGGTAAGGTAGATTCTGATTTACCATCCGACACTAACATTTCTTGTAACAATAACTGAGCAAGAATATCTGTAGCTTCTTCGCGAAGTAACGAAGAAATTTTTTTATCATGTTCTTGTAATTGTGCATTTATTGCTAAAAGCACTTTTTCATCTAATTCCTCTACATCCTGTATACGATTACTTATATAAGCCATTGCTTCTTTAATATGATTAAGTTCCTCTCTAGAACTTGAACCAGACAATTCTTCTATTTCTTGTATTTTATTGCTTAATACTCTTATATAGGTATCTACATAATCTTTATTAATTTCTATATTTAGAGTATCTACCGGAGTTACAACATCACGACTACTCAAATCATCATCATTAGAGAAGCTGTTTATGCTACCAACTGAAGATGAACATGAAAATACTGGCTTACTCTCAGTTACCTTAGGTTTAGATTCAGTATCTAGATGCTTTATCTTCCCTTCTAACCAAATCTTTTCTTTATTTAAATTATCTAAACCACTAACCGAAGGTGAATGGGATAGATTTGATTCTGCATCACTAAGTACATTGCTTATGTCATCAATTGAATAGGAACGTAATATTGATACATCTGTGCTTGAAGACTTTTCATTTAAAGAAAATTCTGCTTCTATGGCTTTCCTTTTTTCTTTTAATTGTGATTCTTTTGAAGATAAGTCTAGTGCTTCCATAGCTAACCGCTTAAATTCTAGGTTTTCTGGATCTTGATATTGATTCAATTTGGCAATAGCTTGCTTTTCCTTAACTATTCTAGCTTCCTCTACTTCTAATAGTTTATCTTCTAAATCCAAATACTCTAATTTCTTGTCAAGCTCGGCACTTTTGAATAATGGTATAGGTAATTTTCGTTTACTAGTATTCGTGTAACTTATAGATGGCTTAGGTTGCTCTGTCTTATATATTGTTTCTGATGCTAAATTCTCATAACTAACCGACTCATATATAGTAGATAAATTAGATAATGGCTGTGTACCTTTTTTAATAGTACTATCAACCAAATTTAGTCTACCTTGTGATCTATCAAGTAAAGCTTCAGCTTCTTTTAGTACCTCAGGGGGAGCAGTATTATATATTGAAGCATCTACATCTGTAAGTTCTTTTACTATAGTACTATCAACCAAATTTAGTCTACCTTGTGATCTATCAAGTAAAGCTTCAGCTTCTTTTAGTACCTCAGGGGGAGCAGTATTATATATTGAAGCATCTACATCTGTAAGTTCTTTTACTATAGTACTATCAACCAAATTTAGTCTACCTTGTGATCTATCATTTATTATAATATTTTTATGATCTTCTCGAAATTGTTGAGCTTGCGGAGAGTTATATAGTGACCCTACATTTATAGGTGGGGTTACAGCTAAATTTTTTGGTAAGCTATCCATATTAGTAGTCACCATAGAATGACTATTTCCCCCATTTGGATTAAATCCAACATCTACATCTGTTTCTATATTATTAAAGTGTTTATCTGCTCTACTTTTAATAGCATCCAATTTTTTTTCTACTTTTGCATTATAAGCTTTTATATCTTTCGGTTTGCGTATTAATACCTGCTGTAATTCTTGAGAGATTTTAATTGTTTCTTGGTAATCATTTTCTATTTCCTGTAAAACTAAACTAAGTGATTTTCTTTGTGAAGGACTGGTTGTTTGCAGTATTGCGGTTCTCTTTGCATCTAAAAGGCTTATAAGCTGAGTTGCCTTTTTTGTGAATCCAATAACTACACTTAAACTAGACTCCTTATGATTCTCATTTCCCCAAGCGTGGCCAAATTTTCCCTCTTGATCTACTGTTCTTTGCTTTGAGGTTTCTCCATCTCTTTTCCTTTTTCTGTTCTCTGCATAATTTATTTGCAAAATTGACCCTACTTTTGATACAGCTCTCTTTATTATATTACCTTGTTTTTTCTTACTAGAAACTAAATAGGTACTTTCTTCAGTTAAAGTTTCTTGAGGTACATAATGTAAATCTAGCCCTAGATCATCCTGCACACCTAAAGTTTCTGTACGCATTTTTTCTGATTGCAGTTGTTGTATCTCCGGAATACTTCCACTTACATTATTTTTCCTCGATGAGTCACTTTTAGCAACAGTTGTATTTGGTGCTGGCGTTATTAAACCAAGAGTTTCTATAGTTAACGTATCAGGTTGTTTTAGATTCTGAACGAACGCGTCGCCAGCTAAATCTAAATATTCTAATCCTTTTTTATCAAGCTTTGGACTTGAAGAATATGGTGCAGAATTTTTCCAATTGTTGTCAGATCTCAAGCTTTCATCTGTAGTTGTGGTTTGTAACAATGCTGATTTTTCTTCAAAATTTGATGATATTACACTTTTAGCTGAAGACGAGCGTGATAATACTGGAGTACTGCTTTTTCTTGAATTCTCTTCATACTCTGCATAAGACTGAGATATTTCCGCTTGCTCATATACTTTTTGAGTTTCTGGAATTCTAGCTTGCTGAATTTCATATAATTGCTCGAACAAACCTTCATATGCCTTTATACTGGCAAGATGTGCAACCTCACCTAATTTTTGACTAAATTGATCCGCACTAAACTTTTTCATTTCTGTTGCTAAACTATCTATTACACTATCTATTTGAGCTTGATTTGACTGATTTGGCTGTATGCTATTCAAATAATTAATGTATTGTGAAGCCTTAGCCTCATAAATATCTTTTGAATGACTTGGAATAGGGTCCTCTATTGTATAAGGTTGCTGCTGAACTTTTATTGGCACTAAGTACCCCTCTTCATCCTCTGGTTGTTCACCTAAAATTCTCTGAAGCCCATGACTTAATGGTATAATTGGCTTTGCTTTTGGCGACTGCTTATAAGTAGGACCGGTAGAACTATTATAAACAACAGGAGTTACTAACTTTAGATTTTCCTCTATCTTATTTAATTGTTCAGAATCACCATTCATTTTATCTTGCATGACTCGTAATGCCGTTCTACTTGTTTCTTTTTTCGCACTAGCAGCTACTTCTTTAGCTTTTTCTTGTTTCTTTATTTCTGATAACTGCTTTTGTGCTTCTTGTTTTTTCTTTTCTCTTTTTGTTCCAGCACTACTTTTTCTTGCATTATCTCCGCTTGATTTATTTCTATTAAATACACCTTGCCGAGCCTCATTAATTCTTGCTTGCTGTGCTTGAAACGCACTAACTTCGGTTGACGCCGTTGTAACCGGAACTGTTTCCTGCGATTTTATCGAAACTTTATTTGCTGGAATATCTATTTTTTCTATTTTCTGAAATAATCTATCTGCTTTATTGTTTTTACTTGTTAACTCTTTTTCAAGTTTCTTTATTTTATCTTTATTTTCACCTATTTTGATTTTTGTTTCTATCTCTTCAGCTCTTGACTTGAGTGCTTCTGTTGTTTTTTGTGTTGAAGTTAGCTTCGTATACAACTTCTGCAATCGTTCTTTATCTTTTTTATCTGTGGTATCTTTAATAGCCTGTGTTACTTCAGCTAACTTGATTCCTATCATCTCATTAACTCGTGATATATTACTTACCATTCCTGCTACAATTTCAGTACTGCTTTTTTTTATAGGCAACGGTACAAATGTCGGCTTCGGAGGAACTTCTGGTTTAACCTGTGAGCTAGATTGCACTGCCTGTTGTTGCGGGTCGCTACTGCTAAACGATAATCTTCGTGCTGCCTTTGAGTTTGTGTTTATGTTTGGTGGTGTATTAGCTCCTAAACTATCATTTGGTTTAGAATCTGAAGTAGGCTGATACAGAGTCGCCGGTATTGATGATGGAGTACCAGGTGCCGTAGTATAATGTTCAGGTGATGTCAGGGTAGTATTTGGTGTATTAGGTGCAGTGATAAAACTATTTGAAGCTGGGCTAACAGTAGGCGAAGACGCTGTTATTATAATCTCTGATTTTTGAAGCATTTGTTCTGTCGATTCAGGAGTACTTTGTTCTGTTTTTTCAATGCCTGCAAATGTTTTGCGTCTAGTAATTGGTCGTACTTTTCTTGCTTTCCCGACATCAGACTTACTACGTGCTACCACTTTATAATGATCCTCTATAGGAACATCTTTTAATGGATTAGATGCCTTAGGTTTGTTAGATATTTTCATTTCTCTTATTTCAGATGGAGTATATGTGTTTATTTCTGGTTCCGGTACAATTACTGTTCCTATCTGCTGCGGGGTATTTGTCGTATCTTTGTGTCCGTTTAATTGTGACACGTGATTCAACAATTTATTACTGAGATCGATACGAAATGCTTCTTTACTCATCGCCATACCCTCAAAAGGTATTGCAGCTCCTACTGAAATGGAGGCAAGCAGAGAATATTTTAAAAATCTTGATTTTTTTAGTAAATATTGTCCTGTTAACTTATTCATTACAAATATCTCAATTTAAATTAAAATTTTATGTACATAACGTTGGAAATTATAATGAATAAGTTAATAAAAAGCAATATATAAGTTAATTTATCTTAACTTATAATTACAAGAGAATTTTGTTCTAATTATTGAAAATATAACAGATATAACGTATAATGTATTTTTAACTTTTGATAAAAAACACTGCGATATTTTAAAATAACTTTGGAAACAGAGTATAATGGTATTTTGTTAGTTTTATTTACGGTATTATTGTTTATTTTTCGCTTGATTTTGAGCTTTCATTTACAACAATTTTTTTCATTTTTTGTGTTTGTTTAATATTAACCTTTACTAGAAATTCTAATATATTTTTACAGTTACTTACTGAATGATTATTGCTTTTATTTTTGGCATATTCATCTCTAAATATCGTGTAACAAATTTACATAGCGAAATGCTTTATAAAGCTATCATCACTAAAATTAGCGGTAAAATAGGATCGATAAAACCGACTATTATAGGAGGATAAGTAGTGTTAAGTCGCATAAAGATAAAACAAATTAATAGTAACTTACAAAAAGTTAAAAAATTAGTATACCGAAAAAATATATACAAGAAATTAGGGTAAATAACCGAATTACTTTGCTTGCTAAGCTCTATAAGCCGCAAAATAGTATACTACCCGGGGGTTATGATTTTGGTTTTTACCCTTATCTATCCGATATTGGAGCAAACGGCTATGCGATGTCTGAGCCGCAAATTATAGAACATAATGAAACAAATTTTGATAGTTTTATTTATAGAGTGCGTTCCTATATTTATAATAATTTAATAGAAAAGCTAGGAAAAGATAAAGGGAATTTTCAGCTGCAATATTACTTGGCGAAACAAAAGGTTTAAACAGGCAAATAATGCAGGATATGAGGCAAAACGGTATATCACACGTGCTTTGTGTTTCAGGATTTGCATCTATCTTTAGTTGTGATGATTATTTTCCTTACTACAAGGTTTTTATTAAATCTTTCAAATTATTTGACATATAATTTCAATATAAAATTAATCTCTGCTTATTGTTCGCTAATAGGAAGCTTTGGTTATTTAGAACTAAGCGGTATGCAAATAGCAGCGACTAGAGCTTTTATTACTGCTGCAATTTTTATTTACGGTATTATATATCGGACGCTCTTGCTTTCCCCTTCATTCACTTGCAATTGCGGCTTTTATAATATTATCGTTAAATCCCGAATATATTTTTCATCCAAGTTTCTAATTATCTTTTATCGCCGTATTATCGCTTGTTGCCGGTTATGAATTTTACTTAAAGAATTCATGGTTACTTGGAGAAAAGAAAGGCATTTTTGGAGCAGTAAAATTTTATACAGCCTCAAATATTTATTCAAGCTTCTTAGCAAGCATCATAACGGCACCTGCAGTAATTAATCAATTCTTTATATTTGCTATTTACTCAGTACCAGCTAACCTCATTGTCGTTCCGATAACGTCATTTTGTCTTATGCCTCTTGCTTTGTTATCTCTGCCTTTTACCATGATCAGGTTTGATAACTATATTCTAAAGCTTATGGGATTCTTTATTGATATAATAATAAAATCAGCCGCCTATTTTAATAGTTTACCAACTGCTGTATAGTATTTCGGTTATATTACCAATTTCAGCATATTACTCTTTTTTATTCGGCTTTTTTGGCTTTGTATATGGAAAACTGCTTGGCGTTTGCTTGGTCTTGCAATCATGGCAATATCTTTTATATTTATGTCCTACTCCCCAAAGCCGGAATTAATATTTGATGCAAATCATATGGCGGTAGGCGTTAAAGATAGAGAAAATAAACTAGTAATACATGCTGATAAAATACCTGCTTTCAATAGAACTTACTGGGCTAATTGGTTTGGACAAAAAGATAGTATGGTGTTACCTTTAGAGAATAATATTTTTTAACCAACTACGGACAAAAAATTGTCATTAATAAAGATAATCATTGTGAGAAAGCCGAAATTCATATTAATCTCAATTATAAATCTAAGCCGCGGGAGCTTAATAACGATTAATAAAGATTTAAAAAAAAGCCCTATTATACTTATCTTTTGCAATAAAAAGGAATGTACGTAAAATCTTAGTACCGGACTGTTCTTGTTCTATGTCATTCCCGCTTGGCATTGTTGTGTGGATACTGAGTCGTCATTGCGAGGAAAAACTGTAAGTTTTGACGAAGCAATCCAGTAAAAAATGCTAGTTTTTAACATTTTTTTATTATTTTTCTGGATTGCCACGCTCCTTACAGTCGCTTGCAATAACGACTCAGTATCCACACAACAATGCCAAGCGGGAATGACATAAACGAGCCATATAACAAGGTCCAGTTTTTAGCTAGGATGACATCAAAGTCTTTTTAAAAACTATCCGATACTTTAGGTAAAATCGAATAATGCAAGTTACACACAAAATACTAAAAATCCCCTCAAAAGGATATAGAAAAATCTTGAGTCTCTTAAATGAAAAAGGACAAGCAAGACTTATAGGCGGCTGCGTACGTGATGCGTTACTAGATCTCTTGCATAACAAAACTAATAAAGAGGAATTTGAAGGAGACACGGAACGCAGAATCGCAATGTACATAAACGTACGTGAGGATTCGAGTACCGGATCGACGTACAAATTACCTTTAGAAGCAAGTTATCCAAGAGATCGACTTGAGAAAGGTAGCTGCGATATAGATATAGCTACTAATTTGACACCTAGTGAAGTAACAAATATTTTATCTGGAGCTAAAATAAAAACTATTCCGACCGGTTTAAAATTCGGCACGATTACGGCTACTTTAAATAATGAAAAATTTGAGATCACGACTCTTAGGAAAGATATTGAATGTAACGGCAGACATGCCAAAGTAATATTCACCAACGATTTTGCCGAAGATGCCGCAAGACGAGATTTTACTATTAATGCTTTAAGCTATTGTCCCTTTAAGAACGAGATATATGATTATTTTGAAGGGTTTAAGGATTTGCAGCAAGAAAAGGTTGTATTTATAGGAAAAACTCTAGATAGAATTAAAGAAGATTATTTGCGAATTCTACGCTTTTTTCGGTTTTCTAGCTATTATGCGAATCAGCTTGATGATGGCAGCTTTAAAGCATGTAAAGCTTTAAAAGACGGCTTAAAAACTTTATCACGAGAACGAATTAAAAGCGAAATGGATAAAATTATTGTTTCAAAAAGAGCAGCACAAATTTTAAAAGCTATGTTTGAAATAGGAATATTAGAACTAATATTCTCTATCCAAAATTATGAAATAAAATTTTTTGAGCAGGCAAATGATTTTAAATTAGAATTAGTTACTCGATATGCACTCTTATTATATTGTCAAAAAGATTTAAATTTAAAGGTCTTTCTAGATTGGAAATTCTCAAAACATGAAGCAATGCAAATATTATCAATAACGAACTTTCTGAATGACGCTAAATTTAACATGAAAAAAATTTGGTTTGAAAAAAAGAATTATAAGGAATATTTATTAGCAGCTAGAATAATCGGTAAATTAAATCATTCACAAGTAAAAGAATTTATTCTTAAATATGATGCGTTATTACGTCCTAAATTCCAAGTAAACGGTAATGATTTGTTAAATATGAATATAGAAAAAAAAAAGATAGGAGCAAAACTAGAATATCTAAAAAATTTTTGGATAGAGCAGGATTTTAAACCTAGTAAATTAGAGTTGTTGGCGAAATTATGAGAGCTAGTACGTCAAACCGTCATTGCGAGGAAAAATTGAAAATTTTGACGAAGCAATCTCGTGCCAAAATCCTGAGATTGCCACGCTCCTTTCAGTCGCTAGCAATGACGATTTGGTATCAACGCAAGCAAGCCTTCACAGAGATGACATACCTAGCATTACTATTTCTTACATTCCTCAGTCTTACTAGCTATGCTAAGCCTAAGATAGTTGTAAGTATTACGCCAATCGGCAGTATTGTTTCGATGCTTGTTAAGGATAAAGCGGATATCGAGAGCTTAGCTATTAGTAGTGACTGTCCACATCATTATAATTTAAAACCTAGTGATTTAGTAAAAGTCAAAAATTCTGATATAGCAATTTATATTAATGAACAATTTGACGGTTTTGCCGAGAAATTAATTGATAATCATAGCAAAAACATTATAAAAATCAGTGATATTAAATCTTTAACCACTATAAAAGATAATTGGCATATTTGGCTTGATCTTAATAATGCTGTGATTTTACTACAGGAATTTGCACAAATATTTAGTGAAAAATTTCCTGAGCTACAAGAAGATATTAATAATAACCTTTCAACAGCACTTAAAGAATTAAATAAGCTACAAAAGATTAAAAATAATGAGCTTGCAACGATAAAAGACGTAATTTTATTAAGTGACAGTAGCGAGTATTTTTTTCTTAATACTAATATTAAAACTGCAAAATTATATAGCGAAAGTCAAAAAAGCCTCCGATATATAAGCAAGCTAGAAGATTTAATTAAAGAGTCTAATAACAAATGTCTTGTTTTAAGTAATGAACAAAATTCACGATTATACGACAAATTAAACGCTAAAATAATAATATTAAATAGCGAAAATTGGAATATGCAGAATATAGGTTCCAACACTTTTCAAAATCAATATTTACAAATGATTTATCAAGTTAAAAAATGCATACACTAAATAGCGAAGAAGAGACAAAGAAGCTTGCAAAGCTTTTAGCACAAAGCTTAAAACCAAATGATATAGTTTTACTTAACGGTGACCTTGGAGCAGGTAAAACATTTTTTTGTCGTGAAATTATTAAATATTTTTGCGGTGAAAATACAAGCATTATAAGCCCTACTTTTAACTTACTGCAAACGTATAAAGCATCTAACTTCACTATATATCACTATGACCTGTATCGCCTTAAATCACCTGAAGAAATCTATGAACTTGGATTTGAAGAGGCATTAAACAGCAATTTAATTTTAATAGAATGGTCTGAAATTATTAAGCATTTACTTACTCCGCCTTTAATCGAAGTAAATCTAGAAGTATTAGATAATAATAAACGTTTATGTAGTATAATAACAAATTATAAAGAAAATTCACAAGAATCTTCCCTTATTGATTTTTTACAAGATTCTCCGCTATTCGATACAAAACTTGATATTCAAAGAGATAAAAGCCCTACTAGAAAAGTTAAATTATAATTATGAACTATTTAATTTTTCTTTTAAATAATTTATAAACTTCTCCATCATTTCTTTTTCCTATAAGAAAGATATTTAATATCTTATTTAAAAAATCCTTACTCTCTTCCTCTGACAAAAAACCACTTTTACTCGCATTTTTTGCTTGCATTGCCCAATACATATCTTCAAGCTGATTAATTTTCTCATATTCTTCATGTGATATAAGAACAACTATGAGCTTACCGTATTATTAATATCTAACTAATCAATTGTCATGTAATAAAAACGCCTTTTCAATAGGAAGTAATTTTAATTCCGGTAACATCGGCATAATTAAATCTATTCCGGCTTTTTCGTTACTATTACCGTGTACCAATATAAAAAAAAGAACCATTTTGAACTTTTTCGCCTTTAGCAAGCCATGCATTACTCCCAAGCGGAATAAATCCCAAATCTTTTAATTTTTCTATTAATGTTTGATCGGAAACTAATCCAGGAAAACGAAAGAAAGGTGACGGAGCAATATTATAACTTACTAATATTTTGCCTGCTTCTAATACTTCATTTTCAAAATCATCTTTATTTGAAAGAAGGAAATTATCTTCAAGAGGTTTATCTTTAAAATAAGGATGACTAAATGAATGATTAACCCATGTTATTTGTAAATAACCGTTTTCTTGTTGTTTTAATAACCATAAGAATTCTTCTGTATGCTTATTAATCCATAATCCTGAAACACATATAGCAATCGGAATAGGTTTATTTAGTTTGATCGATAATTCTACGAGCTTTTAAAAAAAATCTTCTTCAAAGCTTTTGGAAGAAGAACACATGTCAATTGTCAAGAACTGTCCTTTTACTTTATACATGCTACTCGTAGCACCGTAATTTTGTTGTATATAAGGTGTAGAGCTATATTTATTTAAAACTTTAATATACGGAGTTTTACTTAATTTTTTTAGAAGATTTTCTTTTTCTATTTTATTCGTAGGTAAAATTACCAGCTCTTGTAGGACTATTTCAGTTTTAAAAGAATTCGGATCTACTAAAACGAAATATGATTTTTCATTATTTAAATAAGAACGAATAGCAATTCTTATTTTTTTATTTTCAGCAATTACAGGCAAAAATACCGGTTTATAATCAGTTATAATTACTGCTTTTTCACTTGCATAGCTTAAACTAAAAAACAATATTACAAAAATAAAACTTAAAATTCTTTTAATTTATTCGTCTCCATAACGCTCGTATAAAATTCCGCAATTTTCTCTTTTACAGCTAGAGGATCGTTCATTAAATTAACAGCACCTCTAAACTCTGCTGAATTCGGTAAACCGCTACTATACCAGCCAATATGCTTACGTGCAATAGGTACGCCCACAGATTCACCATAATAATCAAGTATTGCCTCATAATGCTCGGTTACGATATCTAGCTGCTCTGCTATAGAGGGAGCAGATTTTTCTTCACCTGTTTTAAGATAATGATCAATTTGTGAAATAAGCCAAGGTTTGCCATATGCTCCTCTACCGACCATAATACCGTCTGCACCGGATTTTTGTAGGGCTTCTTTTGCCTTAACAAAATTAGTAATATCACCATTAGCAATAACCGGAATCTTTACCGATTCTTTAACTGATCGTATAAAATCCCAATCGGCATTACCGGAATAAAACTGGCATCTAGTTCTACCGTGAACGGTAATCATCTGAACACCTGAGCTTTCAGCAATTTTGGCTAAAGTCGGAGCGTTTTTCGTATTATCATCCCAACCCATACGCATTTTAACGGTTACCGGCAGCTTAACCGCTTCAACGGTAGCTTCAAAAATTTTAGCTGCCAGCTGCTCATCCCTCATTAGAGCCGAGCCTGAATAACCGCCTACTACTTTTTTCGCCGGACAGCCAAAATTAAGATCGATAATTTTTGCCCCCATACCCTCATTCATTTTAGCAGCTTCTGCTATCACATTCGGCTCACAGCCTGCTAACTGTACGCAAGCACTTGTTGCATCATCACACATAATGGCACTTTTTTTTAGTGACTGCCTAGATTCCACAATCATTGCTCTACTTGCTACCATTTCAGAAACTACAAGCCCTGCACCAAATCTTTTCACTAATCTTCTAAATTCCAAATCCGTAACACCCGACATTGGAGCTAGTATAATATTTGAAGAAAGCTCAATATTGCCGATTTTGATCATAAAAACCGTTATAAAAATAAACACTCATGATATCATAATTAAGTATTTTTGTCTAATATTACTAATTAAGAATAGACAAAAGCCGATTAATCTATTATAAAGCTTAAGTTATATTTCCTTACACCCTAATAAATGAAAGAATAGTATAGACGAAGATCAACTTGGAAAAGAGCAAGGAGTCTGTAAGCCGAGGAGCGGAGCGTATACTAATACGTGAGTATCCGAGGACTTACAAAGACGACGAAGCCAAATTTTCAAGTTCATAGAGTATATACGGCCACGTAGCTCAGTCGGTAGAGCAAAGGACTGAAAATCCTTGTGTCGTTGGTTCAATTCCAACCGTGGCCACCACTATTCCTTACTTTAAATCCAGTTATTTTATATCTTCAATTAAATTTCTATTGCATCTGTAAACTTATTTTTGTAATTAACTTTAGGTTAATAAAGATAAATTATGTTTATACGTATAAAAAAATTTTTGGAATACATAAAGAATCAACACCTGAAGAATCAGATGAAATATTATATAATCAACTAATATCTTTACTAGAAAAATTAATTGATAAAATAAAAAATACTAATTTATTTAATCAATCCGATGAGGATGGTAATACAGCCTTAATTTTAGCTGCTGATGCAGGTTTAGAAGAAGGTTGTTTAAAAATTATTCCCAAGATGTCTGACGAGGCTATTAATACGATCGAGAATATACGTGGTCAGCCTGCATTAACAAAGGCTATGTGGCGTGATTTAGATAATGTTTGTATAGAGCTTATTCCAAGAATGTTTGAGGAAAATATTAACTCTATTGATAAATTCGGAAGGACATTGTTAATGCTTGCATCCAAAAAAGGCATAATAGCAGTTTCTCTAGAGTTTATTAAGCTGCTGCCACCTGAGATGATTATTCGTGCTGATAATAATGGGAATATGGCTGCAAGCTACGCAGATACGGACAAAGCATTTGCCGAGGTAAGGGAATTATTGCAAGAAAAACAACAAAACTTATTAAAAAATTTAGCTTCATTTCTAAATAAAACTTTTTTATAATAATAGTTTAGATAATTTTTTTAAAATTGCATATGCTACAAAATTCTATAAAAAAGTGAAAGTAAATAAGGAACTATTAGCATCTTATTTACAAGAACAAAATAATAATCCTGAATCTATTATAATAACGATGAATAATTTTATGAAATTATTCCCATTTGCCATTGCAGGAGTATATACAACCGGAAATTCAATCGGATTCTACCCCCCCTTTTTTACATTTATCATGCTTACCAAATGAAGCAATATGTTGTATTATCTCCGACTTAGAAAATGAAAAATGGGGGATAGATGTTGAGTTGTCTGGAAAAAGTAACGCTACATAGAATTAATAAAAAGGGACCATTTTGCCTTCATCTTTAATTTTTATGATGCTTATAAATTTTGTTATATAAAAAAGTATTACTTAATATACTGTCGCTTAGTGGAGCAAATCGTCTATACTCTTCTGCTTTCAAAAATTGCTCTCTCATTTTATCAAGGATTCGCATCCTCACCTCTCAAAATAAAATTCAATTCTTGAAAGCATTTGAGTATACTTGCCTCCACCATTTAAATTCTGCTTATCTAATTACTCCCAGTTAATCAGTTTTTTAAAGTAATTAATTTTAATGTAACAAAAAGTAATTTTCATTACTTTTTAAAGCTCGTATGTTCAATACAAAATCATTCTTATCATAGATAAAAAATTTAACTAAGTTTAGATATAATACAGTGCCAAGAATAATTGAACGAAATAAACCAAGCGATGCTTTTAAAAGTTGTTTATCGATTATACGTATAATTTTCGGTATGGTAAATTGAATAAATTTCTAATTAATTTGTAGTAAGAATATTATGTGTAAAGTTTTTTAACTAAAATAAATTCTATTCTTAATTCCCTATTTATACCATTTGGATAAATTTCACGTAATAATTCTTTGTCTTTAATAAAAAAAATCTAGATATGGCTCAATAATAGCTATTTCTACTGTTTTAGTGTTCATAACGGCTTAGTTCTTCATTAGTTAAACTTAAATGATTCAAGTTTGATCACCAAGAAGCTAAGTTAAAGCCCGATTGGTGATCAGGGAGTTAGAAACACCGTCAACAAGAACAGCTGAGTAGTTTTTTAGGCTTAAAGTTAATACTCTAAGCCCTGAGAACACGACTACTACCTCCCCGACCGTAAAATATCGAGGAATAAACCAATTTAACGGTGATTTTACCGCCTGTTGATGGAGGTTTCTATACTCCAGAACAACCTTAGCTGTTCCAAGATGATTCTAAGCAAAACTTTAAACAATTAGAATCGTTTATTCCTAGTCCTGCAAGCATTATATTCTCTATTCTCGTCACATAATCATAAGTTGCAGAATAACCTGAATTTATTAATGCTTCTTTTTGTTCAGCTGTGATATCAAAACTTAAAGCTGATATATTATGATCATCAATAAAAACTGTTCTATCATGATTCTGAAAACAACTTATCAAGTCAAAGCTTGTGAGAACTTCAGCTAATGCATATAGTTGATCCACAACAGTAGTAGTATCCACAAACGGTTTTTAGGTTCTGTACCATTCTGATAAGCTTCTAATATTTCTTTATTGATTGGTTTAAACCCAAGAGTTTTATAATTTTTATTATCTGTTTGAGGGAGGCTTCGTACTGCAGTTTTATCATCAAACACCTCAACCAGGTAATTATTCGTAACTCCACCATCCACATATGTTGAAACTACTACTCCTTGAACAGTTTTTTGTACGGGCTGAAAATATATAGGAAAAGCCCCTGAAGCGTATACGAATTTTACAACTTTCTCATCAGGAGCATTTTCATAAGATAGAATTTCCGGAAATTTTGAGTACTGAGATTAGTACACACTACGTATAAATCTATATTTGTTTTTTGACTGTCATGTAGCTGTTTAAAAGTAATATCGGGGTCAAATCCCTTGTCTTTTAATATTGCCTTAAAAATTCTTCTAGATATTTCTCAGAATTTAACCCTCCGTAGAATACAAGATTATACACTTGGTCCTATTTACTAGTATGATCTGAAAATTTATTAAAATCAATTTTCTTAAGTATATCCTCAATTTCTTCCGGTTGATATCCTAGTGCTATGGAGAAAGCAGCTATTGCACCACCGGAAGCTCCAACTACTTTTCTGGATATTTTTTTAAACAATCTTTGTCTTTTAATGCCTTTAGAGCCCCTGCATACGCTATGACTTTTACTCCACCACCTGCAAAGGCTAAGTTGTTTATTTCTAACATTTTCAATACCTTGACTTAGTTAATATAATTTAGGCTTTATTAAAAGACATTAGATTATTAATATTTTTGTAAAAATTGATAAGATTTGTACTAAAATAGCTACTTCTATTTCAAAAAAGCTTTATAATTCAGTAACAAAAAATAGCTACAATATATTAATTTAATTCTTCTTAATAAAACGTAAATTAATATTTGTGACTTTTTATCTATTTTTTTCCTAGATCTTACAATCAAGTAGACGTTGTTGCGTGGATCGGTTTTTCCGTCATTGCGAGGAATTTGCATAGCAATTGACGAAGCAATCTCAGGAGTTTGTTATTATTTCATGAGACTGCCACGCAGCCTACGGCTCTACGGCTGCTCGCAATGACGACATCATTCTTTACTTAGCAATACCTTTTATTCCACCTGTAAATTTTGTTGCATAATAAAACTATCACTTATATACTGTCGCTAATGATTAATTTGCTTAAAGTTATATGGTAAGTAGTAATTTTTATAAAAATCTAGGGCCACGAAAACTAACAGCAATTATAGATTTTTTACACGATATTATAGCACCTCCTAAGATTCATGAAGATATAGCTATTCATGATATTAAAATTCTGCAGGAAGCATCACCAAATGATATTAGCTTTTTAAGCAATCCTAAATACTCCGAATTTTTAAAAACTACCAAAGCTGCTGCTTGTATAGTGCCGAAAAATTTTACGGGAGAAGCAAATCCAAATACTGTTTTATTACACGCCCAGAACTCATATTTTGCTTACGGCAAATTAATAGATTTTTTTTATGCTCCTATTAAATCATACCCTGCTAAAATAATGAAATCCGCTATTGTTGCAGATTCGGCGACTATCGGAAAAAATTGTTATATAGGTCACAATGTAGTTATTGAAGACGATGTTATTATAGGTGATAATAGTATTATAGAAGCTGGAAGTTTTATAGGTAGAGGAGTAAATATCGGCAGAAACGCTAGAATAGAACAACATGTTTCAATAAATTATGCAATTATAGGCGACGACGTCGTAATACTTGCAGGTGCAAAAATTGGACAGGACGGGTTTGGATTTTCTACCGAAAAAGGCGTACATCACAAAATATTTCATATAGGAATAGTTAAAATCGGCAATAATGTTGAAATTGGTGCAAACACTACTATTGATAGAGGATCACTTCAAGATACAATTATAAAAGATTTATGCCGCATAGATAATTTAGTACAAATAGGGCATGGCGTCAAAATAGGTAAAGGCTCTATTATCGTAGCACAGACAGGTATAGCAGGAAGTAGCACGATCGGTAAATATTGTGCTCTTGGAGGGCAAGTAGGAATCGCCGGACATCTAAATATAGGCGATGGGGCACAGGTAGCGGCACAAGGCGGTGTAGCACAAAATATAGAAGCAGGTAAAATTGTCGGCGGCAGCCCTGCAATTCCTATTATGGATTGGCATAGACAATCTATTATTATGAAACAATTACTAAAGACCTCTAATAGCAAATTAAAAAAGTAGATTGCTATTGAAAAGAGCTTTGTTGTTGCATAAATACCTGAGCCGTCATTGTGAGCAGCCATAGGCTACGGTGGCAATCCAAAAAAATTAGCAAAAAGTGCTGATTTTAGTACTTTTTACTAGATTGCTTCGTCAATTATTTCATAATTTCCTCGCAATGACGGAAAATTTACATTAAAGAAGAGATCTAAATAAATGATCATAGATATTACCGAAATCATGGATTGGATACCTCATCGCTATCCATTTTTATTAGTAGATAGAGTACTTAAAATCGATCCTAACAAATCAATAACAGGTATTAAAAACGTTACTGTTAACGAACCGCAATTTACAGGACATTTTCCGGCAAGGCCTGTTATGCCCGGTGTTCTAATGGTTGAGGCTATGGCACAATTAGCTGCTATATTAGTTGCTAAATCTTTAGGTTTTACTAAGAATAAAGAAGTGTTTTTAATGACTATCGAAAATGCAAAATTTCGTAGAATTGTTCAGCCGGGGGATACTATGCATATCCACGCTGTTATTGATCAGCAAAGAGCTAACGTATGGAAATTTTCAAGTACGGTTACGGTCGAAGGTGAAATAGCTGTAGAAAGTAAGTTTACCGCAATGATTAAAGATAAAACATAGGGACATAGTGTCAAATTCTAATATCCATACTACAGCTGTAATTGCAGAAGGTGCAAAGCTTGGTAAAAACGTAAAAATCGGACCGTATTGTATTATAGGTCCTGAAGTTGTGCTTCATGACAATGTCGAGCTAAAATCCCATGTAGTAATTGAAGGGATTACCGAAATCGGCGAAAATACCGTAATCTATCCTTTTGCATCAATAGGTCAACCTCCACAAATCTTAAAATATGCTAATGAGCGATCAAGCACGATAATTGGCTCTAATAATACTATTAGAGAATATGTTACGGTACAAGCAGGAAGCCAAGGCGGCGGAATGATGACAAGAGTAGGAAATAATAATTTATTTATGGTCGGCGTCCATATAGGTCATGATTGTAAAATCGGCAATAATGTAGTATTTGCTAATTATGTAAGCCTAGCAGGTCATATTGGGGTAGGTGATTATGCAATAATCGGCGGACTGTCTGCCGTACATCAATATGCTAGGATCGGTGAATATTCGATGATCGGCGGGCTATCGCCGGTCGGAGCAGATGTAATACCGTTTGGGCTTGTAAGTAGCAAACGTGCGGTGCTTGAGGGCTTAAATCTAATCGGTATGAATAGAAAAGGGTTTGATAAAGTAAAGTCTTTAAGTGCTTTAAAAGCTATCGAAGAAATCTTCTCAGGTGAAGGTAATTTTGCTGAGCGTATAAAACAAGTTGCTGAGAAATATAACAATAATTCTATAGTAATACAAATTATCGATTTTCTTAATCAAGATAGTAGTAGAGCATTTTGTCGTTTTGAGAAGTAAATTTATTTAACTAGCGATATGTAACACTTTGTGTTACAATTAAATATTATAAGGAGGATAAAAAGTATTACGACTAGTATACGCTTAGAAATAAATTTAAGTAAAAAACTTGAAAAAGCAACTTATGATTTACACCGTGAAAAAAGCTGGATAATTAGTGAAGCAATACATAATATCTTAAACAACTAGAAAATTCAGACCTAGACAAAGAAGCTAAACGTCAATCCTTATTAGCTAGTAAAGAAAACAATCCTGATGCCAACTTATGGTTAAAACACAATGAAGAAAGTTGGTTAGATGAATGGAAATAATAGAAATTAAAAAAGATATATTGTTGCTTGGTGTAATATCTGGAGATTATGGTAAACCTCGCCCCGTTGTTGTTCAATCTAATTTATATAAAAATCATCCCAGTATAACAGTTTGCCTTCACAACGTATTTAATAGATGACCCACAACTTTTCACCTGTTATTGACTCCTACAGAGCTAAATGGTTTTAATTTAGAATCTCATATTATGGTTGATGAAATTAGTGCTATAAGAAGTGATAAAATTCAAAAAAATTGGTGAATTATCACCTGAACAACTAGAAGAGTTAATTGAAGCTATTATATTAAATTATGGATGAATTAGCCACTAATTTTCTCATTTTTTCTTGCAAAGAGTTTTGGCGTAAACGAGTTTTCAAGCTCTTAAAATCAACTATTTCTGCATTTTGATTTTGCTGGCTACATGCAAAAATATATTTCTGCTCTCCTTTAACTTTTTGAATACATTGTCCGCAAATTCCTTTCATCATACATTGCATCGATGAATTAACGCTAACTATTATTTTTGTATTTTCACTGAATATTTCATTTTTTAGACTTTGCAATTCTTCTATTATTTCAGGAGAAGCATTAATTATTACTATATCCACTGAAACTAATTTACGGATTTTTATATCAGGATAGGTAACAAATATAACTTCATTATTATTTTCTTTTAGAACTTTTAATAAGCCTATAATATTACCGACTTCGAAATCAACAATAACTATTTTTTTATTTTGAGGTATTTCTAGCGGCGAACCTGTCGGTCCCATTAAAACTACTTTCTCATTTTCGGATAATGTTTTACATAAGCTAGTAGATTTACCGACTTCAAAAACTATAAAGCTTATTAAGCCTTTTTCTACATCAATATCGATAGGGCTTAAGGCTACAGGCTCTATTAACTTAGCAGCATCTTCAGAATAATTTTGTAAGCGAAAAAACTGTCCGAACTTAAAATTTTTAGCAGCAAGCGGCGAATGAATTATCAACTCAAAAGTTTTATCATCTAAAATATTTATTTTATTAACCCTAGAAGTCAGCAAATAATCAAGCTGCGTACAAAAATCTTTATAACTACCTTTAAAGCTAGGATTATTATTTATAAGCTTTTTGTTAATAGCGTCGTACCCTTCTTTGGTACTAGCAAGAGCCTTCACTACACTACCCGAATATTTAGGATTACAATCACCGAAATAGCTATATTTATCCTCATCGAATTGAGTGTTATTTTCTATACCGATTGCCATAATCACGGTTTTGGTTTTGATGTCATTGCGAGGAAATGCGTAGCATTGACGCGGCAATCTTGTTAAGCCAAACTCCTGAGATTGCCACGCAGTCTTTGACTGCTCGCAATGACGGTTTCGATTCTCAAACTCCACAGATTCCACATGACCGTATTTATTAACATTAATCCTTAAAGGTTGCATATTTTCCTTAAAATCAACACCGAGTGCTAATGCATATATTAGCTCCTCGTGATTTAATTTATATGCCGGCGAATCTTGCAATCTTCCACGATAGTAGACAGTAGCACCCCCAAGCTTATTAAAAACCTTTCTTAATTCTTCATTATTCTTAGCTTCTTTAAACAATTTTGCATGAGCAATAAATTCTTCAGCTATTTCTTTATCTTCCTCCGTCAAATCTTTTTCTATATAATCTTCGGCAAATTCCTCTACTTGTTTTTTATAGTAATATAAACTTTCCGTTGCTGCGTCTAAGGAAGTAAGACCGCCGCCTATTACCGCAATCGGCATCCTAATTACCATATTAGTACTAGAATTTTTCAAAAATGCCCCTCCGTTTTGCAAAGTCATTAAGAAATCAGAAGCCGTTTTTACGCCCTTAGCTTCAAAATTTTCTATATCCAAAACTTTCGGCTGACCTGCTCCAATGCAAAAAGCTATATAGTCAAAACCCAAATCGAAAGCTTGTTCTTTCGTTATATTAAAATCTAAAGCTACTCCGTCATAATATTTGAAATTATTATTTCTCTCTAATATTAGCCGCAATATATCGAGATTGTTTTTATCCCACCGAACGGTAATCCCATATTCCGCTACCCCTCCAAATCCTCTTGGCATTCTTTCCGATAACAAATTTTTATATTCATGCCAAAATTTTATAGGCTTATGAACGTCAAAAGGCAGTAGAGTAATTCTTAAACCGTCAATAGCCACAACATTATGACCTGACCGTAATAAATAATAGCTAAGACTAAAACCTGCAGGACCAAGACCGGTAACTAAAATATTATAATTAGTAGGTTCTTTCGGAAGCGGTGCATAAATATTAAGCGGATTCCAACGAGTAAGCAGTAAATATATCTCTAAGCCGTAAGGTAATTTAAGTGTTTCTTCTAAAATATTTGATTCTATTAATGGGATATTTACCGGATCTTGCTTTTGGTAAATACAAGCTTTTGAGCAATCATTACAAATTCTATGACCTGTTGCTGCAACCATCGGATTATCAATAACGATAATAGCAAGAGCACCTAGGTTAAAACCTTGTGCCTTAATATAGTTCATTTCAGAAATTTTTTGTTTTAACGGGCAGCCTTGTTTTAAATCCGTCATTGCGAGCGACTGCAAGGAGCGTGGCAATCTCGTCAAATCTCCTGAGATTGCCACGTCGCTTCGCTCCTCGCAATGACGATTCTGAGGTTGCAGTAATCCCTTAGAACAGCTATCCTTATCTTGCTTATGGCAATAAATACAATAATGAGAATGGTTTAAAGCTTCATCTAGATTTAAAAAAGAATCTGTATAGTCAAAATCTACTCTCTCATTTTTTTGATATTTTAATATTTTTTTATCGTCTATTAGATTTTCTTTATCTAGTTTTTGTGGGAGGTTGAATAGGATGTTATCCTGTGGCTTGATACCCCCACACAAATAAACCCTATACGCAGCATACCTAGCTGCTATGTCTAATTCTTCTGCAAAACTTTCTTCTGCCTGTTGCCATATAATTATTTGTTTGGCAAATTCTCTAGAAGTAAAATTCGCACCTATTAAATCAGTTAGTTTTAAATACACATCTTCAAAATCAATATCTTTTATTTTTTCCGGTGGATATTTTTTTACGGCAACACGTTGAACAAATTTTCTTTTACATTCATAAATAATATCAAAATCTTTATGTTTTAACCTTGATATCGTTATTTCTTTTGAAATACAAAATAACTCTGCTAAAAAATCGTCTAAATGAGGGGAAATTTTTAGCAAAAATTCGGAATAATCTTTTGGAATAATGGAGAGAGGAGTCGATCTAAATAACATTAAATCTTTATGCAAAGATCTATCGGCTTTAAAGAGATAATCTAAAAATATTTGATCTAATTTTTTAAGTCCGGTTAAATCTAATTCATTAAAATCTAGATTAAAACCAAGTTTCATAAATAATAAATAACTCTTTTAGAAAATTGTCTATAAATTAAATAACTGATACAAACAGTAATAAATGCAACTATAATAGACTTAACTATCAGCATCATATCCGGTAATGTTCCGTCAATCACCAACGCTTGTACGGGTCTTATAACTAAAAAGAACGGATTAAATTCAAAATATATCTTTTTAGACTCCGGAATTAGCGAATATGGATAAACTATCGGTATACTCCAATAAATAACTCCAAGAATAACACTCAACATTTGCGGAATATCTCGAATATACGGCGTTAAAAATGCTACTGCGATAGAACCGCTAATCACACATATTATTAAGGGCAAAATTAATATCGGCATAAATATTATTTGCCAAGAAAATTTTTCTGGAAATAATAAAATAAAAGCAAAATACATTGCCGAAAATGAGCAAATTAAAGTATATAATTGCCCTAAACTATCCGCAACAGGAAAAAAAGTCTTAGAAATTCTAACTTTTTTTATTATTTGATCACGTGTAACTAAAGAACTTGAACAAATCGTTAAGCTGCTTACTATAAAACTCCACAAAGGAATACCACCGACTAAGTTCATTACCATAAATTCTCTCGGCTGTCTTAATAAAAAACCGAAAAAATATGAAATTACCATTATGTGAATAAAAGGCTGAATTAAACTCCATAAAGAACCTAAAAAAGAATCTTTATTTTGCCTAATTATAGAAGCTTTAACTAGTAATGCTATTGCCCGCCAGTATTTTTTAGAAAAAAAATACTTTATCATTTATGAATTTCCTTGTTGTTGGTTATAGATTTTAAACATTTCCGATGGTGTACCATCACCTATAATATTGCCGTCTTTTAATAAAATACATCTATCGCAATTATCTTTTATAATTTCTTCTTGATGGCTTACTATTATTGAAATAGGAGTATTTTTAAATTTATTCTTCATTAAACTAAGAGATTTTTCTATAAAATAGCTATCGCCTGCCGCAAAAACTTCATCAAGTAATAGAATCTGCGGATTTTGAAATATCGATACAGAAAAAGCAAGACGTGATAACATACCGGAGCTATAAATTTTTATTGGTAAATCAATTTTACTACCAAGTTCTGAAAAATCTATAATTTCTTTTTCAATTTTTTTGCTATATTTATCCAGCATATTATTATATAACATTAACATTTTTATATTTTCACGACCAGTTTGCTCAGACTCAAAACCAACTCCCATATCTATAATTGCCGCAATATCTCCATGAACTTTGACTGTACCGGATTTTAACGGATATATTCCGGCGATTAACTTTAGAAACGAACTTTTTCCCGAACCGTTACTCCCTATAAAAGCTATTTTTTCTCCCTCATAACAAGAAAAATTAATATTGTTTAATATAGGTATATTTGGAGAAAGAGAGACTCCTTTTTTCAAGAAGAAATGCTTTAAACCTTGAGCTCTTTTATGAGTATCAATACCTTCAACATAACCATTAGTTATCTCTATAAATACTTTTGGATAGCTAAGTGACATAAAATAAATATTAAATAGATTTATTAATCCAATCTAAAAGAGAATTTTTTTGTTGCAAACCTATTTTAGTATCTTTTTGTTCACCATTTTTAAATAACATTATCGTTGGAATACTACGAATACCGTATTCTGAAGGAGTGTTAGGATTTTCATCAATATTCATTTTAAGTACTTTTACTTTGCCTTGTAATTCTTTACTGATTTCATCTATTATCGGTGTTAACATTTTACACGGTCCGCACCATTCTGCCCAAAAATCAACCAGTACAGGTAAATCCGATTCTAATACTTCCTTTTTAAAAGAGCTATCCATTACGTTATTTGCCATAAATTCCTCTATGTTTTTGTAGCATTGTGTCCATATATGGCTTTTATGTCATTCCCGCTTTTAACAGCCTTATTGCATGACTCGTTTATGTCATCCCGCCTACACGCGGGGATGACATCGAGTAGGTTTTTCAATCTATACAACAAAGTTGCTTTTAGCTAGGAATGACATAGTGTTGCTTTTGGATTTATATGGACAACATCTATATTTATAAATAAAATTATAAAGTACAGGCTTCTACTTGTAAATAATGAAAATCTTTTTATTTATTATATTTATTTTTTCTATTATAATATATTCGCATTATTAAAGCTGCTGTTTCCTCTATTGATCTAGTCGACACATCAATTACCGGCCAATTTCTTTTATCACAAATTTTTCTGACTTCTAGGCACTCTTTTTGTACTATATTAAAATCCGTATAGCTTTTATTTTCGTTAATTTGTAATAGATTTAATCTAGCTTCTCTTATCTCAATTAACCTATTTGGATTAATAACAAGTCCTACTACCAATTGATCTATATCTTTTTCTATAAAATCAGGAAAGGGGCAATTATAAACATAAGGAATATTAGCAGCTTTTAAACCGTTATACGCTAGAAATACGGAAGTCGGTGTCTTAGAAGTTCTAGAAGGACCTATTAATATTATATCAGCCTCTGATAATTCATTAAGCATTTGTCCGTCGTCATGTCTTATAGCATAATCTATGGCATTAAGTGTATCAAAATAAGTTTTATCAAATTTATAATTGTAATTCTGTTCTTTTTCTATTTCAATACCTGAAAAAACAGACATTTCTTTAATAATTTTACCTATTACAGAAATACATGGAATTTTTAATTCATAGCAAAATTTCGTTAAAGTTTTTCGGAGTTCTTGATCGGCAATCGTGTATAATACTATCCCATGTTTATATTCTATTTTACTTAATACTTCATTTAGCAATTCCAAATTTCTAATCATTGGCCAATGATATAATTTTGGTTTTACGGAAGTAAATTGTGCAAGGGCAGAATTTGCTGCATATTTTGCAGTTTGCACGGAAGAGTCTGAAACTAAGTGAATAATTAGCTTTGTCATACTTTACACATGTAATTGTGGATAAATTTTTTAATAACTTATTATTTTTCCTATTAAAACCTATTAAAAATTTCCTCAAATCCTTATTAAATCAAGTAAATCTAGTGTATTTTCTTTTAAATAAATAGTTTGTGGATAAAATTGTGAATAAATATCATTTTTCTTTGAAAAAATAGTCTTTTCTAAGCTAGAAATGAATTTTACACTTAATTATCCACTTGTATAAATTCATTACAAACTTATGTGAATAATAATTAAAAATACCTATATTTTTAAGAAAATTTTAATGAAAATTTTGTTGATAACTCTGTTTAAAACATTTAATCTACATAATTCTATTTACATAAACAACAAATAATAAATATATTTATTATTAATATTTTTAGCAATAGCATGAAGCAAATTATAAATCCGTTAAAAGGAAATAGTAATAAAGTACCTATTTGGTTTATGCGTCAAGCAGGTAGATATTTGCCGGAATATAAAAAAGTAAGAGAAACAACAAAAAATTTTCTAGATTTTTGTTATGATGTTAGCAAAGCAACAGAAGTAACCTTACAACCGATAAAACGTTATGGATTTGATGCAGCTATTATTTTTTCCGATATATTAGTTTTACCTCATGCTCTTGGATGGGAAGTGGATTTTAAAGAACATATAGGGCCTATATTAAAGCAATTCAAATCACAAGAAGATTTTAAATATCTGCAAATCAATCCGAATTATAAATTAGAAAAGGTTTATGAAATAATAAAAAAAGTAAAAAAAGAATTACCATCCCCCATTTCTTTAATAGGATTTGCAGGTAGTCCTTGGACAGTGATGAGTTACATGCTAGAAGGAAAAGGAAAACAGGATTTTAAAACGAGCAAAAAATTCATATATGAAAATAAAATACTTGCTGAAGAATTATTAAATTTTATTACGGAAAAAACAGCTGATCATCTTATAAATCAAGCAAAATCTGGAGCAGATGTTTTAAAGCTTTTTGATTCATGGTCAGGAGTACTTGCAGAAGAGGAATTTACTAAATTTGTAATAGAGCCGACAAAAAAGATTATACTAAAAGTAAAAGAAGTTTTTCCAAAAACTCCTGTAATTGCTTTTCCTAAAGGAGCAGGATTATTGTACGAAAACTTTATAAAAGAAGTACCGATAGATGTTTTAGCCGTAGATCAAATGGTCCCTCTTGAAAAAATGAAAGAGTGGAGTAATAAAGTAATAGTACAAGGTAATTTAGATCCGGTTGTATTATTAACTAATAAAGAAATTATTAAAGAAAAAACTTATAAAATTCTTCAGGCAATGAAAGGAAAGAATTTTATCTTTAATTTAGGACATGGTATTTTGCCTGAAACACCTACGGAAAATGTAGAATTTTTGACAGAGTATGTTAGGTTATATGAAGAAAAGAATAGCAATAGTACTTTTTAATTTAGGCGGTCCAAAAAACCTTAAATCAGTGAAGCCTTTTCTATTTAATCTATTCTATGACAAAGCTATAATTAATCTACCAAATCCTTTGCGTTATATTATCGCTAAAATAATTTCTATTACTAGAGAGAAAAAATCTCAAAAAATTTATTCTTTAATTGGTGGTAAATCTTCTTTACTTCAGGAAACAGAGGAGCAGAAATTAGCACTAACCGAAAAGCTAAAGCAACTTATAAAAGAAGATTTTGCTATTTTTATAAATATGAGATATTCAGCACCGTTTGCTAAAGAAGTAATAGGTCAAATAAAAAAATATAATCCAAGCGAAATAATATTATTGCCTCTATATTCTCAATTTTCAAGTACTACGACAGGATCATCGGTTAAAAATTTTTTACAAAACCTTGATATTGATATTCCAATTAAAACAATTTGCTGTTATCCTCTAGAAAAAGATTTTATAAAAGCCCATGTTTCATTAATTAAAGAAAAACTATACTATAAAAATTTTCGTATATTATTTTCTGCTCACGGGTTACCCGAAAAAATAATAAAAGCAGGCGATCCTTATAGTTTTCAGATAAAAGAAACAGTACAAGCAATAGTTAAAGAATTAAATATAAAAGATCTAGATTATAAGATAACTTATCAAAGTAGAGTAGGACCTATAGAGTGGTTAAAACCGAATACGGAAAACGAAATAGAGCTAGCAGGGAAGTTAAAAAAAGACATAATTATCGTACCTATATCCTTTGTATCCGAACATGTTGAAACACTAGTAGAGCTTGATATTGAATATAAATTAATCGCAGATAAATATGAAATTCAATATACCCGAATTCCGACACTTGGAACAAATAAAATTTTTATTAATAGTTTGACAAATATATTGTTACGATTTATTAATAAGGTTGATACTAATTTAGTTATGAGTAGCTCTAGTACAAGAATATGTCCAAACGAATTTACTAAATGTTTGTGTAAATTAACAAGTTAATAAGGAAAAGAATGGCAAGTTACTATCTATGGTTTAAGTCAGTCCATCTGATATCTGCTATATGTTGGATGGTAGGGCTTCTTTATTTACCTAGAATATATGTTTATCATATCAAAGCTAAAATAGGTAGTGAGCTAGATAGTACTTTACAAGTAATGGAGCTAAAATTATTCAGATTCATTATGAATCCAGCAATGATTAGCACATTTATTTTTGGTTTAATAAATGCTCATATTTACGGGTTTGTTGCTCTTGATACTTGGTTTCACATTAAAATGTTTGCAGTATTAGTTTTAGTGATATTTCACGGTTTACTTGCAAGATGGCGAAAAGATTTTGCAAATGGTAAGAATGTCCATTCAGAAAAATTTTATCGCATAGTTAATGAGATTCCGGCTATTTGCATGATTGTTGCAGTGATTATGGTTATAGTGAAACCATTTGACTAGTATACTCTTTGTTATTTGAAAAGGGATTGTTAAAGATATATCGTCATTGCGAGCAGGAAATAATAACAAACTTCTAAGATTGTGTTTCGTCAATATTTTCTTTTGAAGTAAACTCTGATACGAGTTCAGGTAGGCTCTTGTTAGTTTGGTTGGATATGTAGTTACTCCCGATTAATTAAACTAAAGCATTGCTTTTAAGCTCTGGACATACCCATTATAGCTGACTTTTGGTAGAGATTGCTACACCCCGAAATAGTGTTTTACTAATGGTGGTTTTCAGGTAGTAGGAGCATTGACTGATAGTAGTGACCCTGGAGCTTATTGAAGAAAACTAAAACAAAGGTTAAACGAAGAAAAAAGTGAGGTCATGACAAATTGTCACGGACTGAAATTAACTGCCACAGATGGAAAAAAATATATAACAGACTGTGCAAATACAGAGTCATTACTTCGTATTATACAATCTATTCCGTCTCCAAAGGCAGAACCATTTAAACAATGGCTTGCTAAAGTCGGTTATGAGAGGATTCAAGAAATTTCTGATCCGGAAAAGTCAATTGATAGAGCAAGGGATAAAAGGTTGCAGGTAAAATAGGAGGAAGTATAGCTAAAAACGCTAAAACGGCCTTGGAAAATAAAACTGGTAAAAAAGTAATCTCAACAGAACATTATTTACCGCCTAAACTTACAAAGTAAAAAATTTTGTTATAGTGAAATGCATTGAATTAGGTGAGATTTTTTAATTTTTAAATAATATATCTCATATCGTAAATGGGTTGGCATTCGCTATATCCTTAAAAAAATAAAATATTTCTTATAAATATCATCTAATTCAATGCATTTCACTATAAACCAAGGATTGCATTGGTTTTGTGGAAAATACTCTCACTTTTGGCAGAAGTTTCAACACACCGAAATAGCATTTTGCCATTCCGGTTATGATTTTAAAAAAGTCAATTAAACTTTACTTCAGGTGGCAATGACATTAATATTGCTTCGACATTTCCATCGGTCATTAAGCCGAATTTAGTACCGCGGTCATATAGCAAATTAAATTCTACATATCTACCTCGCCTTATAAGCTGGTATTCTTTCTGCTCAGCTGTCCAAGGTAAAAATAACTTACTTCTAACGATTTCAGGATATACCGACAACAAAGCCTTACCTACGTCCTGTGTAAAGGCAAAATCCTGTTCAAAATTACCGTTATTTAAGTAATCATAAAATATTCCGCCTACTCCTCTCGGCTCTTTTCGATGCTTTAGATAAAAATATTCATCACATTGCTTTTTGAATTTAGGATAATAGCTAGAATCATACTTATCGCACGCTTCTTTAAAAGCTGCATGAAACTTTACAGTTTCGTTTTTTTCCGGATAAAAAGGTGTTAAATCGCCACCGCCGCCAAACCAACTTTTAGAAGTTTCTATATAACGAGTATTAAAATGCATAGCGGGAATTAGCGGCGATTTAAGATGTGCGACTAATGAAATGCCTGTTGCAAAGAATTTCCCGTCTAGCTCTGCTCCTGGAATTTCGTTGCGGAA
This sequence comes from Rickettsia honei RB, assembly GCF_000263055.1. Classification (NCBI taxonomy): domain Bacteria; kingdom Pseudomonadati; phylum Pseudomonadota; class Alphaproteobacteria; order Rickettsiales; family Rickettsiaceae; genus Rickettsia; species Rickettsia honei. Next base: position 72,435 of record NZ_AJTT01000004.1, on the reverse strand, counting down.
TTCGGGAGAAATTTTACCAAATACGGTAGATATATTAACCCCGACTTTTTCAAATACTGCTCCTTTCATGAGAGACATGACACCGCCACCGCCGCCGTTACGTTGCCAGCTTGAGCGTACAAACTTAGCCGGTTTTAAACCTTTGGTTTGTGCATATTCTTCTTCGATTTTTTCAAATTCTTTGCACAATAAATCACGTAAATTAGTAAACCAACTACTTGTTATTTCTTTATTTTCTATGTTCATAATTATTAAGCAACGATTTAATTACTTTCCTCATCATATACATAATCACTAAAAATACGACAGCAATAATCATAATATAAAAAGCCGGAGCATAAAATAAGCCTGTGCGCTCTACAAGCCAACGAGAAATAATAGGTGAAGTTCCGCCGAATATCGCTATTGCAAAATTGTAGCTGAAAGCAACACCGGTAAATCTTTGTTCTGCCGTAAACAAGGATATAACGAGTATATAAGCTGTACCTGCTATGCTTCCTGCGAGCATACCAAGCATTGTAAGAGCTATAATTTGTTGCCACATCTCTTCTGTCGACATAAGTAACATGGTCGGTAAAATCAATATCAAGATAGCAACACCAACAAGCATTGCCATTTTAAATTTTCCGATAATATCGGCAGTACCGCCGGCAAGCGGCATCGCTATCATCGCAATAAACGAACTATACGCTAAATATGATAAAGCAATAGTATTACTAAGATGCATTACATTATAATAGAAAACATTTATATATGTTTTTACTAAATACATAACGCTGCTAGCGATAGCACCTATACACATAGTTAAAAACATCGATCTCCAAGCAGTTCTAATTACATTGGAAAAAGGTGCTTTAAGAACTTGTTTCTTTTTCTCAAGCATTTTAAAAATCGGTGTTTCCGATACGCGCAATCGCAAGTAAAATCCTGCAAGACCCATAAATCCGCCAAGCAGAAAAGCAAAACGCCAAGCAAAATCTATATGAGAGAAATAACGTTCTATTATAATACCGATAAATGTTGCAATTAAGGTACCGGCTATATTTGAACCATGTACTAAACCTGCCGTAAAACCCGGTCTTAAATTTTGACGATGTTCAAGGATAAAAATAGCCGCTCCCGTTCCTTCACCGCTAATACATAAACCTTGAATAAGCCGCATTATAACTAGAGTTATAGGGGCATAAATCCCAATACTTGCATATGAGGGTATGAGACCCATAATAAAGGTCGGAATAGTCATACCTAGCATCGAGATTATTAAAGCGATACGTCTACCGTATCTATCACCGATATAACCGAATAATATGCCTCCTATCGGTCTTGTCAGAAAGCCAACCGCAAATACTCCAAGGCTTAGAAGAATTCTAATGAATTCTGATTCGCTTGGAAAAAAAACTTGTCCAATAATCAGCGAAAAAACTGAATATACCGTAAAGTCATAATATTCGAGTACATTACCTGAAATAGCAGATAAAAAAATGAACTTAGACCTATTATTCATCGAACTTTAAATAACTTAATTACTAATTAGTTATTATAGACAAGTTACATAATTTATAAAGTGTAATTTATAATATTTAATTGTCGGCATTTTAATTCTTGTGGTGATAGTAATATGTTTTTGTGGTTATAAGTTCTTGTTTAATAAACAACCTGAATCAGTTACAAATGATTTTGAAAAAGAATTAGCAGAATGTGATAAAGCTATAAAACAAAATCCGAATGATGCATATATTGGATATGGATTTAGACTAAGAATACTGGGACTTAGATTTCCTGAAAAATATGAGTTGGCCCTTGAAGTTTATAACAAAGCAATCGAAGTAGATCCAAGTCATCCTTATGCTTATAACAATAAAGCAGAAATATTAAGAAAGCTTGAAAAATACGAACTAGCACTTGAAGCATACAATAAAGCAATTGAAATTGATCCTAATTATTCCGATGCTTATTTTAATAAGAGTAAATTATTCGATGAACTTGGAAATTACGAAGCAGCTCTTGAGGCATATGATAGAGCACTCACATATAGGCATGATGACGATTTAGATTATTCTGACATATATTATAATATAGGAACAATTTTGAGTAGGCTTCAAAAATATGATTTAGCTGTTAAAATGTATAATAAAACAATACAGCTTAATCCTGATGATTTTAGAGCTTACATGAATAAATGAATAGTTTTAGGAATTCTTAAAAAATATAATTTAGCATTAAAATGATGCAGCACTTAAATTAAATATCAATGATTATAAAGCACATCTTAATAAAGGTCTTACTTTGGAAAAATTAGGCAAATACGATTTATCTCTTGAATCATACAACAAAGCATTAGAATTAGAGCCAAATGACTTTGAGACACAAGCTCAAATACAAGCATTAGACATGCAAAAGGCTAAATAATAGTCATAATTTATTATGACTATTATAACGTACATATTAATTTGGTCATAATTATTATAATATACACGTTATAATGGTCAAGCACTTATAAACTAGTTATCCTCTAGTGGTATCGGGTAGTGGTACTGGAATTCCTACTTTTGTAAGTTTAGCTCCTTTTGGCTTTTTAATTCCTGCAAATTTCTGTTCTTCTTGTTGTTTTCGTAGTTTTTTTCCTATTTTTGCAGCTTCTCTGCTACCTTTAAGAGCACTTTTTACGGGCTTTGTGTTTAATATTCGTAACACCTTTGAAGTCTTAATACTTCAAATCTTTATCAAAATATTTTACGTTTGTAGCAATACTTAAATGGTAAACTCCGCTACCTTTTTGTATAAACTGATTTTGATTTTGTAAAGCTTTACCTTCTAAATCTAAGAATTTACCATCTTTACCAAAATCACCTACTTCTCCAACTTTTGTACCACTAAGATCATATGCGTAAAGTTTTTCTTCATGGAAATCTAGGTTGTTTAAAAAGTTCTCTATAGAATTCTTATCATTAGTAAAATTGCCTAATTCATGGGTGCCTATAATTTTCTCTTCTTTGCTTACTACTTTTTCCGTATTTTAATAATTCCAAGATAGGCTAGAGCTTTTTTAAACTTACCCAAATTACGCTTTACCTCAACTTCTACGGGTCTAGAAAATTCTTTTTCTTTTACTTCTTCAACTTCTCCTATAACTAATTGCCCATCTATGGGGCTGGCCAGTTCATCTTTAAAATGAATTAATTTGGCATTTTACTCTATTTAAGTCAGTTTCTTCAGTTTGAAAATGTAGATGTTTTTTTCTGGCATAAATTCCTCCTTGAATAAATTGTGGTTTATTTCAAATGTAAAGGAATAAATTAAATTTTTGCAAGAAGTTTTTATTGTTAGTTATTTCTCAATAAATAACAAATATTAAGAATTAAAAACTACTGTGCCATCCAGCCGCCATCTATCAAGAGTCCACTACCTGTTATTGATGATGCTTTTTTGTCACATAAGAATATTACTAAGCTTGCTATTTCATCAACTTCTACAAATTTTTTCGTAGCTTGAGATTTAAGGATTACATCCCTTAACGCTGATTCTTCACTGATATGTCTAGCTTTAGCAGTATCTGCTATTTGATTCCTTACTAATGGTGTATTGACGTAACCGGGATAGATAGTATTAACTGTAATATTATTCTCAGCCACTTCTAAAGCAACGGTTTTGGTAAGCCCAAGGATACCGTACTTTACTGCTACATATGCCGACTTGAAAGGTGATGTGACATATGCATGAGCGGAAGCGATATTAACAATTCGCCTGAAGCCGTTTTTTTCATAATCTGTATTGCGTATTTTGTAGTATAGAAAGATGCTATTAAATCTATACGTAAAATTTGCTCCCATTTATCTTCAGGAAATTCATCGATAGGAGCAACATGCTGAATACCTGCATTATTTACTAATATGTCTATTTTACCGAATTCTTTTATTATCCTCTCAAACATAGAATGAATTTCATCAGGTTTTTCCAAATTTATTCCTTGATAAATACAGCCCTTGCCCCAAGTTCTTTCAATGCTGTTGAAATTGTGGCTACTTCATCTTCTTTTGCAAAACCGTTTTTGCAAAATGTTTTGCTATCTCAAGCCCGATACGGCTAGTAGAACCGGTAATAACTGTTACTTTGTCTTTCATTTTTTATCTCCTTATAAAATATGTACTGTCATACCGTGGCTTGTACCAGCCAGCTAAATCGTCATTGCGAGCAGAGCCATAGGCTGCGTGGCAATCTCAGAACTTTAGTACTAGATTGCCACGCAGCCTATGGCTCTGCTCGCAATGACAAGAAAATTAGAACCATACAACAAAGCTGATCAAGTCACGGGATGACATATTTAATCAAGTAATATTTGTCTTTTATTTAAAAGTAACTTATATTAGATTACACTTAAAGAAATAATGTATAAATCTATGGAAATTGTTAATAGCGTTGATGCATCTGTATCTTGCCAGGGCAAAGAACCTCCATATGACCATCCGAAAGTTTATTTAGAGATAGATAAAAAAAAAGGAAGTTATCTGCCCATATTGTAGTAAGAAATTTAAACTAGTAACAAAATGACTATAAAATTTCTGTCATACAGTACTATCAACCGAATTGCTGCCGGTGAGGTTATAGAAAGGCCCGCATCGGTAGTAAAGGAATTAGTTGAAAATGCTGTTGATGCAAGTAGTACTAAAATAGATATTATTTTAGAACGTGCCGGTAAAAATCTAATCATTATTTCCGATGACGGTATCGGTATGACTGATAAGGAATTAGAAATTGCTGTTGAACGTCATACAACTTCTAAGTTTGATGAAAGCGATTTTCTAAATATTAATACTTTTGGTTTTAGGGGTGAAGCACTGCCGTCTATTGCTGCTATTAGCAAAATGCTAATTACTTCTAAAAAACGAGATGCCGACAAAGCATTTCAGATTAAGTTAATCGGTGGCAATGAAAAACAAGTTACTATTTCTGTTCATAATGAAGGTACTAAAATAGAGATACGTGATTTATTTTTTGCAACACCTGCACGTTTAAAATTTCTTAGAGCCGATAAAACAGAGCTTGCAGTAACTGTAGATGTGGTTAAGAAAATCGCTCTAGCACATCCTAAAATTTCTTTTAGTTTAACACATGACGGCAAGAATTTATTAAAACTAAAGGGACAAAATAAAGATGCTGAAACTAACCTAAAACAGCGTATAATTGATGTAATAGGTGATGATTTTATAAAAAACGCCGCTTATATAGACTTCAAAACACCTGATTTCTCTATTTGCGGTTATACTAGTAACCCGACATATAATAGAGCTTCAAGTGAAGATCAGTTTTTATTTATTAATAATAGACCAGTAAAAGATAAATTATTACAGGTAGCTTTAAGGGTAGCATATCAAGATTATTTAGCTCGTGATCGTTATCCGCTATGTGCTATATTCTTACAAATCGATCCGCAACTTGTTGACGTTAACGTACATCCGGCAAAAGCAGAGGTTAGATTTCATGACCCGAATTATGTGCGAAACTTATTAATAGAAGCAATTAAAAATGCTTTAACAAATAAAAGCCATGTTACTTCTACTACTATCGCCTCTGATGCTCTTGAGTTATTTAAAAATCCTTTAGTTAACAAACAATCGCCAGTAAGTAAAGTTATAAATGTTAATAGTAAATCGGCAGATTATAGACCTACTACTCATTCTACACTTAATACAGTTCCTCAAAATCATGTTTGTCAAAAATTAATCGATACATTATCACATGCTAAAATAGAACAAGAAGTAGAAAATCGTATAGAACATGAACAGCAAACCCGTAAACAATATAAACTTGGGGCAGCTAAAGCACAACTTCATACGACTTATATTATTTCACAAACCGAAGATAGTATAGTGATTACCGACCAACATGCAGCACACGAACGTTTAGGGTATGAAAAAATAAAAGATTACCTTAAAACGGAAGAGTTAATCAAACAGCGTTTGCTTATCCCTGAGATAGTAGAACTGCCAAATGAAAAAAAAGCAGATTGTTTATATGACCATAGAGAAAAACTATATAAACTTGGTTTAACTCTAGAAAAATTCGGCGAAAAATCTATTATAGTAACTGAAATTCCAAATATCCTTGGAGATGTAAACGTACAAAAGTTAATTCAGGATCTCGCCGATCATTTATCGGATTTTGGCAAGAATGTAGCTTTGACAGAGTTAATCGAGCATGTAACGGAAACTTATGCTTGTCATTACTCTATTAGAGCAGGACGAAAATTATCGGCAGATGAAATGAATGCCTTACTGCGTCAAATGGAAAATACGCCGCTTTCAGGTCAATGTAATCACGGCAGACCTACTTATATTGAGTTGAAGCTTAAGGATATCGAACGCTTATTTGGACGGTAACTCGTTTAATTTGAAAAATTGGCGTCATTGCGAACGACTGCAAGGAGTGCGGCAATCTCGGGAAATTAAAACTAGATTGCCACGCTCCTTTTAGTCGCTCGCAATGACGTATCTCTCTTTATTTTGCAATACCTAGTTTTTACTTGACTATTTTTCAATTTCGTTTTATTCTGCTTTTCTTAGAATAATAAAATAATATCTTGATTTAAGGTGTCAGCTAATGGCAAAGAAAAATAAAAATGTTTTGGTAAGGCTAGTAAGTACTGCCGGCACAGGTGTTTTTTGGGTAAAGAAACGTAATCCGAAGACCCAAACCGAGAAGCTTTCTTTTCGTAAGTATGATAAAGTAGTTAGAAAACATGTTCTTTTTAAAGAAGAAAAAATAAAATAATTGTAAGTAATATAATATGGCAGTAAAAATTCGTTTAGCTAGAGGCGGTGCTAAAAAGCGTCCTTTTTACCGTGTAGTAGTAGCTAACGCAACAGCACCTCGTGACGGTGACTTTTTAGAAAAAGTCGGAACTTATGATCCAATGCTTGCTTTAGATAATAGTGAGCGTGTTGTTTTAAAAAAAGATCGTATAGAATATTGGCTTGGCACCGGTGCTAAACCAACTGAGCGAGTCGCAAAATTTATTGAGCAAGCGGGTGTTACTCTTCCTGAGAAAGTTAAAAAGGAAATGGAAGTGAAAGCAAAAAACCGCAAAGCTAGACTAAGTAAAAAGGAAGCTAAAGAAGCTTAGTTTATAGTGTATTTTCGTCATTGCGAGCAGGCATTGACTGTGTGGATCAATTCAGCCCCTGTCATCTCCCGCTATTTGATTGCAGGATTTAGTAAATTTGACTATTACAAGTTATTTCTCTAAATATTGTGGTCAAGCCACGGGTATGACAGCACATATCTCTTCTCTATAATCATATTAATATGCCGGATTAGCTCAGTGGTAGAGCAACCGCCTTGTAAGCGGTAGGTCATCAGTTCAAATCCGATATCCGGCACCACCAAAATTTTTCTTGTCATACTGGGACTATCTTTATATAGATACCAAATCGTCATTGCGAGCAGCCGTAGGCTGCGTGGCAATCTCATGAAATTAATAACACACTTCCTGAGATTGCTTCGTCGAATTACTGTGTAATTCTTCTCGCAATGACGATTTACCGATCCATGCAAGCAAGCTTTCACAAGATTATATAGAAAAAAACATAATAGTGACATCCTTTAAAATTTTTATATATGATAGTAATCGATAAAACATCTTATAGAGCTGTGGGATTTGATAAACGTATTAAATTTCTAGTGCTACATTATACACAGTGTGATTTTAAGCAGTCTTTAGATTTTCTAACCGGTGAAAAGTTAAGTAGCCATTATTTAATAAACAATGAAAACCCTGAACATATATTTCAATTAGTAGAAGAGCGTGATAGAGCATGGCATGCTGGAGTAAGTTACTGGCAAGGTCATGAGCGTATTAATGATACATCAATCGGTATTGAAATCGTAAATCCTGCTTTTGAAGTAAATGCAAAAAACAATGATATAGTTTGGCTACCGTATTCGGAAAGGCAAATTAATAGTGTTATAAGTTTGTGTAAACAGATTATTGCTAGATATGATATTAAACCTACTAGAGTAGTTGGGCATTCTGATATTGCTCCAGGTAGAAAACAGGACCCTGGCCCGCTATTTCCTTGGAAACTATTATATGATAACGATATTGGAGCTTGGTATGATGAACAGGTGTTTAACGATCTATTGCCGCAAGTCGACATAACCGATATTGCAGCAATTCAGCAAAAATTTATTACATACGGTTATAAACTTGAAGTTACCAAAATTTTAGACTCTAAAATGAAAGATATTATAATTTCGTTTCAAATGCATTTTCGTCCTAGTAATTTTTCTGGCGATTTGGATGCTGAAACCATAGCAATTTTAGATGCATTAATATTGAAATATAAATCTGAATTAATATGATAAGATTTATAACTATACCGGATTTTGCGGATTATCAAGTTACTTTGAAATTAATGGAAGATTACGTTAACAAAGTAATTAGTGATCATGAGCCGGAAATTATTTATTTAGTTGAACATTCGGAAGTATATACAGCCGGTACTAATTATAAACAAGAAGAATTATTAAATTACGGTGATATTCCGGTAATTTACACAGGACGTGGCGGTAAATTTACTTTTCATGGACCGGGTCAGCGTGTTATTTATCCAATTCTTAATTTAGCTTCACCAAATCGACACAAAGATTTAAAGCTATATATAAAAATGCTTGAAGAATGGATTATAAATAGCTTAAACTATTTTGGAGTTAAAGCATATATTATTAAAGATAAAGTAGGAATTTGGGTAAAAGTAAGGAAAGATGAATTTGCTAAAATTGCTGCAATAGGTGTTAGAGTAAGAAAATGGGTTACATATCACGGTGTAGCTATAAATATTTCAACAGATTTAAGTAAGTTTAGTGGGATTATTCCTTGTGGACTTGAAAATTCTTTAGTAACATCTTTAAATCAGTTAGGGATTCATGTTGAAATGTCTGAATTTGATAAAATTATTCAAACTAAATTTAATAAAATATTTAAATGATCAGAAAATTTTTACTCACAATTTTTGCTCTTTGGGTCGGTGGTTTTGGTTATTATTTATATTTAATAAATTCTTATAAGCTTAATAGTAATACCACTAATGCGATAATAGTATTTGCAGGAAGAGGACATAAAATTGAAACCGGCATTGCTTGGCTTAAGGCAGGTTATGCACCTATATTATTTATTACTGGCATAGAATCTACAGAGCAATTAAAAATTTTGTTAAAGGAACGTAATGTTATAGAACAGCAGGTAATATTTGCTCCGAATAAAATAATGTCTGAAGAAGATAATATTAAGAAAGTGGTTGATTTTATTGTAACTTACAATCTTACTTCAATAATTTTAGTAGAGCATAATTATAATATGCCTTTTATGCTAAATAAGCTTGAAAAAGCGATTCCTTCTTCTAATAATATCTATATAGTACCATATCCTGTTTTTTCCAAACAAAAATATGATGTGTTATTAAAATCCTATCATCGTTATTTAATGAGTATACTCGTTTAATTTGCTTCTTTACTCTTTTCCAGTACAATATTTTAGAACGGCTACGCCAAATAATGCAGAAATTAAAGAGCCTATTATTACTGCAGCTCTCATAGAGTTTGAAGGGTAGCTGCTCTCAAACGTAAAATACTACCTATAAATAAACTTAGGGTAAATCCAATCCCTCCAAGTATAGCTATAGAATAAAATTTTAACCATGAAGTATCACTTGGTAAATTACAGAGTTTAAATTTTACAAATGGATATGAAAATAGCATAATACCTAATTGCTTACCTACAAATAAACCAAATATTATCCCATAAATTAAAGCAAGTATTGAGTTGGAACAAATGCCTTTAAATGCAAAATATTCTAAAAGGATACCGGAATTCATAAATACAAAAAGCAGTAAAATAAAGTAATTTACAAAAGGACGAGTTAAGTTTTCAAGTTTTTTAAAAGAAGTGTTAAATTCTCCTTTTATATTAACAGGTATAAAAAGTGCTATAATGGCTCTGCATAAGGTATCGTGAATACCTGACTCCACCATACTAATCCATAATAATAAACCTACAATTATATAATAAAATAATTGTTTAACTTGTCGATAATTCAATATAAACAAGATGAATATAATTATAGAGGAAATTAATAATGCCGGAGTATTGATTGTTTTAGTATAAAACAAAGCTAGTATAATTAACGCAAAAGCATCGTCAATTAATGAGAAACCTATAATAAAAGCTCGTAATTCTAAAGATATATGTCGGCTGAAAAAAGATAAAATACCAAGGACAAAAGCAGTATCAGTTGCGATAGGAATAGCCCATCCTTTTATTAATCCCGGTTTATCGTAATTAAAAAACATGTATATTAAGACAGGAATTACCACACCTCCAAGGGCTGCCGCTGCAGGTAATATTAGTTTTTTTATTTTTATGTTCACCTTCTACTAGGTGAAATTTCATCTCTAAACCTATTAATAAAAAAAGAAAGTCATGAGACCGTCATTAACTAACTCTATAAAAGTTGTTTTTTGTACTTTTATAAGCTTGTATAATAAGTGTAAGAAGATATAATTATTAATTACAAAAAAATATCTAAGCAATTCTTATGTTAGCAGAACAGCAAACCGAATGGATTATCAGCAATAACCTTGTAAATAAGGGATGGTATATAGATAATGATACTAAAAAGAATGTTTATTTCCAAAAACCAAAATCAAAAACAGAACAGACAAGATTAAACGGAAAAAGACCGGATCATATCTTATATGAAAGTAATAATGATAAACCTATTGCAATAATAGAAGCAAAAAAGCAGGAGTGGATTTAAGGCAAGCTTTAGATCAAGCAACGGAATATGCAAAATTGCTTGATGTACCTATAGTGTTCGCAATGAATGGAGCTTACTGCGAAGCTCGTTTTGTTGCTAATAATAAAGAGATTATATTAAACGGTGATGAAGTAAGGGAATTACTAAATGAAAAAGAATTATTATCTGCTTTTTTAGAAGCAAGCAGTAATGAAGTTTGGACTATACCGAAAGAAATTAAAGTATCACGTGAAGAATTAATATCGATATTTAAAAACTTGAATAATCTTTTAAGAAATGAAGGGCTCCGAGCAGAAATAGAAAGATTTAGCGAATTTGCAAATATATTATTCTTAAAATTATTAAGTGAAAACAACGAAAAATCCTGGTGGAATAATATCAAAGCACAATCAAACGATGATATTATCGGTTACATTAATAGCTATGTTATAGAACAAATTAAGAATAAATACGGTGGTGATGTTTTTACGCCTATTTCTCTAGGCAATTACATTACTCTCCGCCACATTATCGATGCAATTGATCCTCTTATTTTATCTACGATAGATACAGATATAAAAGGCGACGTATTCGAGTATTTCTTGGAAAAAACTCTAGAATCGCTAAGATGAATATGATTTTGCATGGTGACGGACATAGCGGAATTCAGCAAATAAATAGTCTTGAGAACCCTAATGATGTTAAACCCTTAAAACTGATCAGCAGTTAAAGTTTGATGTAATTGTTACTAATTGCCATTTTCTCAAACTATCACTAAAAAAACTAGCAAAAACGGCAAAACTATAACAGAAAATCATATAGCTTCTCTTTTTAATAACGGCATTGCAAAAAATAACGGTGATGCTGTTTGTGTTTTGCATTGCCTGCAAAATTTAAAAGAGGGTGGTAGAATGGCATTGGTAGTACCTGAAGGGTTCTTATTCAGAAAAGACACCGCTGCTGTTCGTCAATTTTTACTATCAAAAGCAAAGCTACAACTCGTTATCTCTCTACCGCAAGGTACTTTTTTACCTTATACAGGAGTAAAAAACGTCAATACTTTATTTTATCGATGCACATAAACCGAATAATCAAAAAGAATATTGGTTTTATGAGGTTAAGAATATCGGCGTTACGTCTAGACAATAAAAAAAGAAAAATTGTCGGTATAAATGATTTAAATAGGCGAGGATGGAAAATTAAATTTATCTAAAATTCTTTTTATAGATCTCGATTTTTATCAAATAGCTAAAAAGGATTGGTGAAAAACAATGATATTTTAATGTGTAAAGACGGAGCATTAACGGGTAAAGTGTGTTTTGTAGATGATAAAATTTTACCGCAAATAGAAGTAATGGTTAATGAACATGTTTATATTTTTAGAGGGAAACCGAATATTATACATCAATCTTATTTATTTTATTGTTTAAATAGCGATATAATTCAAAATCAAATAATAAGAACTTAGCTTATAATAAAGGTGCTCAGCCTGGTTTAAATAGAGAACATATAAACTCAATTTATATTCCTCTTCTGTCTCTAGAAAAACAACAGAAAATTATTGAAGAATTGAATAGCTATCAAAAGATAATAGAGTGGGCAAAACAGATAATAGATAATTGGCATCCTTATTTTGAAATAAATAAACAACGGGAAATTGTTAAATTTGGCGATATCGTTATCAATAAATTAAAAAGTAATATTTTATCTCTTGAGCATAAGGAGTATACAACATTAATAGTAGGTAAAAAAGGTAAAATGATTAACATTAATACTGCAATTAAGGGGGATATTCCAGTAATAGCAGCTGGTCGGGTTAGTCCTTATTCACATAATCAATATAATTTTAACGGTAACATAATCACTATTTCTTCATCGGGAGCATATGCTGGATATATTTGGTATCATAATTCACCAATGTGGACTTCAGATTGTAACGTAATCTATTCAATTAATGAAAAACTATTGTTAACTAAATATCTATATTATATTTTAAAATCTCAGCAAAATATAATATACCAAAAGCAAGCTGGATCAGGTCAACCTCACGTTTATTTGAAATATTTAGAGGATTTACAAATTCCTATCCCGCCTCTTGAAGAACAGCAAAAAATGGTAACAGAGCTTGATAATAATCAAAGTAAGATTGACAACCTTAAAAACTATATAAAACAATTTGAAAACAAACTAAAAACCACATTAAATTCTCTTTGGCAATAATTGATGTACATTAACTACTTAAAAGATTTGATTGGTTTTAAGTCTGTAACTCCTAAGAGCGATGGAGCTATTGAGTATATTAATGATTTGCTTAAACAGCACGGCTTTAAGACCGAAATAAAAATATTCGGTGATTCTAAAAGTGAGCAAGTCACTAATCTTTATGCTGTTTTCGGTAGCAATGAGCCTAATATTTGCTTTGTTGGTCATGTAGATGTAGTGTTGGCAGGTAATCATGAGCTTTGGCATAATGCGAGGCCATTTAAAGTTAGCCAGCAAGATGGTAAGATATATGGCAGAGGTGCGGTGGATATGAAAGGGGCTATAGCGTGCTTTCTAGCTGCCAGTTTAGATTTTATAAAAAATAATACCGATTTTAAAGGTTCCATTAGTTTCTTACTTACTAGTGATGAAGAGGGAAAAGCAAAGCATGGTACTAAAGAAATGCTGCAATATATTTATGATCAAGGATATAAGATAAATTTTGCTATTGTCGGTGAACCTACTTGTGAAAAAGAAATAGGCGATGCAATTAAGATTGGCAGAAGAGGAAGTGTTAACTTTAAATTAAATATAGAAGGCTTAAGTGGGCATGTAGCTTATCCTCATAAAGCAAATAACCCATTGCCTTGCTTAATAATAATATTGAATGAGTTAACAAATATAAAACTTGATGAAGGTACTGAATTTTTTCAACGTTCAAATCTTGAAGTAACGAATATCGAGGTCAGTAATAATACTTCAAACGTAATTCCGGCAAGTGCGGAAGCATCTTTCAATATACGTTTTAATAATTTACATAGTGCAGAAACTTTAGCAAAACAGGTAGAAGAAATTATTAAACAGCATTGTAAAGAATATAAAGTAGATTATAAGTTAGAATATAGTAGTTCTGCTGAAAGTTTTATTCAGAACCCTAGCGATAAAATAAAAGAATTTGCTAAAGTAGTAGAGCATACGCTTAAAATAAAGCCTGAATTCTCTACAAGCGGCGGTACGTCGGATGCAAGATTCGTCAAAAATTATTGTCCGTTAGTAGAGTTTGGTTTATTATCCGAAACGGCACATAAAATAAACGAATACACAAAAATTAGCGATTTACAAAAATTATATGATGTGTATTATAACTTTTTGATGGAAATACTTTGATGTCATTCCCGTAGAGGCAGGAATGACATAGAATCCATGCAACAAGGCCACCCTTTTACAGGAATGGCATTACCATACGCGGATGTGATGGAACTGGTAGACATGCAAGATTTAGGTTCTTGTGCCGTGAGGCGTGGGGGTTCAAGTCCCTTCATCCGTACCACTTAAATTTTCTCATAAAAAATAACATAAAATTTTTATGCAGCAATTTAGTATTTATCAAACAAGCGATGAATTGCTTCTAAAATCGATATTGCTTCTGATAGAAAAATGCTATCACTCTGATCTTAAAAGCGTGATATTAACTGCAGATGCAGATCAACAAGAAATGCTCAATAAAAATCTTTGGACTTATTCACGTAAGCAATTTATACCTCACGGTAGTAAACTTGACCCGCAGCCTGAAAAACAGCCGATTTATATTACCGATGAGTTACAAAATCCTAATAATGCTAGTGTGCTTGTTATTATTTCGCCTACAGATATAGGAAAAATTTTACAAGCAAAAGAGTATATAAGAGTTTTCAAAAGGATAATTATAATAACTGATTTACCGGAAGATTTAAAAGAATTAACAGTTAAAATAAATAAATTTACCGGACAGGAAAACAAAATAGATTGTTTTACTCAAAATCCTCGTGGAGCTTGGAATAAAGTAGTCTAAAATTTATATTCTTTTACGTACAAATAAATATAATCCGATCGTTAAAGCAATAACCAAATTGAAATAACAAGCAAAAATAAAATCTAGATTTTTTGAAGCAAAATTTTGTAATATAAAATGAATTGAAGTAACTAGCAATACTGTTAAGGCAGAAAATAATACCGGCATAAAAGTTGTTTTTTTGCTATAAGGATATCTCAAAAAAACTGCAAGTGCTATAAAAGGTAATACAAAATTGTATAAAGGCCAAATTATTCTTTGATGTGCTTCAGCAATTAATTTAATTTTTTTAGTAATAGCTAAATCATGAGGAGGGGCAAGTAATTCGCTTATATAATATTCGTTTGCTTCTTTATTATGTTTAGTTCTTTGCGATACTAAAGGATTATCATTTTGCAGTTTTATCATTAAAGAATCGAAAGTTAACTGAGTTAAATTACCGTTTACGTCATATTCTTGTCTTATGCCTTTATTAAGTTCAAAAATCGGGCTATTATCATATATATTAAGAGTACCTGAACCCGCAAATACTACTGATGGGTTATCAGCGTTGCGATTATCAAATATTATTACGCCGTTCATAATATTTCCTGCTGATTTTTTATCTATAAAAACAGTGATATCTTTCGTTACTTTATTAAAAGTTTTCTCTTCAAGCATACTTGAGATATAATTATTCTTTATAAAGTTTAAACGTGATTTTAAGTTTATATGAGATAACGGCAGGATGTTAGAAGATATATAATAAGCAAGTAGCATAACTATTAATGCGACATATAAAGCAGGCAGTGCTAGCTGTACATTATTAACTCCTGAAGCTTGTAATATAATTAATTGTCGCTCGACTTTTAAATTATTATAGATATAGATCACGGTAATAACCATTATTACCGGTAACAGAATAAATAATAAAGTAGGAAGTACTAAAACTATTAAACTGAAGAAGTCCATAACTTTTATACCTTTATCAAATAAATATAAAAGTTTTAATATTTGCGTTATCCATACTATACTAGTCACTGAAAAAGTAACGACTATAAGCAGCGGTAAGATATTTTTTATAAAGTATTTTCGGTATAGTAGCATAATGTTTGTTTGGTTTTTTGATGTCATTCTCGTTTTTAGCTAGGAGCGACATCAAACGCTTTTCAAAAACTGTCCAGTACTATGTATGGTTAGATGGTTTTTGGGGGAACTCGTTCCCGGTTCATTTCAAAATAATTAAAAACCAAGTGTACTGTGTGAACCTAATTGTATTAACTCCAATGTGTCAGCATCGGGTTTTCTATAAATTAATACTAAATCCGGTTTAATATGACAATCTCTACAATCTTTCCCAATTACCTATAAGGGCATGATCTCTCATATGTATAGGTCATGTTATATCAGCAACCAAGTATCTAACTGCTTTCAGTAAAATATCATCCAAATTTATTCCACGTTTAAACTGTGCAAGTACGTTTAATCGTTCTCATTTATAAATCAGATAACAAATTATTGATATTACCAACATGAACTAATTTGCCGCTTCTTGCAGCTTTCATAGCTTTAATTGTTTCATCATTTGGGATAAGTGGCTCAAACGGCAATGCTTTTTCACGAGCAACACGAAATAACAGCATACGAACAGCATCAGATAAAGTAAGTCCCATAGCAGCAAGCACTAAAGCTGCTTCTTCTTTCACGTCTTCATTAATACGGGCTCGCACAATAGAATCAGCAGACATAAAAATCTTCTTTCAATAATGTAGCTACATTGTAGCGTGCATATTAAAAACTTTCAAGATTAAAAAACAAGTTTTTTATATGTTTTTTCTTAATTACTGCCTCATTAATAGAAAATCTCCGATCTTTCTTATTATATGATTTGCAAAGATGCGATAAATTAACTTACCTATCAGTATTGTTATAAATGCAATAATAATACCGTAGATTATATCACTTGGGTAATGCATAGCAAGGCTTATGCGAGATAAAGACACGAGCATAATAACACAAATCATTAAGATTTTTAATGGTAATTTTATATAATTCCAAGCAAAATACGTTACTAACACGCTAAGAGCTGCGTGGCTGCTTGGAAAGCTTGAAAAGCATCTTTCGTTTGCAGTATTTATTATGGTCATGAAACTATCTACAGGAAGACTGCAATAAGGGCGAGGGAAATTAACTGAAAATTTAAGAGCGGTAAAAATCAAACCGAATACCCCGTATATTATACCGATTTCAACTAACTTATTATAATTGTGCCAGAATTTATTTTGCCGCTTCTTATCATTTTTGGTTTTCTTTAATTGAATATAAAAATATATACAGTATAAAATATATATTAAAGCGAAATTAGCGATATTAAAACAAAACGAAATTATTTTAAAAAAATAAGGTATAAAGCCGATATTAGTAATTTTATTCAAAAATAAGAATATTTCTTGATTTAAGCCGCAAAAATTATAAAAAACTTCAAACATTATTTTAAATATTTATGTTACAAGTAACAATACTTGGGTGTGGAGCATCTATAGGCGTACCGGTGATCGGGTGCGATTGTAGTACTTGCACATCTCCTTCAAAGTACAATAAAAGGACTAGATCGGCAATATATATTAACGATGAAAATAGTCAAATATTAGTTGATTTCGGTTTTGATATTAGAAATCAACTATTACGAGAAAAGATAAATAAGCTCGATTGTGCTATATTAACACATTATCATTCTGATCACGTTAACGGCATCGATGATTTACGAGTATTTACTTTTATGCAAGGCAAGCCATTTGAAATCTATACAGATCACGATAGTACGGCAAAGCTCCATACAAAATTTGATTATCTATTTAACAATAAGTTATTTAAGCTTGGGCGACTGTTCACAACTCAATCTGTTAGTTTTTTTGATAAAATTAAGATTAATACTATCGAAATACAATTTTTTAGACAGCATCATGGTCCTATAGATAGCTTGGGCTTACGTATAGGTGATTTCGTTTATTCGCCCGATTTAATCGATTTTCCTCCTGAATCAGATAAATTTTTAAAAGATATAAAAATATGGATATTAGATTGTATGGATTATAAATCAAATCCGAATCATGCAGGGCTTGATAAAGTTCTAGAATGGCGTGAAAAATATAAACCTGAGCAGATATTATTAACCAATATGAGACACACGATAGATTATCATGAGATTACGAAAATGCTTCCAAATAACGTTAAGCCGCTTTATGACGGTTATAAATTTATGGTTTAGTTTATGATTATTTTAGAAAAAGTTTGTAAGCGTTATGGCAAGAATTACGCAATTAAGAATATTGATTTAAGTTTTACTACTAAGGAAACTACTGTAATAATCGGTCCTTCGGGAAGCGGTAAAACTACTCTGCTTAGAATTTTAAATAATTTAGAAGAACCAAGTAGCGGTACTTTTTTGGTAGACGGGAAGAAGCTACTGCTTAAAGATAGAAGAAAGCTTCTTTTAAAAGTTGGTATGGTTTTTCAAAATTTTAATCTATTCCCGCATTTAACGGTAGGAGAAAACCTAATCTATACGCCGGTAAATGTTTTAAATTTGCCAAAAGAACAGGCAATTTCTATGGCAAAGGAATTGCTTGCAAAATTTAAGCTAACGCAAAAATTTGACTCATATCCGGCAAGCCTATCAGGAGGGCAAAAGCAACGCACCGCAATAGCAAGGGCTTTAATGATGAAGCCGAAAATTTTGTTATTTGACGAACCGACTTCGGCACTCGATCCTGAAAATATTAAAGATGTTATAGAGAATATAAATTTATTAAAAGATCAAATGAGCATGGTAGTGGTCACGCACCATTTGAAGTTTGCAAAATTAATAGCGGATCGTGTTATTTTTATGGATCAAGGACAGATTTTAGCAAATCAGCCTGCCGAGGATTTTTTTAATAAAACGGCATCGCATCGAGCTAGGTTGTTTTTAGAGAATATCGGTGATAGCCTATAATTAGTATTAATTATAGGTATCCTTAATGAACTTAAAAACTGGCTACGTCGTCTAAATAAGTTCGCAGGTAGCCACGTATTAAGGATACGCTCCGCTCCTAGTCTTGTAGACTCCTTGCTCTTTTCCAAGTTGATCTTCGTATAACTTTCTTCGTTTACTTGGAGTCAATAATGGAACATATTTATGCAAATCTAGCAGTTAGTATATCAGAATTTAAAAAAAGCCCTAGCCCTACTGCATTATTGGATAAGGCAAGTGGTGAGCCTGTTGCCTTATTAAATCATAATAAACCGACTGCTTATCTAATTCCAGCTGAATTATATGAGCAAATTATTGAAGCTTTAGATGATAAATATTTATTAGAGCTTGCTACTATTAGATTAAAAGATAACGAAAAGGCAATAGCGGTTAGTTAGTATATAATTTGTTTAGAAAGCTGGATTCCTGCTTTCGCAGGAATGACATAGAATCAATAAATAGTATCGTCATATGAATAAAAAGCTTATCCTATTTTTTAGTATAATGTTACTATTATCACATCGTACAGTTTTGGCATAGACATGAGTATAATGACCGCAAAAACTAAAAAGCTTGAATTACAAGGAGGAGTAATTGCAATTTTATACAAAGGTGAAGTTATTTATAAAACAACGTTTGGAAATCAGAAAGGTAATAGTGGAGTTATTTATGGATAAAACTTTATTTTCTTTAGCATCGGTTTTTAGTTTACTTGAAGAAGCTTTAAATTGTAAAAAATCAAGTTTAAATGCTGCTAGATAATGTGCGTACAACGCTTAAAACGCAAGATATACAAATATTACCGCTAGGGCCGAATGTACAACTTGCTTATCCGCATTCTAAAGCAATAATAGACGGACAGGAGGTAATAACATTGCTGCCGTTTCCGCCTTATTACCCAAAGACGGTACCTGCGTCGGTATTTTTGCATCGATAGATGGAATGATTGAAATATTCACACTTAGTTTTGGTTATAAACCGAATCTTATTGCTAAAAGTACTTTAGATCGTATGTGTAAAATAGTAAAATCAAAGATGTTTTTGGATTTAAATGGTAACCGATTTGGCCTATTGATCAAAAAAAATGATTGAGTCATATTATGCTCTTGGATAGCGTATTCTTAAAGTAAAAGGATGCTCAAATAAGGATTTAATTTACTTAGGCTATATAATTAACGGTATTAATTCTTTTATTGGCTTTATACCGTCAGAAGAACTTGGAATTATTATTCTAGTGAACCAAGAAGGTAGTTTTCCACTTAAAAATGGGCTGAGACTTTGGTTTGATTATATAGATTAAAATTTATATACTCAGATAGAACTTCGTATACCTATTCTTTATTTACTTGTAGTATATTATATGAATAAAAAACTCATAAAACTTATTTTTATCGTTTGTAGCACCGTAATTGTAACCGGTTTATTATACAAATATATCAATCAACATTATCCAAAATTTTTTAAAGCGCCACAAAATATAGGGAGTTTTTGTGCGTCATTATTAATATTATTTAGTATAATTTACAGTACTATTAGCCAAAATGAAATACGCAGATTTTGTTTGCAATTAGCAATGTGGGCAGTAATTTTCTTAGTTATAATAACCGGTTATGCTTTTAGGTTTGAGTTGAACTACGCTTATCATAGAGTAATGTCTGCTTTAATTCCATCATATAAATGGTCTACTGAAGTCGGAGAAATTATTATAGCCCGTAGCAGAGACGGGCATTTTTATATCAATGCTTTTGTAAATAACGTTAAAATAAAATTTATGGTAGATACAGGGGCAAGTGATATAGCTTTAACTAAAGAAGATGCTCAAAAATTAGGCTTTGACTTAACTAAATTAAAATATACTAGAACTTATCTAACAGCTAACGGCGAAAATAAAGCCGCCCCTATAACCTTAAATAGTGTAGTAATCGGTACGGAATTTAAGAACATCAAAGGACATGTAGGTCTTGGTGACCTTGATATTTCGCTTCTTGGTATGTCGCTACTTGAGCGTTTCAAAGGTTTCAGGATTGATAAGGATTTATTGATCTTGAATTATTAAACTTCTTGCATAACTTGCTTCTAAAGGCAATTTGTACGTCGATCCTAATCCCTAATCTTCACGTATGTCTATATATGCTGCAGCGGCAAGTGCTTCCGTGTATCCTTTAAATTCCTCTCTATAAACTGCTTTGGAAAGATGTCTATTTTTTACAAATTTCCTTTTTATTAAGAAATAGTTAAATTATTAATTATTTCCTGACCTTTATATCAAAAAGTGCTAACATGCCTTTTTAAATAAAAGGGGTTTTGTGTATAAATCTAAATATGACGAAATCAATTTGTTTAATGCTATTTACAATGAAGACATTAAGAAGATCAAAGAACTTGTCAATAATAAGATTATAATATTGATGTTGTTAAACTTTATCTACAAGATGCTTGTAATTTGAAAAATTTTTTAGAAACCGGTAAAAAAGAGCTAACAGAAGAGCAAAAATTAGATAAACTAAATGATATGATTATCCCTTCTCTTAAGGATAAAATAGGGATAAAATGCTATTGAAATATAAAGAAATATATAATGATGACAACAATGAAGAATATCAAATATTAAAAGAGAAACTTAAAGTTTTGCCTGAGATAGTGCAAACAGAGCTTAACGAGATGTTGGGGATAATACATCTTATTGTGATGATATTTTGTGAATAAATATGGATACCAAATCGTCATGAGCTTAAGCGACTAAAGACGTTGTTGCGTGGAGCAGTTTTTCCGTCATTGCGAGGAAAATTACGAAGTAATTTGACGAAGCAATCTTGGGAAGAATTCCTGAGATTGCCACGCTCACTAACGTTCGCGTGCAATGACGACTTGTATCCACTCAACACGATCTTTGCAAGAATGACATAAGAGCCGTATTAAAACGGCATTTTAAAGCCTGGTGGTAATCTCATACCGTTTAAAGCTCCTGATAAAGAATTTTGAGAATCTTCATCACATTTTTGTTGAGCATCATTAAAGGCAACTTTAATTAAATCCTCAAGCATTTCTTTTTCTTCTGCTTTTAATAAAGATTCATCAATTGAAATCTTTTCAACTTCGCCTTTACCGGTTGCAATAACCTCAACAAGTCCGCCACCGGCTTTACCGGTATATCTTGCATTTGCCATTTGCTCTTGAGCTTCTTGCATTTTCTTTTGCATTGATTGGGCTTGCTTTAAAAACTGATTAAAATTTACCATAATTCTATCCTATATATTTTTAGCTTTTAAGTAAAATATCCGAAATTGTTATATTTGGGAAATGTTTTTTAATTAAACCAAAATCGTTACTTGCTTCAATCTTACCAATTAACTGATTCTTTAAGGTTTGCTTGTTCTGCTCTTTTATTATTACTATCTCAAACTTTTCATTAGTAAAAGCAGCTAACAAATCGTCTATTTGTCTTTTTATTTTGCTTGTAACTTCAAGACTTACGAACTCTAATCTATTATTACTGAGATTTTTAAGTTCCGTATGATTGAGCAGGAAATAATATATATCTATCTCATTATTTTTATATAAATATTCAAGAAAATCTACAATTTCAAATTTTTTTTTATTTCCGGATTAATTGATTGATTTAATTTTTGATTATTACCATCAAAATCTGTAAGCAAGGGTAGCGACGTCGAATATATAGATTTTATAACTAACATTTCCGTTTCTGTTAGTTGGTTATAGGAAATTTTTATTTCCCCTACTCCCTTATTATATATTTGCCATAAGATTGATAAGTGCGGCAAGCTGGTTTTATCTAATATGTTTTTAGTTCTATCATTAAATGATTCATATATAGGCAAACTATAATTAGGTAACATTTTTACTTTATTAAGATAAGCAATAAAATCTGATGCCGATTCTATAAAAATCTCAAGATTAACCGAAGAACCGTAAAGTTTATTTATTAAATTTATAGCTTTTTCCGTCTCTCTGTGGATAATACATTCGACAAATTCTATTATAACCGAACTATCGACAAGCCCAAGCATTTGATTAATTACTTGAGGACTAATTATATTGTCAGATTTCACCGACATACTAGCTGCTTGATCTAAAATAGAGACTGCATCACGTGCCGACCCTTCCGATTTGTAAGCTATAATTCTTAGTGCTTCTATATCGGTTTTTAAATTTTCTTGCTTAGTTATATATTCAAGTAGCTTAAAAATCTCTTCAAAACTCAACCGCCTTAAATCATAACGTTGACATCTTGAGATAATAGTTGCAGGTATCTTTTGTACTTCTGTTGTTGCAAAGATAAATATTATATGAGGTGGTGGTTCTTCCAGTGTCTTAAGAAGTGCATTAAATGCCCCTTTAGAGAGCATATGCACCTCATCAATAATGAAGATTTTATGCTTACCTTGTAGGGGCTTATACTCGGCGGATTCTATAATTCTACGTATGTCATCTACGCTAGTTTTACTTGCCGCATCAATTTCGATTATATCAGGGTGATTATGATTATTAAAGCTGATGCAATTCGTACATTCCTCGCATGTTTTAATAGTCGTATTTTCGGTAATTAAAGCAGAACAGTTGACGGCTTTAGCAATAATTCGGGCGGAAGTAGTTTTACCGACTCCTCTAATACCTGTTAAAAGATAGCCTCCGGCGAGCCTATCGTTTAAAATAGTATAGCTTAAAACTTTGACTAATACCTCTTGCCCCTGAAGCTCGGCAAAGTTACTAGGACGATATTTCCTTGCAAAAGGAATATATTGATTTGATGAATTTATATCTAGCACGATAGTTATAAGACTTTATAAAAAATTTATTTGTATATGTTTTACTGAGAATTCCTGCTTTCGCGGGAATGACATAAAACGAGCCGCCTTGCTGTAGAAATGACATCAAAATTAGAATAATGCTAGTAATGACCCATCGAATCCCACTCTGGCTGCTTCCTTTCAGACCTGACCGACTAAACAGGTACAATGCCCACTACTAGCATAATTAACATAACCTGTTTATTTTCAAGAAACAATATATTTTTTTTCTATTTCCGATTTTGTTAATCTTTTAGGAGGACCGAATATTTCAGGGTTTTTTATTTTAAACAAATCATCGGAAAATTTTTGTACTTTAGCTATTTTATCAAAAGTAATAGTGACTATATTATTATCTTCAAATATTTTTAATGCTTCAATTTGTTGAGTAGCTTTATTAAAAGTAATTTCACTACGTTTTTCCGTTAGAGTATGATAGATAGTAATTTTAGAAATATTTCTTGCGTTAATTACCGCTTCAAAAACAAAATCCTTGTCAAAATGCTCATTATCTTCTAATAAAAAATTAAATGTATTTTCGCTTCTATTAATACGGCTTACTTGCTCCATATCATAATCATACATCGATACGAAATTTTTAGTACCTATTATAACTAAAGGGAAAGGAGGATAATAATTACATCTAAAATTATAAGGTTTATGGATCAGTAATTTTCCTTTAACTATTTTACCGTACGAATCTTCTTGAGTAAAATCTATCGCAACCGATTTTATCTTACGTAGATAAGTTTTTAGCTCCGAAATAGCTGTTTTATCATCTGTCCCAGATGCTAAGCTTGAATTCACAAAAAGATAAATAATGATTAGAAAAAATATTTTTTTCATTTTCGTTGTTTTATATTTTAAATTATGTTTAAAATACCTTATGTATTCAGTTAATGCAAAATATAATTAGTATTTATGTAGTATTTATGAAAATCGTTGCTTTAAAAGAAAAAGCCAAGCATGAAACACGAGCCGTAATAACTCCTGAAGTAGCAGGATTGCTAGTCAAAAAAGGCTATACGGTTATGGTAGAAAAAGATATAGGGCTTCATGCCGGTTTTCTTGATGAAGAATATGTTGCTCTAGGTGCTAAAATATCTTCGGTACCACTCGAAATTATTTCTGATGCTGATATTATATTAAAGGTGCAACCTTCATCCGTTACGGATAAATATAGTGAGCTTGAATTTGCAAAAAAAGGAGCAATTATTGTAGGATTATTATCGCCTTATTTAAATCATGAATATATAAAAGCGGCAGCTAAAAAAAACCTTACGACTTTTGCTATGGAGTTTGTGCCGAGAATTACTAAAGCTCAAAATATGGACGCTTTATCTTCTCAAAATAACTTAGTAGGCTATAGAGCGGTAATTGAAGCAAGTTATCATTATACAAGGGCTTTTCCTATGATGATGACGGCAGCAGGGACGATTTCACCGTGTAAAACTTTAGTGCTTGGTATCGGTGTTGCCGGTCTTCAAGCTATTGCAACGGCAAAAAGGCTTGGTAGCATTGTTGCAGGATATGACGTAAGAGCTGCTACCAAAGAGCAGGTAGAAAGCTTAGGAGCTAAGTTTGTTTCACCGGAATTACAGGAGGATTTACAAGATAAATCAGGCTATGCTCACGAGAGTTCGGAAGATTATAAAGCTAAACAAGAAGAGTTTTTAGCAAAAATTATTAAAGGATATGATATAGTGATTACTACTGCACAAATTCCGGGAAAAAAAGCACCTCTGCTTGTTACGGAAAAAATGCTAGAATCTATGAAGCGCGGCTCAGTGATTGTTGATATAGCGACTAGTACAGGCGGGAACGTGGAAGATTCAGAACCGGATAAGATCGTTACTAAGCACGGAGTTACCATAATAGGTTTATCAAACCTTGCTACTAAAATTGCTACCGACAGCTCAAAATTATATGCTAAGAATTTGTATAATTTTCTAACCTATGCATTGCAAGACGGTAAGTTTAATATGGATGATGCGTTAGTACGTGAGATGTTGATTACTAAAGACGGAAAAATTGTGAGTGAGAAATTAAATATATGAATCAATTACCAACGATGGCTAAACAGGCTGCTGAAATTGCCCATAATACCCAAGAATTATCAGATAAATTAAAAGATTTGGTAATAGATACTAGTTGGCAAACAAACACAAGTACTATAGATCCGCTAGTATTTGCTATAACTATTTTTGTATTAGCTTCTTTTGTGGGCTATTATGTTGTGTGGAAAGTAACGTCTGCACTCCATACTCCGCTTATGTCTATTACTAACGCTATTTCAGGTATTATAGTTCTTAGTTCTATGATTGCTGCAAGTAGCTCTGCTTTTGGGTTTCCCGGTCTACTAGGGTATTTTGCAACGCTGCTTGCTTCTATAAATATCTTCGGCGGATTTATAGTAACAAAAAGAATGCTCGAGATGTTTAAGAAGAAGTAATTAATAACGTCATACCTGCGTTGTTGATACCCAAATCGTCATTGCAAGGAGCAGGGGGTTGTTGGTATGGATCGAAAAACCTACTCGATGTCGTTCCTGCGTAGGCGGGAATGACATAACAAGCCATACGGTTAACATTTATAGTGACAAAAAAATCAAATTAAAGTTCTAGTTCTTTATATTCAACGGTAACTACTTCGTATGATTTAGATCCTTTCGGTGTTGTAACTTCTACAAAATCACCTACCGATTTTCCAATCAAAGCTTTTGCTATAGGAGAAGCGATTGAAACTCTTTTTCTAGTTATATCGGCTTCATATTCTCCTACAATAATATATGTTACTTCTTCTTCAGTATCGTCGTCGATCAAAGTAACCGTAGCCCCGAATTTTATGTTATCTCCCGATAATTTACCAATATCAATAATTTCCGCTCTTGCCGTCATATCTTCAAGCTCTTTAATACGCCCTTCTATAAATGCTTGTTTCTCACGTGCCGCTTCATATTCCGCATTCTCGGATAAATCGCCGTGTTCTCGTGCTTCGGCTATATCTGCACTAATTTTTTTACGTTCTACATGTTTTAAATGTTTAAGCTCATGTTCTAATTTTTCAAAACCTTTAGCGGTGATAGGAAATTTTGTATTCATAATTATATTGTATAGATTTAGTAATTTTAGTATACTATTTTCAATAATATAGATTTCAGCAAGTATATTTGTAATAGTGAAATTTGTCAAATAAGCCTTTTTAATTATTTGGCATTGCCTAAATATCGTCATTGCAAGTGGTCTTTGTCTAAGCGGATTCTGTTATGTCATTCCTGCTTTCGCAGGCATGACATTGAATACTGCTCGCAATGATGTTGGCATTATTTCTCATATAACAATAGCAACAAATTAGTAATCTTATGGAAATTAAAGATTTTGACTTTGAGAAAAAGCGTAAAATTTTCCACCTATCGGCTATAATATTTCCGCTGCTTTATTTATTTATTCCAAGAACCGCTATTACGTTATTATTATTTATAATAACGGCTATTACATTATATTTAGATGTATCACGTCATAATAATGCAAAAATTAGCGAATTTGTAACTAGATTTTTTTCAAAAGTTATAAGGCTTGAAGAAAATAACGGTTCTTTTGCTTTAAGCGGCGTTAGCTTTATGATGCTCGGTTTTTTCTTAACTGCTCTTCTTTTCCCTAAAAATTTAGTGATTTGTTCGTGGTTGATTTTAATTATTTCAGATTGTTTAGCGGCTCTTGTCGGCGTTAAAATAGGAAATAGCTTAGGTAACGGTAAATCTATAGCCGGTTCTATTACCTTTTTAGCTTCTGCAATTTTTATAAGTATATTAGTGTATTTCTATTTAGGATATAATACAAGTTTTATTATTATTATTATAAGTTGCATAGGGGCTACAGTAGCTGAATTTTATTCAAAAGATTTAAGAATTAACGATAATTTGTCTATACCGCTTTCTTATTGTCTTTCTACAGCTATTCTTTCCTACATATTATAATATAATGAGAGTTGCACCGGAATTTTATGAGTTCTTAAGAAACCGTATTAACATATCGGATGTAGTGCGGCAAAAAGTAGCTTTAACTAGAAAATCCGGTAACTATGTAGGTTTATGTCCCTTCCATCAAGAAAAGACCCCATCTTTTACGGTTAGTAATAGTAAGAGATTTTTCTATTGTTTTGGTTGTAAAGCAGCCGGTGACGTTATAAAATTTACTTCTAATATTAGCGGTTTATCTTATAATGAGTCTGCTATAAAGCTTGCGATCGATTACGGTATAGAGATACCGAAATTAACTGCAAAACAGAAAGAATTTTATGAAGAATCCGATGAAATTCTAAATATTTTAGAACTCGCCAATAAGTTTTTCAGGACACAATTAACACCTGAAATATTACATTATCTACACGAAAGGGGTATTACCGAAGAAACAGTAAAAGAGTTTTCAATAGGCTTTGCCCCGAAGAATAATAAATTTGAAAAATTTTTTCACGATAAAAATATAGATATTATAAAGCTTGGTAAAGCAGGGCTAATCGGTAAGCGAGAAAACGGTGAAATATATAATTTATTTTCTAACCGTATTACTATTCCAATTAGAAATATTTACAATAAAATTGTAGGCTTTGGCGGTAGAGTACTAGGGGAGGGGCTGCCTAAATACTTAAATTCACCTGAAACTACAGTATTTCAAAAAAGTGAAACTCTATACGGTGAGCATAAAGCGATAAGCAGTAGCTATAAAAAAAATCATTCGATTTTAGTAGAAGGTTATTTTGATGTTATAGCACTACATCAAGCAGGTTTTAGTGAAACTGTTGCGAGTCTCGGTACTAGCGTTACCGAGAATCACTTACATAAATTATGGCGTGCTGGCGATGAAATTATATTATGTCTTGACGGAGATAATGCAGGCATAAAAGCTAGCATAAGAACTATTAACTTAGCGTTACCGCTTATTAATAGTGAAAAGAAAATTTCTTTTATTAGATTACCAAACGGACTTGATCCCGACGATGCAGTAAATAAAAACGGTGCTGATTTTTTTGCAAAGCTTATAGATAAAAGAATAAGCTTATCAGAAATGATTTGGCATATTGAGTATAGCGGCAAGAGTTTTAAAACTGCGGAAGAAAAAGCTAATTTAGAAAAAATTTTAAAAAATTATTGCAGCAAAATATCGGATAGTGATTTAAAAGCAAGTTATTACAGGTTTTTTAAAGATCAAATATGGCAAAATTTAGTTACAACGCAGAAGAAAGCTACAACTAAAAACTCAAATTTGGCTCCTATAATTTCAAGTCACGGCTATTCGGAGCTTGAAATACTAGAATACGCTTTTTGTGCTTTGTTGGTTAAATTTCCTATAATACTTGAAGAAAAAGATATTAGAGATTTCATCTTAAATTTAAATTTTAATAATAAATCGCTTGAAGAATTCCGTAATTGGTATTTAAACGAGATTATAGATAATAACGTAGAAGCAAGTGAAATTACTGCAATTGTGGAAAAAACTAGCTTTTTTGATATTTTTTTATTATTATCAAAAACGGATAATTTGTTTTTAGATATCTCATTTAATAAAAATAATATCAGACTGGATTTATTATGGCAGTGGCTACATAAGAAATATTATCTAATAAATTTACAACAAGAATACGCTATTACCATAAACAGTATTGACAATCACGACTTTGAAAAAGTTTTACTATATAAAAAAGAAATTCTGAAGATTGCAAATGAACTGCAAGTTTTAAACGAATCTTTTATTAATCACACGATAACTTAATTATTTCAAACTTCTTTTAAAAGAAAAAAGCATATAGGTATTTAATGAGCAATAGCAATATAGACAATGATCTAGATAAAATAGATAGTTTACTTAAAAAAGCTAAATCTAAAAAGATACCGGTCACTTATGATGATATAAACAACGCTCTTCCTCTTAATAAAAATCCTTCAATAAGACAATTAGAGGAAGCTATATTAAAATTTTCCGATGCAGGAGTAGATATTTTAGAATCTAATGAAGATGATGAAATTAAGCTTGATATCGGAATGGATGAAGAATTTAAGCTATCTACCAATGTTGATAATGAACCTGAGGATGAGGTAGAAGAAGAAAATATAGGTACTACCGATGATCCTGTAAGATTATATCTTAAGGATATGGGGGGAGTCGATCTTTTAACTCGTGAACATGAAGTAGAAATAGCAAAAAGGATTGAGGAAGGACATAAAACAATGACTGCTTCCTTATGTAGAAGTCCTATTGCTATGCGTTGTTTTATAGTATGGTATGAAGATTTAGTTAATGAAAAAATGTTACTACGTGATCTGATAGATTTAGAAGCTAACATGTTACATGACGAAACACCCGAAAATGATGAAGAACATAGTAGTGAGACCGAAGGAGAAGAGCATGAGGATAATCACTTATCTATGTCTAGAGTAGAAACGCAGATATTACCTAATATTATAGAGCGTATGAAAAAGATTGCTTTTATCTGCGAAGAGCTACTCATTGAAGCTAAAAAATGTTATGAGAAATCTTTTGAGCCGAAGGTTTTACAAAATAGCAAAAAATATAATAATTTGGAATTATTAATAAATGAAGTTTCGGAAATACATTTTAATTCTAAAAGAACGGAAGAAATTTTAGGTAAGATGTATGGAATAAATCGTGATTTAATTAATAAAGAAACAGCTTTTTTAAAACTTGCTGAAAAATATGGAGTAACTCGCCAAAATTTCCTTGATGAATATATAGGATCGGTTATCAATGCAGCATGGAAAGAAAAAATGCTGAAAAATAAAAAAGTTGCTTGGAAAGAGTTAATGACTAAAGAATCGGATTATATAGATCAAATGATTGCTGAATTATCGGTTATAGAATCTAAAACCGGTCTTTTAGTTAATGATTTTAAAAAACTAGTGAATACTATACAAAAAAGCGAGAGACAAACGCTACAAGCAAAAAAAGATATGATAGAAGCGAATTTACGTTTAGTTATATCTATCGCTAAAAAATACGCTAATAGAGGATTGCAGTTTTTAGATTTAATTCAAGAAGGTAATATAGGACTTATGAAAGCGGTGGATAAATTTGAATATCGCCGTGGTTATAAATTCTCTACCTATGCTACGTGGTGGATTAGACAAGCTATAACAAGAGCTATTGCCGATCAAGCAAGGACTATACGTATTCCTGTGCATATGATTGAAACAATTAATAAGATACTACGTACTTCAAGACAAATGCTTAATGAACTCGGATACGAACCAACAGCAACGGAAATCGCTAACCGTCTTTCAATGCCGCTTGATAAAGTGCGTAAAGTCATGAAAATAGCTAAAGAACCTATAAGTCTTGAGAATCCCGTAGGTGATGATAGTGACGGCGGTCAATTAGGCGATTTTATCGAAGATAAGAATGCAGTAGCACCGATTGATGCGGCAATTCAGTCAAATTTACGAGAAGTTACCACTAGAGTACTTGCAACCCTTACGCCTCGTGAAGAAAGAGTGCTTAGAATGCGTTTCGGTATAGGTATGAATACTGACCATACATTAGAAGAAGTAGGGCAGCAATTTAAAGTAACTAGAGAACGTATAAGACAAATCGAGTCAAAAGCTTTAAGAAAGTTACAACATCCTATTAGATCCAAAAAACTTAATAGCTTTAGAAGCGGAGGAAAGCGTGGTGACGGTAATCCATCGGATTTACTAGAAGCATGATAATACTTATACTGTCATCCCGTGATTTGGGATCTCAGGATACGGGCTGTGATACAAGATCCCGTGGTCAAGCCACGGGATGACAGTGGGCTATTATGTATCGATATAAAATTACCATTGAATATTTAGGCACGGATCTTGCAGGTTGGCAAAGACAAGCAGGAGTAATGTCGGTACAGCAGATATTAGAAGAAGCGATTTATAAATTTTCCGGTGAACAGGTGATATTGTTTGGGTCAGGAAGGACAGATTCCGGTGTTCATGCTATAGGTCAAGTAGCACATTTTGATCTTTCAAAATATTTAGAACCTCACAAAATTATTACAGCTATCAACTATTTTGCAAGACCGTATGCCGTAGGAGTATGGAATTGTGAATTAGCCCCCAATAATTTTCATGCTAGGTTTTCGGCTACCTCTCGTTATTATATATATAGAATTATTAATAGACCTTATCCATCGGTAATTGATTTAAATAGAGCATGGTGGATTAGTTCACCTTTAGATGTTCCGGCTATGCAACAAGCTGCCGCCTATCTATTAGGCAAACATGATTTTACTTCATTTAGGGCTAGCTCATGTCAATCAAAATCAGCGATTAAAACTTTAACTGAACTTAATATTATTAAAGAAGACGAAGAAATAAAATTATATCTTTCAGCCCCGTCATTTTTGCATCATATGGTACGTAATATTGTTGGCAGTTTAGTACTTGTTGGTAAAAATATTTGGCAGGCAGAACAAATTAAAGATGTTTTAGAAGCCAAAGATAGAAAAGCCGCTGGTCCTACTGCTCCCGCCTCCGGTCTTTATTTTGTGAAAGCAGCGTATTAACAACCATAAATTTTGTCATTACAATGTCTCCCTGTATAGGCATTATTATGTGGATACCACCTTGTCATTACGAGGAAATTACGAAGTAATTGACGAAGCAATCTCAGGATATTTGACGAGATTGCCACGCAAGTACTACGGTTGCTCACAATGACAACTGGGTATCCATCTACAAAGCACACTCGTAATGACGTCCTAAATTAGTACACTACGACACTGTCAATAAACTGTATAATTTTTCATGGATGTTAGTTAGCTTACCTATATCATTTCCACCGGCTTGAGCAAGGCTTGCTTGTCCACCTCCGCCGCTGCCACCTAAGAATAAAGAAAGTTTTTTTGCAATTATATCTGCATTGTATTTGTCTGTTATAGCTTTACTCACCGCAACCGTAATAGATAATTTACCAATTCCCTCGGCAATATATACCATTATCAAATCTTCTACTTTTTTTGTTAAATTTTCGGCAGCTTGACGTAATATTTTATTGTCTATATTTCCTACTTTTTTATATAATAGTTTTATTCCTGTTATTTGTGCAGCTTGCTTTTCAATTTGCTCTATACTTAAATCTAAACTAGCTAAATGAGTTTTTTCTAACTCTTTCTCAACTGCCTTGTTACGTTCTAAGATATTATTAACCTTAGTAATAAGTTCATTTTTATTAGTTTTGAAACTGCTTTCTATCGATTTAAGTAAACTATCCTTTTCTCTCATTAATGTAATTACGAATTCACCGCAAACTGCTTCAATTCTACGAACACCTGCTGCTATAGCACTTTCGCTTGTGATTTTAAAGCAACCGATGTCACCGGTACGTCTGACATGCGTACCGCCGCATAATTCTAAAGAAGTCTCACCCATCTTAACTACTCTTACTTCAGAGTCGTATTTCTCGCCAAAAAGTGCCATAGCTCCTTGTTTAACTGCATCTTCAGTTGCCATTAATGTAGTAGTTACTTCATGATTATCTCTAATAATCTCATTTACCTTATCTTCGATTAAAGTGATTTCTTCATTAGTCACAGCTTTAGAATGGCTAATATCAAAGCGTAAATAAGTCGGAGCGACTAACGAACCTTTTTGAGTAACATGTTTCCCAAGTACCTCATGCAGTACTGCATGTAATATATGCGTTGCCGAGTGATGAATTCTTAAATTTTGCCTATATCTTATGTCTATACTAAAATTAGCATTCTCGCCTACGTTAATCTGTCCCTTTTTCAAAATACATTTGTGGACTATAATAGAACCTAAATATTTTAAAGTATCTATTACTTCTACTTCAGAATCTTTTGCAAATATCGTTCCGATGTCACCTATTTGACCGCCTGATTCACCGTAGAAAGGAGTTTGGTTGCTGATTAGTAGGAATTGTGTATCTATTTCTTTTATATCATTAACTAAATTATTATTTTTGATTAATGCAATTATTTTACATTTTGCTTCATTAAGTGTATATCCTAAAAATTCCGTGCTACCATGTTGCTCTTTGATATCAAACCACAACTGATCGGTTTTTGATTCACCGGAGCCAAGCCAAGATTTTCTAGCACGTTCTTTTTGCATAAGCATTTGCTCTTCAAACCCTTTGTGATCAACGGCAATATCACGGTTTTTTAGAATATCCTCGGTTAAATCAAGCGGAAAGCCGTAAGTATCGTATAGTTTAAATGCTACTTCTCCTGATAATTCATTACCTTTTGTTAGCGTTTCTGTTTCTTCGGTAAGAAGTTTGAGACCACGTTCTAATGTAGCTTTAAATCTAATTTCTTCTTGTTCTAAGATACTGCTTATAAAGCTTTCTGCTCTTTTAAGTTCAGGATAAACATTCCCCATTAAATCAACAAGTTTTGGCAGTAATTTATACATTAACGGTTCTTTTGACCCAAGCATATGAGCATGCCTCATGGATCTTCGCATAATGCGGCGAAGTACGTAACCACGCCCCTCATTTGAAGGAATAACGCCGTCAGCTATTAAAAAGCTACTTGCTCGTAAGTGGTCGGCAATAACTCGGTAAGAAAATTTAGCTTCTCCCTCTACTTTCACTTTTACTATATTTTCGGTAAAATTAATTATTTCCTGAAATAAATCTATATCATAATTGTTGTTAACATGCTGTAATACTGCCGTCATACGCTCAAGACCCATACCGGTATCGATAGATTTTTGCGATAATTCTATGCTAGTATCTTTATCGATTTGTTCATATTGCATAAATACCATATTCCAAATCTCAATAAATCTATCACCGTCTTCATCTTTAGTACCAGGAAGTCCGCCATATATTTGTTCACCGTGGTCGTAAAAAATTTCGGAACAAGGACCGCAAGGGCCAGTATCACCCATTGACCAAAAATTATCGTTTGTTTTGATCTTTATGATGCGATCATCCCCAAAACCTGCTATTTTTTTCCAATAAGCAGCTGCTTCGTCATCAGTATGATAAATTGTTGCATAAAGCTTGTCTTTTGGGAGTTCAAATTCTTTAGTCAATAAATTCCAAGCGTAATATATGGCTTGTTCTTTAAAATAGTCACCGAATGAAAAATTACCTAGCATTTCAAAAAAGGTATGATGTCTTGCTGTATAACCGACATTCTCAAGGTCATTATGCTTGCCGCCGGCTCTAAGAGACTTTTGACTAGTTACCGCTTTGTTATAAGGTCTTTTTTCTTGTCCGGTAAAAACATTTTTAAATTGTACCATTCCGGAATTAACAAACATTAAGCTAGGGTCATTGTGTGGAATTAACGAGCTGGCCGGTACATGTGTATGATTATTTGCTTTAAAGTAAGTTATAAATTTACTTCTAACTTCTTCGGTGGTAAATTTAGTCATGGTAAGATATATTATTTAATGTTATGTCATTCCGGAGAGGATCATTTTTCGTCATGGCGAGGAAAATTACGTAGTAATTGTACGTACGCAATATCGTGCCAAAGTCCTGAGATTGCCACGCTCCTTATCAGTCGTTCGCAATGACGGTTCGAGTATCCACGCAGAAATGACGTCCAGTATAGTAAAATACACTGAATTATGATTAAAATAAATTTATTTATGAAAAATATTTTTGATTCGATCAAATTACATTTTGTTCAATTTGCTACAAAATTAAAAATATTTTCTTTCAAAAGAAAAAAGATTGTGGTGTTACTAGGTAATAAAGGTGTATTTCTTAGTACTTTTCTCGATAATAAATTATTAGATAAATTATTTATCCCTACTCGGGAACAGATAGACTTAAATCCTTATAAAAACTTTTTTAGTAAATTTCCAAAAAGCGATATTTATTTTTTACTTGACGGCAGTGAATGTAAAACACGGCACGATCAAATACCTATATTACAGTCAATAGTTAAACTTGATCCTATTGAACAATTTATTGAAGGTTTTAATAAAGAAGACATTATAGCACATTGTGTTTACGAAATTACTACTACCCCAAGTGAAATTTGGTCGACTTTAATTATGTCGTGTCCATTTGAAACACCTTTAAGTGATATAATTTCATGCATTATAGATAAAAGATCTCTTGATTTAAAAGGAATTTACTTTTTAACGTTAGAGCTAAAAGTTATTATAAATAAAATAGTGCAGAATATAGAAAATGATAAATATAACGATTATTTTCAAATTTGTGTATATGCATCACAAGCTAGCGGTATAAAATTTATTATCAAACATAAAAATAATATAATAACAATTAGAAATCTTGAGTATCCATTTGATAAAACAACCGGCTATGTTCAAGGTATTATAGAACAAGAAATTAATGATTGTTTGATATTATTTAAAAACTATATAAGTAATCTTGACCAAAGAGCCTGTATAATTCTTATAGTAGATGAAGAGTTAAAATCTTTATTAGAATCAACAAACTTTGAAGAATGCCCTGTAATCTTTATACCGGTTGATAATATACTAAATAAGCAAACTCTAGAAAAAGAAAGATTTATAGATACGAATATTAGTAGACTGTTTCTAGAATATAAGAGTTTTCCCGCTTATAATAATAATTTAAAATCAATAAAAAAACTAGTTACTATAAAGGATCTGACATTTAAATTATATAGTGCATTACTTATAATATTAATATTAGTGGTTGGTATTATCAAATATAATACAAAACAAAATTACAAAGACATAAACTCTATTAATGAAAAATATTATGCAACAAATCAAGAATATGATGATATCAAATATAAATATCCTTATATTAAAAATACTACTAGCCTAGCTGATTTATATGTAATAGAAAAATTACTAGAAGCACCGGTACCACTGCCGTTTGATTTACTTAAAAGGCTAATAATTACTTTAAATCCGGCTTTTAAATTAGAAGAAATTAAATGGGAATTAACAAATATAGATAATATTTTGTTAGTTTCTAAGAGACAATTAATAATCAAGTTAATACTTAAATATCATACTAATAATCTATCGGTAGATGAATCTCTAAAGATGCTAGATGATCATATTACAAACGCAAAAAATAAATTATCTAATTTGCAGATAGATTATGTTATATATAAGGATAAAATACTTGATATATTCGGTAAGGTAGTAATTCCTTTATCGGTTAATATAGTTGATAATAAAATGTAATATTCCATGTCATTCCCGCGTAGGCGGGAATGACATAAACCATGCAACGGCACTAATAACCCAAGGTAGAAATAATGTTTGAAAAATATATTATGTATTTAAAGAATTTTATATTTTTTCAATTTATTATATATTTCTTCTTTATTTCCTTAACTATTTGGATAATAAAAATTTTCCAGCAAGAATACAGTAAATCTATTCTTGATAAACAAGTTTTACAAGAAAATCTAACAGAGGAAGTTTTAAAGCTTTATTCTGTCATTAACTCTAAAGAAGAAATATTAGAATCGTACAAAAAATATGTAGATTTAAGCGTGCCAAGTAGTGTGAGTTGCTTAAATTATCAAGAACTAATTCCTAAAATAAAAAGCTTAAGCAATAAATATGATTTAGTAGAACCTATAGATGTATTTATGCATTCAGTATTTTTTAAAAATAATGTTCAGGCGATTGAAGGAGAAGGTGAATCGATTTATGTAAATAATTATAGCATAAATATAAAATATGCATGTGCAGATTTTTTGACTTTTCTAAAAATATTCTCTGAAATTTATTCTTATATGCCTCCTAATACTCTTATATCTTTTGTACGAGTACGTAATGAAGAAGTGTTAACACCTAAGAATATATATAAACTTTCAGTAAATCATGCTCCTAATCTTATTTATGCTAAATTGATATTATATATCAGAGAATTAGCCTCAAAATAAATTACCAAAATGAATAATGCAATAGTACTTAATAACGTAAATACTAATTTATTTAAAAAAGATATTGTTAATAATTTTGTCAATAATCTTATGAAATCTACTTGCTATACTATTGCAAATATGCTTGCTATAGATTATACGCTAAGGCTTAATTCTAAACCAGAGGCTGAAAAATATATTAATAAATGTATTTCTAGACTCAAAAATTATTTAGGTATGCGGGTTATTAACGATGATAATTTTTCCGTAGCATTAGAGTTATTTGCAATAATGATTACTTCTGAAGACGAAAATGAGCAAAATAAGAATAATATTTTAGAGCAATCACAAGATATAATAGCAGAAAATCTTGTAGAAGTTTATTTTGGAGATGAAATAAATAGTACCGAAAAAGAAAAAATTAAAAATATATTTAAAACTCTTTTAAAAGAGAAGAATTTTGATAAAATAATAAATTATGCGGAGTCTCACAAAAAATTATTTAAGGCTTCTGTAATGTATGCCATGAAGAAATATAATAATATTGATGAAGCAACCATCTATATAAAGAAAGAATTTAATAAAATATTAGAGATGTCTTTAGTATTT
Source organism: Rickettsia honei RB (assembly GCF_000263055.1). NCBI lineage: Bacteria > Pseudomonadati > Pseudomonadota > Alphaproteobacteria > Rickettsiales > Rickettsiaceae > Rickettsia > Rickettsia honei. Next base: position 34,353 of record NZ_AJTT01000004.1, on the reverse strand, counting down.
ACACAAAAAAGTAATATATTTAAACAAGCAACTGGAAAAATCGCCGGTGCTGTTTGTGCTTTATTAGTCGGAGCAATCAGTGTTGCGACTGCAGGAGCGGCTTTTTCTATCATAGTTGTACCGGCATCAATTTTTGCCGTCAGATATGCACCTGAACTTGGTGAAAAAATTGGAGGATTAATTTTGAATAATGATAATGCAATAAAACTAGAACAAAGCAATATAGATAAGTTTATGAAAACATTACAAAATGATAAAGAAAGTCTTCTGTCTCAAGAAAAAACAAAAAACATCAAACAAAATATTAAAGTTTCTCCTTCTCAAATCAATGTTAAATTAACTAAGAAAGTGGTTAATGAAAAACATAGATAGGGTATAGTCATTGCGAGAAGAATTACGCAGTAATTCGACGAAGCAATCCAGTAAAAATTCTGTAAATCAGAATTTTTTTAATTATTTTTCTAGATTGCCACATCTCTACGCTCCTCGCAATGACGACTACGGTATCAACGCAAGTAAAGCTATTCGCATGAAATAAAGCTATTTTTACTTGAGAATATAAAATATTACTCTTATTATCTTTTTTTAAATCAATAAAATAACGTAATGAGAAAAGTAGTAATATCCGGCATGATCGGCAACGCTTTAGAATGGTATGATTATGCATTATATGCGCAATTTGCTTATATTATAGGGCAGCATTTTTTTCCGGATCCAGAAATGCAAGAGACGTTAACTTTTGCGGTATTTGCTGCAGGCTTTGTAGTACGACCGCTCGGCGGTATTATTTTCGGTAATATAGGTGATAGATTCGGTAGACGTACTGCTTTGGTGATGGGTATTATAGCTATGGCAATACCGACTGCCGGGATAGGGCTCTTACCAAGTTATAAAACTATTGGAATTGCCGCTCCTATTATTTTAACTATTATCAGACTCATACAAGGTTTTTCTTTAGGAGGGGAATTTAGCGGTTGTATTTCGTATATTGTAGAACATGCTTCGTTCGAGCAGCGAGGACTTGCGGGGAGTAGCTCATTTGTTAGTATGTGTGGCGGTATGCTGCTTGGACTTGGTACAGCAGCCGGTTTTTCTTATTTTATGCCTGCCGATATGCTATTTGAATGGGGTTGGAGGATACCTTTTATTGCCGGTTTATTTATTAGCTCCGTAGGTTTATATATTAGAAAAAACCTAGCAGAAAGTCCTATTTATAAAAAAGCTAAGGGAACAAGGCGTTTAGCACGTTTTCCTTTACGAGAAACATTAACAAAATACCCAAAAGAACTAATTATCGCACTTGGTCTGTATATTACCGTAACTGCTCCTTTTTATACTTCTACGGTTTTTATTGGTAATTTTATGCAAACACTCGGTTATACTAATCAGCAAAGCACAATTGTTAGTAGTATAATATTAATCGTGATGATGATAGTATTTCCTATATCTGCGTATGTTTCGGATAAGGTGGGGCGACGTCCTGTACTAATATGGGGGATTATATTGTTAATTTTATCAGTCTATCCTATTTTTGTAGCCTTAGGGTCGATGAATTTTACTTTAGCTATAATATCTCAAGTAATATTTGCTGGAGTTATTAGCATCTATATGGGGCCTATTCCAACGGTTTTAGTAGAGATATTTCCGACTAGCATAAGATTTACCGGTGTTGCACTTTCATACAACCTTGCAGCTGCTATATTTGGCGGTACTGCTCCAATGTTAGCAATGATATTAACGAAAGTTACCGGAGACAATTATGCTATTGCATATTATTTAATTGCACTTGCCTTGTTATCTTCTATAATTCTAAAATTCTATAAAGAAACCTATAAAAAGAATCTAGTAAATTAATATGAGCGAAGTTTTTGAAATACCAAACGGTGAAAGCAAGGTTTTACTCCATTGTTGTTGTGCTCCTTGTGTTGGCCCTTTAATGGAAAAAATGATCGATACCGGCATTAAGTTTATGCTTTTTTTCTATAATCCTAATATTCATCCTAAAAAAGAATATGAGCTTCGTAAAAACGAAAATATTAAATTTGCCGAGAAACATAATATAGAATTTATCGATGTAGATTATGATCCACAAAATTGGTTTAGGCGTGCTAAAGGGATGGAGCTTGAGCCTGAGAGAGGTATACGCTGTACAATGTGTTTTGATATGCGTTTCGAGCGTACGGCTTTATATGCTTATGAGAACGGCTTTAAAGTTATAACTAGCTCGCTTGGTATTTCTAGATGGAAAGATATGAACCAAATTAATGAATCAGGAACTAGGGCGGCATCTCATTATGAAGGGGTGACCTATTGGACTTATAATTGGCGTAAAGATGGCGGTGCTAGCAGAATGTACGAAATTGCAAAAGAAGAGAACTTTTATAAACAAGAATTTTGCGGCTGTGTTTATTCTTTCCGTGATACTAACGATTGGCGAGTAGCAAACAATCGTCCTAAAATCGAGATCGGCAAGGAGTATTATTAAGACCTCAAATTAATAAAAAAATATTTTATTTTTTTGCATCTTTATATTATAATAATCTAGACAATCTAGCTATATGAGGATTTTATATGAATAAATGGCAGTTACACGAAGCAAAGAATAAGTTAAGTAATATTATTGATATTGCAATGCATGGTACCCCTCAATGTATTACAAAAAGGGGTGAAGAAGCAGTTGTAATTATTAGTATAAAAGACTATAAACAGCTTACTAAACAAAAACCTGATTTCAAAGAATATTTATTGAGCATACCTAAGACAGATAATTTGGATATTCAGAGAGCAAAAGGATATGCTAGGGATTTTGAAGTATGAAATATTTATTAGATACTAATGTTGTATCTGAAATTCAAAAGAAAAAATCCAATTCTCAAGTAGCAGCATGGTTTTCAATTATTCATTCTAGCCAGTTATACTTAAGTTGTATTACTATCGGCGAAATAAGAAAGGGAATATCAAAATTAGCAAAGAAAGATAAAATAGCAAGTTTGAAATTAGAAAAATGGTTAGAAAGAATAATAATAGATTATAATGAAAGAATTCTTAATATTGACAAAGAAATATGTGAGGAGTGGGGTGAATTAATGAGTATTGATAGTACGAATGCAATCGATGCTTTAATAGCTGCACAGGCAAAACAAAGTAATATGATACTAGTTACTAGAAATATTAAACATTATAATATGTTTAATATAAAAATATTTGATCCTTTTAACTGATCAAAATTTTCTTTCCCAATAATAATACCCTATGAAAAAACTATCATTTCAGCAAATTATTCTGACATTACAAAATTATTGGCAGGATTATGGCTGTGCAATATTGCAGCCTTACGATGCCCATGTTGGAGCCGGTACGTTTCACCCTGCAACTGTACTTCGCTGCCTTGGTACTAAACCTTGGTCTGTTGCATATGTTCAGCCATCAAGAAGACCAGGGGATAGCAGGTATGGCATGCATCCTAATAGAATGCAACATTATTATCAGTTTCAAGTTATCTTAAAGCCGTCTCCGGATAATATTCAAGAGTTATATCTTAAAAGCTTAGAATGTTTAGGCATAGATTTAAAAATTCATGATATCAGATTTGTTGAAGATGATTGGGAGTCGCCAACCTTAGGTGCTGCCGGGCTTGGCTGGGAAGTATGGTGTAACGGTATGGAAGTATCGCAATTTACTTATATGCAGCAAATCGGTGGTGTTGAATGCCGTCCCGTTGCCGGTGAAATCACTTATGGACTCGAGAGGCTTGCTTTATATATTCAAGGTGTTGATGAAGTAAGAGAGCTTGATTGGAACGGGCAAGTAGGCGAAAAAGCTTTAAAATACGGTGAAGTGGATTTCGAAGCTGAATGGCAATTTTCAAAATATAATTTAGAGCTTGCCGATAGTGAAATGTTACTGCGACACTTCAAGGATAGCGAAGACCAGTGTGAGAGATTAATCAAAGCTAATTTACCTATGCCGGCTTATGATGAATGCCTTAAGGCAAGTCATGCATTTAATCAACTAAATGCACTTGGAGTAATCAGCGTCACTGAGCGTGCTTCTTATGTTTTAAGAGTGCGTCATTTAGCTAGAATTTGTTGTACAAAATGGTTGGAGATGAACAAGTGAGCGAGTTATTATTAGAACTATTTAGCGAAGAAATTCCGGCTTTTATGCAAAAAAATGCTGAAGAGGGTTATTTAAATATATTCACGAAAATTTTTGAAGAAAACGAAATATTTGCAAAAGTACAAGTATTCGCGGGACCTCGCAGGATAACGCTGTATGCTACCCATTTGCCAAAGATAACTTTGCCAAAAGAGGAAGAAATTAAAGGACCAAGCATAGAAGCTCCGGAAGCCGCTATTAACGGTTTTTGTAAAGCTCATAATGTTAGTAAATTAGAGCTTCCTACTAAATTAATTAGTAATCAGCTATATTATTTCTTTGTCAAAAAAACAGAAGAAAGAGAAATAAAAGAGATTTTGCCGGAGATTATTATAGAGGCTATTAATAAATATAACTGGGCAAAATCGATGTTTTGGGGTGATTACAAAATAAAATGGATTAGACCTCTGCGAAATATTTTATGCATATTTGACGGCGAAATATTACCTATGCAATTTGGGCATTTAACCGCTAATAATATTACGTATGGGCATCGTCTTACTGATAATAAAAAATTAGAAGTAACAGATTTTGAAGATTATAGAAATAAGCTTTTAGAAAATCATGTTATTTTAGAAAGAGCAAAGAGAGAGGCAATAATTAAAACCGGTTTACTGGAACTAGCAAATTCTCATGAGTTAATTATAAAAGAAGATAATCGTTTAGTAGAAGAAGTAGTAGGGCTTAGCGAATTTCCTGTTGTGCTGCTTGGAAAAATACCGCAAAAATTTTTAGAGTTACCTAAAGAAGTACTTATTTCTTCGATGCGTACGCATCAGAAATATTTTTGTTTATTTGATAAAACAGGAAATTTCACACCGTATTTTCTCTTTGTCAGTAATGGCAGATTTACAAATGCTGAACTAGTTATTCAAGGTAACGAGAAAGTTCTATCGGCACGTCTTTCGGATGCTTTATATTTTTGTAAGCAGGATATAGCTAAAACTTTAGAATCAAGATTAGGCCAATTAGAAGCTGTAACATTTCATGCAAAGCTTGGTAATTTAAGAGAAAAAATTGAACGCATAACCGATATTTGTAATTATATAGCTCCAAATAATAAGGATTTGATTACAGCAGCTAGACTTTGCAAAAGTGATCTTGTTTCTGAGATGGTCGGGGAATTTCCTGATTTACAGGGGATTATGGGTTATTATTATGCAAAACATGAAGGGCTAAATGCAGAAATAGCCGCTGCAATTAGAGACCATTATAAACCGCAAGGTTTGAGCGACAATGTACCAAGTGGAAATGCGGCTTTACTTGCTTTAGCCGATAAGCTAGATAGTTTAGTAGGTTTGATGATAGCAGGGGAAACACCAACAGGCTCAGGTGATCCATATGCCTTAAGACGTCAAGCTCTTGGTATAATAAGAATAATACTTGAAAATAAATTAGAGCTAAATTTTAATGATTTAATTAATTTTTCTATAAACTTATATAAAGATTCATCTGACGAAAATAAGAATTTAATAATATCTTTTTTTGAAGAAAGAGCAAAATTTTACTTTAAAAATGACTATGATATTGCGTTAATTAATGCAGTTCTTGACTTAAATTTAGTAGATACAAACTTTAAGCTTGATGCGTTAAAAGAATTTTTAATAGAAGACGCAGGCAAGCAATTATTAAATGCTTACAAACGAGCTAGCAATATAATTGGTGATCAGAAAATTACCTGCTTAGTTGATGCGAGTCTCTTTAGTACACAACCTGAAAAAGAATTATTTGAAGTAATCCAAAAAATTTCTCCGCAAATTATAGATAGTATAGCTGATAAAGATTATAAGAAAGCCTTAAATTTATTATCGTCTCTATTAACTCCCATTACTAGCTTTTTTGATAATGTACTCGTTAATGACTCTGATCCAAAGATCGCTCAAAATCGTTTGTCGTTATTACAGAATATTTATGAATTATTTGATAAAGTAGCTAAGTTTAACCGCTTATGATAAACAAAGCAGTTCAATTTATAAAATCAGGTAAAGTGGTTGTTTTTCCGACTGAAACAGTCTATGGGATTGGTGCGGATGCCACAAATAATGAGGCGTGTTTAAAGATTTTTCAGTTCAAAGAGCGCCCTGCTATCAATCCGCTTATCGTGCATGTCTCCTCCATAGAGCAAGCAAAGGAAATAGGGGAGTTTGATGATTTAGCTACAAAAATAGCAGAAAAATTTTGGTCTGGACCATTATCTATAGTTGTCCCTTTAAAAGAGAATGCAAATATTGCCCCTAGCGTAACAGCAGGACTAAATACCATAGCACTTCGGATACCATCTTATCCTGTAGCGTTAGAGCTTATCAGACAATCAGGCATACCTATAGCTGCCCCAAGTGCTAACCCTTCAAACTATATTAGTCCGACTAACGCTGAGCATGTCACAAAACATTTTAAGGATAATCAGGAAATTTTTATTTTAGCACCTGAAATCTATCAATCTAAATATGGGCTAGAGTCAACGATAATTGATACAACAACTGTTACTCCTACTATTCTTAGAGAAGGGTTTATAACTGCTGAAATTTTAGGAGAAATACTAGGGATAGAAATTTTAAAAGCATCAGAGACAAGTACTATAAAAGCTTCGGGAATGCTTGCAAAACACTATTCACCAAAAGTACCGGTTAGGCTAAATGCTATAAATTTAGAGGATAAAGAAATCGGATTAAATTTTGGCAATAGCAATCTTACAGGAAGATTTTCATTAAACTTAAGTGTAAAAGGTGACTTTATAGAAGCCGCTGCAAATCTTTATGCTTATTTAAGAATACTTGACGATTATGCTGCATCTCATGATGTAAGAGGTATAGCAGTTAGCCCTATACCTCAAGTGAATATAGGGGCTGCAATTAATGATCGCCTAAAACGTGCCGCAAAATCATAAATTTCGGCGTTCTATTCGCCTTAATAGCTTTTTGATGATATTTGGTAATTACATAGTTATCGTGCGGTTTTAAATAATCATTTTTATTTATAATTTCAAAATTACCGTTCTGTTGTATTAACTCTATTGCTTCATAAAAATAATTTTCGATATCGGAAGCAAATACTAAATTACCATTGTCTTTTAGCTTATCTTGTAAAATCTTAAGTCGTTCTTTATTGAAAATACGTTTCTTTTTTTGCTTGTTTTTTATCCATGGATCGGGAAATAAAATATAAATTCCGTCAAGGCTATTGCTTGGTATCTCATTTAATATTAAATCCAAATTATTAGGGAATAATAAAAAATTCGTGATATTTTGTTCGCCTGCAAGCTTTAAAACATTTGCAACTCCGTTTAAATATACCTCTATCCCAATAAAAAGTGCATTAGGATTCATTTTAGCTTGATTAATGAAATGCTCACCCATACCAAAGCCTATCTCAAGAAATACTTTACGTTTTTCATTTACAAGCTTTTCTTTAGAAAATAAATATTTTGGTAGTTTGTTAATCTAATAAATTCTTTTGCACTCCTGATAAGCTTTTACCGATACGTCTTGCATATGACCGATTGAGATTAATAGGAGAAAATAATATTACCCTACTGTGACCTTGTAGATCCTTATAAACGCTTTCAATATTATAACCATGATCTAAGAAAATTTGGGTTACCGCTTCTTCCTGTTTAAACCCTATTTCTAATATAATCTTACCGTTTGGTTTTAAGAATTGTTTGGCATTTTCGGCGATGAGAAAGTAAGCTTGCAGTCCGTCTTTTTCAGCAAATAAAGCAATAGACGGTTCATAATTGATTGTTTCGATTGCCATCTCTGATTTTTCGCTGTGAGCTATATATGGCGGGTTGCTAACGATAAAATCAAATTTCTGAGTTTCAATATTCTTAAACCAATTACTGTGAATAATCTGAATACGATCCGTTACCTCATATTTTGCCGCATTACTTTTGATAATGTCTATAGCATCAAGACTTATATCGGTTGCAATTACATTAGCATTTGGTAACTCACATAATAGACTGATAGCAATGCAGCCGCTACCTGTGCCAAGTTCTAGGATATTTAAGAATTTGTCATTGCAGTTTTCGCTTATGTCATTCCCGCGAAAGCAGGGATCCGGTCGCTTTTTTTCTGGATTCCCGCTTTCGCGGGAATGACATTGAAATACAACATCCACCAAAACTTCAGTATCGCTTCTTGGAATTAATACATGTTTATTAACAATAAATTCACGTGAGTAAAATTCTTTAACACCTGTAATATATGCTATCGGTTCATGCTTTAATCTTCTCGCTAACAGTTTTTCAAAAGCTTCTATCTTGGCTTCATTTAACTGTTCATCAAGATTAATAAGTAAATACTCAATAGGTTTATTTATAACATGCTGTAGTAAAATTCGTGCTTCTAATTGCGGCGAACTAATACCTATTTTATTTAATTTATCTGTAGCGTCACTAAGAATTTGCTTTATAGAACATTGCATGGAAAGTTTTATTTTCTGCCAAAATTTTTCATTTCTAAAATCTCATCTACACTACCCAGAGGTGCTCGTTTTTTAAGTTCAGTAAATTCACGAAATATATTATTACCAAATTTATTCTTATAATATTCGGGTTCTAGAGTTATAATATCTATTTTAAGATAATTTTTGGTTTTAGGTATTTTAATTATTTTCATAAACCGTTTTATGTTATTATATCACCAATTATTGCTGAATAATATCTATATAGCTATTTTTAAAGCTAAGATTTGCTAATGTTTCTAAATCACAAGTGATTAAAGGTTCTTGTTCGTGTTGATTTTTTAATAAATAAGGACTAGTACAAAACCAAGCGAACTCTCCTTTTATCTGGTCAGCAGTTAGTTTATTTAGTACTTCACCATTTTTCCCATACAAAATCAAGTCAGAAAAAGCACCATATCCTGTTTCGGTAAATTTTATGGGAGCTTTCTTCTCACCTAAAATTTGCGTTCTGGAAGTTGCCATCGTTATGATCATTTCTACCCATGGTACATCAATACTACTTTTCTGTTCCCATGCTTTATTATAGGTAAAAACTACATATACATCTGTTAAATCTTGGTCATGATATTCTATGCTAGAGTCAAAAGCATCTAGGCCTATAAAAGCTTTTCTATATTCTTTTTCCCGGACTGGTTTATAAACTCCCCATGTTTCTTTGAGACATTTTGCCAAGTAGTTACATTTACTCCATTAACTTTTACCATATAAAAATGTAAATCATCTTCTACTTCATAATGATAAATTTCTGATTTTACTTCTTGTGTTTTATATTACTTTGTAAAAAGATGTTGTAAATTAGAATATTTTTCATCTATTTTACTGAAATCAAATTCAGAGAAAATCCGTAGAGCTTGCATATATTGCATGTCTATATTATCAGGTGCTTTTGCTTCTTTGCATGCAACTTTTATAAATTGATTTAATTGTTCTTCTTGCTCATTAAAATCATTTTTTTAAATTCTTCTAAAAATTTTTTTAATAAAAGTTCTTTCCTATAATTTGCATCATCAATATACGTACTATTATTAATATCTATGCCTTCTATGCCTGTTTTTAATCTTAGAGAAAGAATTTCATTGACGAATTCAGAAATTTTAATTTCATGTTCTGTACTATATTGGGAAGAGCTAGCAATTTTTATAGATTGCAGTTTAAAAGATAAATTATTACCTAATTTTAAAATAAAATCTTTTACTTCTGACCAATCTCTATAATTTGATATATCTAAGAAAATAATTTTGTCTGTGGCGGTACTTAAATCTTGCAGAAAAGTAAAAATCTTTTCTAAGCTCGCTTTTTGTTTTTAAGGTTTAAAATACCCTCTTCCATAGAATATAAGGCTTCTTCTAATTTAGCATTAGTTTTTTTCATTTTATAAATAATTAATCCTTAATATTATATTAAAAATTAATATTTTGTTAATTATAAACTAATTATCTCTTCCATATCCCTTGGCAACTCACAAGAAAATTCCATAATCTCATTACTAGTCGGATGAGTAAAACTTAAATACCAAGAATGCAGGGCTTGACGTTTAAAATCAATTAATTTTGCTTTTAGTTCAGGGGGAGAATGAGCAATTTTTCGGTCGTTATTGCCGTAAGTTTGGTCACCGACTACCGAATGCTTTAAATGGCTTAGCTGTACTCTAATTTGGTGAGTTCTACCCGTACTAAGCTTACACTCCACCATACTAATACTACCTTTATAAAATAATTCTAGAGTCTTATAATGTGTAACGGCTTCTTTGCCGCCATATTTTAATATGGTCATTTTTTGGCGATCGCTTCGGCTGCGACCTATATTATTCTTAATGACTCCTTCTAGCGGATTTATTACTCCCCACACTAACACTTTATATTTCCGTATTACCTGCCTTTGTTCTATCTGATTTGCAAGTAGCATATGTGCTTTATTATTTTTAGCAACTACCATCAAGCCCGTAGTGTCTTTATCTAAACGATGTACTATCCCGGGTCTTTCTGATGAGCCGATATCCGATAAGTTTTTTGTATGATGTAATAAAGCATTAACAAGCGTATCGTCATGATGCCCTGCTCCTGGGTGTACCGTCATACCTGCAGCTTTGTTAATTACTATCAAATCATCGTCTTCATATATTATATCAAGTGCTACATTTGCTACTGCAATTTTTAGCTTTTCAGGTTCTTTAAAAGAAAATAATATAATATCATTCTCCTTGACCAAAACATCAGGATCAGAAATAATTACATCATTAACTAGTACTTGCGAATCTTTAATAGCTTTTTGGATTTGATTCCTTGAAACATTTTCAAGAAGCGATGATAGAGCTTTATCAAGCCTTATGCCATTTAGTTCGTGTGGTACGGAATATTTTAACATATTTTATTTTAAGATAATGAATAATACGCTTAAATGGTTAAGTGCAATCGGTGTTGAATATTATTGCCATGAACATCCACCGCAATTAAAGGTACGTAATAATACTGAACTAACTGAAAAGCCACAAGTAAAACTTATGTCTACAAAAGAAACTGCATTCAATATGAATGATAAAGTTTATGATAATATAACCCTAGCAAGATCTCTTGCCGATAAAGCTAATAATATCGAAGAACTAAAAGAATCTCTACTAAATTTTAATGGTTGTGAACTTAAGAAATTTGCTACTAATACGGTTTTCGGTGACGGTAATTTGGAAGCTAAAATTATGTTAATAGGCGAAGCCCCGGGAAGTACCGAAGATTTGAAAGGAATACCTTTTTACGGCGAAAGTGGCAATTTACTTGATAATATGCTACATGCTATCGGAATTTCACGAAAAAATAACGCTTATATTACTAATACGGTATTTTGGCGTCCTCCTGCTAATAGACAGCCGACGTTCGAAGAAGTCGATATTTGTAGACCTTTTGTCGAGAAGCATATTGCTCTTATTAACCCGCAGCTAATTATTCTAGTCGGTAGCACGGCTGCAACTAGCTTACTTGGAAAAAATTCGGGTATTACTAAAATTAGACAAGAATATTATTTTTATACCAATAAATATCTATCCGCTCCTATTCAAACTACGGCAATCTTCCACCCTGCCTATTTACTCCGCCAACCTATGCAAAAACGCACCTCTTGGTATGATTTACTCAAGATTAAGGAGTATTTAGTCAATAATAGACTTCTTGCATAACTTGTACATTAATCTAGTACTAACAGCTTCACGTACTTTTCAAAATAATTTTCTACTGGACAATTAGTCGTATATATGCGACAGTGTAATCATCTCTAGTTAAGCTTAATATGCAAAACACTAAACAAATACAATTTTTATAACAGATATTTTGCTATTAAATGCAGGTAATAAAGATACTCAAGGCAAAGATATTAAAAAAGCCTTAGAAATAATAGAAGAAGTTTATAAACGAAATTGAGGGTGTTATATGTAAAGTTTACAGATTATTTAAAAGAAAAATTACAAAATGAGGAAATATTGTATATTAATGAAGCGTTAGAGCAATATTTCGTGGATCATAATAATGAGCTATAATGGCTTCTTTTAAAATAACCATTATAGCAAGAGGAGTAGGTATAGCAAAAATCTCTAAAGAAGCTCATATAAATAGGCAACATATATATAGAGAATATTATCTAGCAAAGGTAATCCAAGTGTCGACAATATAGGATCTTTATTAAACGCTTTAGGCTTGCAGTTGAAAGTAGAAGCATGTGCGTTTTAAATTTTCATTAACCTTGCAAGTTGAGCAAGATATCAAAGAAAATTTTTAAATCATAATTCATTTCTAATTTAGGGTTATACTTACTGATGTATAAAAATAAGGTATATCCATATGACCAATGAAAATAATAATGGTTCAGAATTTGCTGAATTAAAAATCAGAGGAAAAATATTTAAATTACCTATACTTAAAGCAAGTGTCGGTGAGGATGTAATCGATATAAGTATGGTATCTGCGGAAGCCGATTGCTTTACTTACGACCCGGGTTTTATGTCTACTGCTTCTTGTCAGTCTACTATCACCTATATAGACGGTGATAAAGGAATCTTGCGGCATCGAGGATATGATATTAAAGACTTAGCTGAGAAAAGTGATTTTTTAGAAGTGGCATATTTACTGATTTATGGGGAACTACCAAGTGGCGAGCAGTATAATAATTTCACTAAACAGGTTGCTCATCATTCATTAGTGAATGAAAGATTACACTATTTATTTCAAACCTTTTGTAGCTCTTCTCATCCTATGGCTATTATGCTTGCGGCTGTCGGTTCTCTTTCGGCATTTTATCCTGATTTATTGAATTTTAAGGAAGCAGATTACGAACTTACCGCTATTAGAATGATTGCTAAGATACCTACCATCGCTGCAATGTCTTATAAATATTCTATAGGACAACCGTTTATTTATCCTGATAATGCGTTAGATTTTACCGAAAATTTTCTGCATATGATGTTTGCAACGCCTTGTACGAAATATACAGTAAATCCAATAATAAAAAATGCTCTTAATAAGATATTTATCCTACATGCCGATCATGAGCAGAATGCTTCTACTTCAACAGTCCGAATTGCCGGCTCATCCGGAGCTAACCCTTTTGCTTGTATTAGCACGGGTATTGCCTCACTTTGGGGACCTGCTCACGGCGGGGCTAATGAAGCGGTAATAAATATGCTTAAAGAAATCGGTAGTTCTGAGTATATTCCTAAATATATAGCTAAAGCTAAGGATAAAAATGATCCATTTAGATTAATGGGTTTTGGTCATCGTGTATATAAAAACTATGACCCGCGTGCCGCAGTACTTAAAGAAACGTGCAAAGAAGTATTAAAGGAACTCGGGCAGCTAGACAACAATCCGCTCTTACAAATAGCAATAGAACTTGAAGCTATCGCTCTTAAAGATGAATATTTTATTGAGAGAAAATTATATCCAAATGTTGATTTTTATTCGGGTATTATCTATAAAGCTATGGGTATACCGTCGCAAATGTTCACGGTACTTTTTGCAATAGCAAGAACCGTAGGCTGGATGGCACAATGGAAAGAAATGCACGAAGACCCTGAACAAAAAATCAGCAGACCTAGACAGCTTTACACCGGTTATGTACATAGAGAGTATAAGGGTATTCGGGAGAGGTAAACATTTTCGTCATTGCGAGCGACTGCAAGGAGCGTAGCAATCTCAAGAGATTTGATGAGATTGCCACGTCGCTTCGCGCCTCGCAATGACGTTGAAAATATAAATCATATGCATTTTATTGATGAAGTTAAAATATATATAAAAGGTGGGAACGGCGGCAATGGTTGTGTTAGTTTCCATCGTGAGAAATTTATTGACAGAGGCGGACCGGATGGTGGTGATGGTGGACGTGGCGGTAGTGTTATTTTCAGGAGTAATCACCATCTTAATACGCTAGTAAATTATCGATATAAACAGCATTTTACTGCAGAAAACGGCGAAAACGGTAAAGATTCAAATAGAAGCGGTAAATCAGGAAAATCATTAGTTCTTGATGTTCCGATCGGTACTCAAATCTTTTCCGAGGACGGCAATATATTATTTTATGATTTCACTGTGGATGATCAAAGCTTTGAAATAATTAAAGGAGGAAGTGGTGGTCTTGGTAACAGCCATTTCAAATCGTCGGTTAATCAAGCTCCAAGAAAGCGTACGGAAGGAGAAATTGCCGAAGAAATGTGGATTCATTTAAGTTTAAAACTTCTCTCTGATGTTGGGCTTGTGGGGCTTCCAAATGCCGGTAAATCTACTTTTTTATCCGTTGTAACGGCAGCCAAGCCTAAAATTGCCGATTATCCCTTTACTACTTTAGTGCCAAATCTTGGAGTGGTATATGTTGATGACGAAGAGTTTGTCATAGCCGATATTCCTGGTTTAATTGAGGGGGCTCATCAAGGTCACGGACTTGGCGATAAATTCTTAAAGCATATAGAAAGATGTAATGTATTAATACATTTAATAGACGGCTCTAGTAATGATGTAGTTGCAGATTATAATACGGTACGTCTTGAGCTTGAATCATATTCCGATTATCTAAAAAATAAAATCGAAACCATATGTCTTAATAAATGCGATGTTCTCACAGATGAGGAAATACAGGAAAAAATAAATAAGCTGCAGAAAGTTACTAATAAAGAAGTTTTTCCTATCTCTACCTGCACTAATGCTGGAGTAAATAAAATAGTTAAACTTGCTTTAGAGACTATAAAAAATCAGGAGTAATACTACTAGGTATTGCCTGCGTGGATACTGAGGATTGTCATTACGAGGATTCCTGAGATTGCCACGTTCACTAACGTTCGCTCGCAATGACAATGAATAAGTTAAATTAAAGTAATACGTTGCTCTTCTGCTTCTAGATATTTCTCTAGCTCTTCCTTAGTATATTTTTTTTCTTTAAGATTTATTTCGTGATTAAATATATATTGTACAGCTTTATCTTCTAAGGCAGGACCTTTAAGTCCTTCAATGGCTCTAGGATTATTTTTATAAAAATCAAATATCATATTTTCCTGCCCAGGAAAATTACGTGCTTGTTGCATAATAACTTTTCTTAAATCATCAGGCTCTAATTGCAAATTTTTAGATTTTGCATATTCAGCAAGTAATAAGCCTATTCGCACACGGCGTAGGGCTAATTTATTATAATATGCTGTTATTTCTTTAGAGGATTTATCTTTCAATAATGATTCATCTTGTTCATTTTTATCGGTTCCGGACTTTAGAATATTTTTTTCTTGCTCTAATAAAGATTCCGGTACATCAAAATCTAACAATTTTTCTAACTTATCAAATAAGTTCATTTTCATTATAGTATTAATAGCTTCTTCCGACTCATTTTCTATTTGTTTAGTAAAATGTGTACGCAATTCTTCAAGGCTATTACTTTGGAATTTTTTAGCAAATTCGTCATCGATAACGGTAGGTTCTGCAGTATGTACTGCTTTAATTTGTACTACAAAACGAGCATCCTTACCTGCTAAATCTTTAGCATGGTAATTTTCAGGAAAAGTAACATTAACATCTACTTCACTACCTGTTTTAGAACCTATTAATTGTTTCTCAAAACCGGGAATAAGTGCATTACTACCTATTATTACCTTAAAATCATTTAATTTACCGTCCTCAAAAGCTTTCTCCTTGATGTACCCGATTGCATCAATAGTAACCTGATCTCCGTCTTTTATTTTTGCTTTACTTTCTTTAGTATAATTTTTTGTTAATGCAGCAAGTTTTTCTAGTTGTTCTTCAACATCTTTAGAGTTTACTTCTAATTTTGGACGATCTAGTGAGATTTTTTTTAAATCCGGAATAGTAATTTTAGGTAATAGCTCTATTTTTACGGTAAATTCTAAAGCTTTATCGGATTCGTTTTGTAATTCTTCAATTTTGGGTCTACCGATTATATTTAGATTATGCTCTTTAATAACGTGATTTACTGAATGGTTAATTCTTCTTTCTATTATATCATTCCTGACGGAAGTACCGTATTTTTTCTTAACAATTGAAACCGGTACTTTACCGGTTCTAAAACCTGCTATTTTAACTTTTTTGGTTAAATCAAGTAATTCTTTTTGAATATCGTCATCTATCTCACTTAAAGGAGTAGAAATTCTTGCATGAAAATCCAATCCTTCGTTTTTTAATATGGTAATTCCCATTTTAATAATCCATTAATTCTGTATATAGTTTGCTAATCAAAATAAACTAAAGAGCTGCAATATGCAATAGTTTTTGTAAAATCCCATTAGGATTAGGCATTGCTAACTGTGAGTTTCGCAGAACTCACATTTGCTGGCAATATAGTCGTCTATTTTTGCAATCACTAACTATTTCGCGTTAGCACTTAACAGCAATTGAGCCATTTCCATAGCAGTAAGCTCCTGCTTCTTATAATTTTCAAGGGCTTTAATAATTTTGGATATATCAAATATCTTATCGGTATTATTAATATAACAATATTTAGCCCGATTTCCCTTTTTTATTGTATTAATGTTCGGTTCGATGTTTGATATAGTACGTAATAACCTTAATTTGTGTCTATAAATCATTATGATAATTTTTTTCTGCTACTTTATTCTTAGTGCTAAGTAATCGTTTGCCGTTGCTTGTTTGTACGTTTCGTTTTGTTTCATCAGGATAAGTATTAAGCAATCCATGTAGGCTATTTGAGCATTACTAAATTCTTTCCCTGGATGAGCTTTAAGGAACTCAATAACTGCATTTTTACGGTCAAATTTTTTATTATAATATACCTCATTATAATTAACCGCTCTATTAGTATTATTAACATAACAATATTTAGTCAAAAGCCCTTTTTTTATTATCTTAATGTTCGGTTCTATTTTTTGTATAGCGTTCAATAGCTTATTCAATTCATTTCTATAAATCATGATAATAATTTTTCTCTTTCTTACTTTGCTTTTAGCATTAAGTAATCGTTTATCATTGCTTGCTTCCTCTTTTTTATTTGCTTCTTCAGGATAAGTATCAACTAGATAGATTGTTATTTTAGAAGCAGTAAACTCTTTGCCGGCATGAGTTTTAAAAGTTTAATAATTGCAGTTTTGCGGTCAAAAAAAGACATATTTGGTAATTATATTAAGTTAAAATTCATATTACTTTATTTTTTATACATTGCTAAATTAAAGATGGATATTGTCATGAGCTAAGCGACTAGCCGTAGTCGATTTTGTAGAAGTATTTTTTTCTTTTTTGTTATTGCTCGTTTGTTCTTTATCTGAGTTAACTTTAAAAGCTCAATAATTACAGCTTTGTATTGAAATTTTGCAGAAAAAATAAATTATAAATTCTTCAAAGTAAACAAATTAATTATATAGAAATAAAAAATTAATATTATTAGTGGTATAAAAATACAACTATTTTTTAAATTATATAAAGATAAGGTATTTATGGGGTAACCCTTTATTTTTTAAAAAGAATTTAAAGGGTTATATCTTACTTTTTTAGAGTATATTGCAATAAACTAGATGATTTAGGAGCAAAAGCAAGTAAATAAATTGGGTATAAGATTTGTGGCATTGTTAACCAAAGATAGATATCGTTATGAGCTAAATAACTGAAAGTGTTGTTGCGTGGAGGCCAAATCGTCATTGCGAGACGCGAAGCGACGTGGCAATCCAAAAAAATAATTAAAAAAATTCTGATTTACAGAATTTTTTACTGGATTGCTTCGTCGAATTACTACGTAATTCTTCTCGCAATGACGGAAAACTAATCCACGCAACAATGCCACGCAGGAATGACATTAAGAGCATTTTTTATTAGACTGCTTAGTCAATTACTGAGTAATTTTCCTCACAATGGCGTTAAGCAATAAGATTTAAGCGTACTTCTTCGTTCAGTTCTTTAGCAGAAGATAATTCTATATCAAGTTCGGCAAATATCTGCACTAAAGCTACAGATAAATCATTGATCATTTTGTCGGTATGGGCAGGGGTTGGGATGATGCGGAGGCGTTCCGTACCTCTCGGTACGGTTGGAAAATTGATATGTTGAACGTAAATACCGTATTCATTAAGGAGCATATTTGAGGCTTTCGCCGTTTTAATCGGATCACCAATAATTATCGGCACTATATGACTTTCATTTTTCAAATAAGGTATATTAAAACGTTCAAAAGAATTTTTAAGTTTTGTAACTACTTCTTGATGTTTTATTCGTTCTTCATTCGATTCTTTAAGATGTCTAATACTATGCGTTGCAGCGGTAGAAATTACCGGCGGCAATGAAGTAGTGAAAATAAACCCTGGAGCGGTTAGTCTTATAGCGTCGACTAAATTATGGTTGCTAGTGATATAACCGCCGATAGTACCATATGCTTTGGCAAGTGTCCCTTGAATAATATCGATTTGATCACTACAATTAAGAAGCTCGGCAATACCGCCACCCTGTTTACCGTATAAACCGACCGTATGAACTTCATCGATAAAGGTTAAAGCATTATATTTTTTGGCTAAGTTGATTATATCTTTGATAGGTGAGAAAAAACCGTCCATAGAATAAGCCGATTCAAAAACAACAATTTTCGGTCTATTAATATCGACTGATTGTAAAAGCTCTTCTAGATGCTTAACGTCTAAATGTCTATATATATATTTCTCGGCTCTTGAACTTGTAATCCCTGCAATTATTGATGCATGATTTAGCTCATCGGAGAAAAATACTATATTCGGCATGATTTTAGCAAGACTTGCAAGTGTTGTATCATTTGCAACAAAACCGGATGTAAAAACTAAAGCTGCTTGCTTTTTGTGTAAATTTGCAAGTTCTTTTTCAAGCTCAAGAATGGCAATATTATTACCGCCGATATTGCGAGTTCCACCTGATCCAATACCGTATTTTAGCAAGGCATCTATAGAAGCGTGCATTACTTTTGCATGTTTACTCATACCCAAATAGTCATTAATGCACCACATAACTATTTGTTTATTAGCGTGTTCTGCAAAAGGAAAATTATCGGCTTGTCTTTTTAAGGCCTTAAATTCTCGATATCTTCCTTCGCTTTTGATCTTATCTATATGTTTGCTAAATATAATATCGTAATAAGACATTTTCTCGATGTCATTCCCGCGTAGGCGGGAATCCATTTTATTAATTATAAAATTCTATAATCAGATATTTTGAATGTTCTTTCTAGATTCCCGCCTACGTGGGAATGACATCGAACAGAACAATACTTCCAAACTCACGTTTGCAACTATTCTACATTAAAATTAAAAAAGTTTAAAGTTATAATATGGCTTTTTGTACAATATCGTTTAATCTCTTTGAAAATGCACCTGTATCAGCAACCGGTTCACCCTCTAAAATACAGGCTTGATCAAATATTAGATTAACCAATTCTTCATTATTTTTATTATTTGCTTTTAAGTCGTTAAAGATTTTCTCTATGATTTTATTTTTAGGGTTTAACTCTAGATTTTTAGCTGAGGCATTAGCTATTTGTTTCTGTTCAATCAAAAATCTCTCCATACGAATATCCATAGCAGCGTCGCTAACGGCAAGACAAGCAGGACTTGAAGTAAGTTTTTTAGAGATCTTAACTTCTTTTACCAACTCCCCTAGTGTCTCTTTAAAATAATCTGTTAGCAATTTATATTCATCATCGGATTTTTTACTATCTGTATTTTTCTCCTCAGATTGTGAAGTAGTTTGCTCTACATCGATATCGCTTCTTGTCGCTGATTTAATAGCATGTTCTTTATATTTGCTATTAACATTTACCCAAAAATCATCCACTGTATCGGTAAAAAGTAATACATCGATTTTTTTACTTAACAACCCTTCGATTTGTGGGCTTGAAAGTAATTTATCGGGGTTATCACCGCTTAAATAATATATAGTACTCTGCCCTTCTTTAAAATTCGCTATATATTCGTCAAGGCTGATCATTTTATTATGCAAGGCACTTCTGAATATGCATACCTCTAATAATTTTTCATGGTTGGTAGTAGCCTCACATAAACCCTCTTTTAAAGCACCGCCGAAATTAGCCCAAAACTTATTATATTCTTCAGGTGATTCCTCTTTCTTTTTTCTAAGCTCGCCAAGCACTCTTTTTGTAATAGCATTTTTGATTTTCTCAAGCACGCTATTATGCTGCAGTGATTCACGGCTAATATTTAGTGGTAAATCTTCTGAATCAACCACGCCTCGTAAAAATCTTAAATATGACGGGATTAAATCTATATTCTCATCAGATATAAATACTCTTTTTATATATAATTTTACTCGCCTTTTGCGATCAGGGTGGAATAAATCAAATGTTTTGCTTGATGGAATGAAAAGTAGGTTAGTAAATTCTATAGCTCCCTCGTTTTTATTATGCATAGTTATCCAAGGGTCATCAATGGTATAAGATAGACTTTTGTAGAATTCTTTATATTGTTCTTCCGTAATTTCCGATTTCGGTCTTGTCCATAATGCAGAAGCTGAATTAAGTTGGATTTCATTATTACCAGCTTCATCAAAGAAATATATTGGTACTGCTATGTGATCGGAATAGCTTTTAACGATGTGTTTTAATCTAAAATGATCAAGGAATGTATCTTCTTCCTTTTTGATATGTAAAACGATTTCCGTGCCTCTTGTGAACTCTTTATCTGAATCTGAGACAGTATATTCACCAAGCCCGTCTGATTCCCAAATATAGACTTTATCTTCCCCAGCTTGTTTTGAGGTTACAGTCACTTTATCGGCTACCATAAAGCTTGAATAAAATCCAACACCAAATTGACCGATTAGCATATTGTCTTTTTTAGAATCACCGGATAGGCTTTTAAGAAAATTTGCCGTACCCGATCTTGCAATAGTACCGAGATTTTCAATTAAATCGTCTTTATTCATGCCGATGCCGTTATCACGGATAATGATTTGTCCGTTATCTTTATCGACTTTAACCGTAATTTTAAAATTGCTATCGCCAGCTACTAATTCACTATTACTTTGAGATAAATAACGTAATTTATCACAAGCATCCGAAGCATTGGAAATTAATTCCCTCATAAAAATCTCTTTATTACTATAAAGAGAGTGAATCATTAAATTTAAAATCTTGCCAACCTCGGCATCAAATTTCTTTTTTTCTTGTATCATAATTATTCCAGTTAATAAATTATTTTTTCGTCATATGACTGCTTATGTCATTCCTGCGGAAGCAGGAATCTAGAAAATAATAAATATAAACTGGATTCCCGCCTATGCGGGAATGACATTGGAAGTCTAGCAACAACTGCACCTTATTTAATATAGGAATTAATAATCAAATTTAAATAGTCTTCATTAATATTTTTTATCAATATCGTTTTTAAGCTATGAGTATGACCTTTAATAATTTCGATATTACTACGTGATAATTTCCATTCTTTTGCTAAATAATTTATGATTTCTTCATTCGCTTTACCTTGTTCCGGTATTGCTTTTATAGATAATTTTAGATATGGGATATTATTAATAATTACAAAATTGCTAATTAGATTTTGTTTAGAATTAGGCTTTACTTTAAAACTAAGTAAAGCCTGATGTGAAGAAGAATTGTAATTGTAGAATTTATCCATGAATATTTTTTATCATATTTGCTTATTATTTTTAATAAAAAAAGAATCCTTGAAAAACTTTGCTTAAACTGATATAATGTTTACCATAAATGTTTAGCACCCTTAGCTCAGCTGGATAGAGCAACAGATTTCTAATCTGTGGGTCAGAGGTTCGAATCCTTTAGGGTGCGCCATTCTGCATTTCTCGGTATTTCTACAAACGTATCAAACCGCAGATGCAGCATAAAATCAAGCTTTTGACCGTTTAGTTTAATTGAATATTAATTGTCTTTCACCAAGTCTCTAAACTAAGCAGCTTTTCTCTAAATAGTAAATTTATCACCTTATAAAACGAAATATTAAAAATATTTCTTAAGTTTATTAATTAAAGCTTTAATTTCTTTTGTGTTAACTAATATTTAATAATCATGATATCACAAGTATCGCTTCATATGTAGACATAAATATGAAAATTTGCTTAATGGAGCTAATAATGGATTAAAAGAAGAAATGATTATTAATACCCTCACAGAACTATCATCAGACCATTCTGGTGTAATGCTTAATTTAAAACCGAGTAATAACGAAAAAGAGTTTAAAGAAAAATTAGAAAAGATTATTAATACTTATGAAAAATGGAAGGAAAATCCTGAAAACAAAAAAGCAATTTCTCAAGAACTCAAAAAAGAATGAGAGAATCTAGATATATGGTGCAAAGAAACAGCTAAAAAAGATAATTCGCATGTTTTTAAAAATATTGGACAAGTTATAAAACATAGTTTTAAAGCTTTGGCTAACATAGGAAATAAAGAAGCTTTTAAAAAAGAACAGAAAGAAGTAGGTATTTTATATGGATGCTATAACACATGCTAATAAAAATACTAAACAAACACTAGAACGCATAAGGGCTACTATTAACAAACATAAATCTCCCCTTCTTATTACTACTCCCAAGAATATATTGCAGAAAAGCAAGCGAGGATCTATAGAAAGATAAATAATAATTACTCGAAGCTGGTAAATGTATCGATAATCGTCCACTAGGGTGTGCCATTAACCGAAAACCAACAAGCCGCCTTAATCTCTTTTATTTTCAACTGTGGGGCTGGGGCATTTCAAGCATCAACATTGCAGCAAAAGCTAAACCGAGGTGAATATGCAAACGCTGCTAACGAGTTACTGCGATGGATGTGTGCTAAAGGCGGTCTTAAGCTGCAAGGCTTAGTGAAACGTCGGCAATACTATAGATTATAATTATTACTAATTATTAAAACTTTTGATTATTTCCTGTAATTCTCTAATAATACGCTTAAACTAAGAGATATTACAGGAAACCTGCTATAAATATTTATCAATTAAGCAGATATCACCGGAGAAGGAGCAAAAGATTTTGTCGGATAATTTCCACTTTCTTTCTCCAATTTTTCAAAATGAAATATACCAAATCCAATACTTGTTGGAATCATAATATTAATACTCCCCAGTTTCTAAAGGTTTTTATTAAATGAGGAAAACCAAAAGAGCTAATAACATACATACAAGCAGCTGATACAGCATATGTAAATGTTACGGAAGTAAAGCGTTTAAAGATTGGAAAATGTCTAAAACAATTTGGTACAGCCGGCATAACATTAAGGGCAAAAGCCATGATAAGTGCTTGAATATAAATTAATAATATTTCCTAATGCCTAATTACAAATCAGAGGAATATCTAATATATTAGACCAAACTTTATCCCAACCTTTTGCATGAGAAATATTAGGAAAAGTTTGCTTTTTTACACACGGTGAGTTACTTGTTTTTACGTAAAGTGCTGCTATGAAAGGCGGGACTCTTTTGTCATCCATGCCGGAGAGATGTAATTGAGGGATATTATTAACCTGTTTTGCATAATTTATCGGGTTTAAGGATTTAACTAAGTAACCACGATAATTATGATATTTATCAAACTTTTTAGTATCTAAATTACCGGCAATCGTTATAATATCTTTAACATTACTATTTTGAGCGGCAATTAATATTGTAAGCCCGCCGCCACCAGAGAAGCCGACTAAGCTAAATTTTTGTCCGTTATTGATAATATTTATGACATTGTTAATTGAATCTACGACTTCCTGCCCCATTCTTTTATCTAACCAATAATCGCTAATGCATTTTGAGTTCATTTCTAAAGGAGTATATTGGCAAGGTCTTGCTATATAAACAATATTCGGTCTTTTATCCATTGTAGCAAGTTTTAAGAGCATCGGATTAACGGGAGTAGGGTTGTCGGAATTAGCAGATCCATCCGCAAGATGTCCATCTCCCTCAATATAGAATACAAAAGGTAGGTTACGGTCGGTAATACGCTGATAAGTCGTAAGAGTAAAATCACCACCGTTTACTAGCCTCATCTGAAAGTTATTTTGAGTTGCTATATCTTGCGAATGCTTTACCCTTCTAGCTACATCATGAGTAGTAGAACACCCTGAAAGAAATATGGGTATTAAAAATATTATTGCCCAAATAAAATTTTTCATAACAATTTTGATTAAAACGGTATTTCGTCGTCTAAGTCGCTATGGTCAAAGGAATGATTTTTAGTTTCAGGATGTTTATATTCGCTATGCCCTGAATCTTGATTATGATTATTAGAGTTTTTACTATCTAATAATATTAATTGTGAATTAAAGTTTTGTAACACAACTTCCGTGGTATATTTTTCTTGACCTGAATTATCATTCCACTTACGGGTTTGCAATGAACCTTCAATATATAATTTGCTACCTTTTGTGACATAGCGTTCTACAACAGATACTAACCCTTCACTAAATATCACTACTCTATGCCATTCAGTTCGTTCTTTTCGTTCGCTGGTAATGCGATCTTTCCAAGTTTCGGTTGTTGCTAAGGAAAGATTAATGATTTTTTTTCCTTCGCCCGTAGTTCTCATTTCCGGATCACGCCCTACATTACCTATTAATATTACTTTATTTAAACTACCTGCCATAGATTACTACCTACTTTAAAATATTACTATTGCAATAATAAAATAAAAGAGCCTATAATACTACAGGTTTTTTAAAAAATATCTCAAAAATTTTGTAGTGAAGTGATTATGAACCAAGAATATATTAAGGTACGCGGTGCTAAAGAGCATAATCTAAAAAATATAAATGTTAATATTCCAAGGAATAAATTTGTTGTTATCACCGGTCTTAGCGGTTCAGGCAAGTCTTCTTTAGCGTTTGATACTATTTATGCAGAAGGTCAAAGGCGATATGTTGAAAGTTTATCTTCATATGCAAGGCAATTCTTACATTTACAAAATAAACCTAATGTAGAATCTATTTCCGGATTATCGCCTGCTATTGCAATTGACCAAAAAACTACTTCCAAAAATCCACGTTCTACGGTTGGAACTATAACGGAAATTTACGATTATCTTAGGTTATTATATGCAAGGGTGGGTATTCCTTACTCTCCGGCAACCGGTCTTCCGATACATAGCCAAACAGTTTCTGAGATGGTAGATATAATTAACGAACTACCTAAGGGTACGAAAATATATTTACTCGCTCCTATTGTTAGAGGACATAAGGGTGAGTTCAAGCGTGAAATTATGAATTTGAAAAAGCAAGGCTTTCAGAAATTAATAGTTAACGGGGAAGTTTACGAAATTGATGATTTACCGAAACTTGATAAAAATAAGAAGCATAATATAGAAGTGATCGTTGATAGAATAGTTCTAGACGAAAGTTTAGGTAATAGACTTGCAGATAGCTTAGAGAGTTCGTTAAATCTTGCCGAGGGTATTACTTATTTGGAAATTGTAGAATTACCGCCGGCAGTTAAGAGCGAGTTTGAAAAAAATCAGCGTATTACTTTTTCCGAGCAATATTCTTGTCCGGTATCGGGTTTTCAGCTTACTGAAATAGAGCCTCGAATCTTTTCTTTTAATAGCCCTTTTGGAGCATGTCCTAAATGTGAAGGGATAGGTAAGGAGTTTTTCTTTGATAGAGATTTAATAGTTCCGGATCAAAGAATTGCTATTAAAGACGGTGCAATAGTGCCTTGGGGTAGTACAGCTTCTAAATTTATCCTAGAGACATTAAAGGCTCTTGCCGATCATTATAAATTTTCTATTGAAGTACCTTTTGTAAGTTTATCACAAAATGTTAAGGATATTTTATTTGAAGGTTCAGGAGAAGAGGCAATAAAGTTTGAATTTCACGATGGTTCTAAAACGCAAATAATAAAACAACCTTTTGCCGGTATAATACCAAGTTTGCAAGAAAAGGACCGTACTATAGAATCGGTTTTAATTAAAGAAGAACTAGCTAAATTTAAGTCAGAGCATAAATGTACTGCTTGTTCAGGGTTTAGATTAAAAGACGAAGCATTATGCGTTAAAATAGCAAATTTTCATATAGGCGAAGTAGCAGGTATGAGTATTGCAGCCTTGCAAAAATGGTTTAGTCACTTAGAAGAAAAATTAAATAAAAAGCAATTATTTATTGCTGAGCGTATACTCAAAGAAATTACCGAGAGATTAAAATTTCTTATGAATGTCGGGCTTGATTATCTAACGTTATCACGAGAAGCAGGTACTTTATCGGGTGGGGAAAGTCAGCGTATTCGTCTTGCATCTCAAATAGGTTCAGGACTGAGCGGTGTTTTATATGTACTTGATGAGCCGTCTATTGGTCTTCATCAACGAGATAATACAAGATTAATTGAGACACTAAAAAGGCTTAGAGATTTGGGTAATACCGTTTTGGTAGTCGAGCATGATGAAGAAACAATATATGAAGCAGACCATGTTATTGATATAGGACCGGGAGCCGGTATTCACGGCGGTCGTGTTATTGCGGAAGGAAATGCTGAAGAAATAAAGAATTTTGAAAAAAGTATCACAGGTAGGTATCTAAGTGGTCGTCAAACAATCAAAGTGCCGTCTGAAACAAGAGTAGGGCATGATAATAGGGCAATTGAATTACTTGGGGCGGTTTCCAACAATTTAGATAATGTTGATATCAAAATTCCGCTTGGTACTTTTACCGCTATAACGGGAGTATCGGGAAGCGGTAAATCAAGCTTGATGATTCATACTCTATATAAAGCAGCTCTAAAGCATTTAGAGCCAACTAGCAAAGTATTTCCTGGCAAGTACAGAGAGTTAAAAGGACTTGAATATATTGATAAAATTATCGATATTAATCAATCTCCGATAGGTAGAACTCCTCGTTCAAACCCTGCGACTTATACAGGTGCCTTTACCCATATTAGGGATTGGTTTGTGGAGTTACCTGAATCAAAAGCTAGAGGGTATAAAGTAGGCAGATTTTCGTTTAACGTTAAAGGTGGTAGATGTGAAGCATGCCAAGGTGATGGGCTAATAAAAATAGAGATGCATTTCCTACCTGACGTATATGTAAAGTGTGATATTTGTAACGGTCACAGATATAATAGAGAAACGCTTGAAATAAAATATAAAGGTAAATCTATTGCCGATATTTTGATGATGACTGTAGAAGATGCGATGCAGTTTTTTGAAAAAATACCGTTAATCTATGAAAAATTAATTACCTTAAATGAAGTGGGTCTAGGCTATATTAAAATCGGTCAGTCTGCTACTACTCTTTCAGGTGGTGAAGCACAACGCGTTAAGCTTGCTAAAGAATTATCAAGACGTTCAACCGGTAAAACGCTTTATATACTTGATGAACCGACTACGGGATTACATATCGACGATATTAATAAATTGTTAAAAGTGTTACATAAACTTGTTGATATGGGCAATACCGTTTTAGTTATCGAGCATAATTTAGATGTTATAAAAACTGCAGATTATATTATTGACGTCGGTCCTGAAGGTGGCGACAAAGGCGGTAAGATAGTTGTATGTGGTACCCCTGCCGACATTGCTGCCTGTGAGGAAAGCCATACCGGTAGATATTTAAAGCAATATTTGGTGTGATCTAATATAAATAGCAAGTTACTCTATATAATTTGCTATTTGATGTATTTCTAAATTATCCTTAACACTCATTCCTTGATTTCGTTAAGAAAAATTAATCTAATCTTTGTTATTTTCTAAAAATTATCATATTTTGTGGTTATTACCATGTTTTATGGTTTTCTGTAGAATAATTATAAAAGAAGAAATTAATGAAAGTTACATTTAATAGTATTGAAAAAATTTATAATTTATTAACTACCGAAGAATGAATAGATAAACAAGATCCAAAGCAACGCTTGGAACAATTAAACAAAAAACTAGCGAAAGCTAGTGATCCAAAAGAAAAAATTAATTTAGAACAGGCCATAACAACCTTAGAAGAAAATGCTAAAAGTAATCCCATGACTTTAAAAAAACCTGGAATAAACCAAGACGATGCTGAAATATATTATATAAAGAGGGCTTTAATAAAAAGTCTAGTGATACATTAAAAGAATTATTAGAAAATAATTTTGATCAATTAAATACTAATGATGTTTTTGAAAAGAATACATAAGCAATATTTAAGTACAAATACACGCCTTAAAAAAATCTTATTAGTAAAGAACTATGTAAGGAATATTGCCATATTGTCGAAAATCGCTGACTTAAAAGTATCTACTTACTTTGGAAATTTAGAAGATATAAAAAGTTACTTAAAAACTGTTAATTTTTAAATAAATCTGGAAGAGACTCATTATATATTTTCAGTAATGCACACTTACTGGAAAAAACTGAAAAATTTCAAAAAATTCTTAAAGAAAATAAATTAAATGATTTTCAGCAGATAACTAAAAATGATTTAAAGAATTAGTAAATCAAGTAACTGAAATAGTAATTAAAGAATCTTATAAGTACAAAGAAGAAGAATTATCAGAAGAAAATAAATTACATGCAAAAAATTTAGCTAATTTTTCTTTAAAAGGAAAACTAGATAATAATAGTTTTCAAAAAGCATTGAACTTTATAAAAGAATATTATATGCCTGATATTAATTTTGATATAGAGGTAAAAGGCAAAAAGTATAATTTTCCTAAATTACCTGCCGATGATATGAAAGGTTTTATGCTTGGTAAATTTAGTAATTCTTGCCAATCTATAGGACATGATTCCGAAAGATGTATTTTAGACGGTATGAGTAAAGCAAATGCCGGTTTTTATATAATTACGGATGATAAAGGAAATATAAGAACTCAGTCATATGCTTGGTTTGCTGGAGAGGGAAAAAAGAATGAAAAAGCCACTTCTATGTATGGTACTAGATTCATTGAGCATTTAGGGAAAGAAGATAAATTATTATTTGTACCTATAATAAATAAATTGAGAGAAGCATTACAAAAACAAGAATTAAATTTATATGTAGGATGTGGCGGACAAACTCCTAAACTTGATATAAAAACTATACTTCATCCAAAACCAATGGAGCAAGATTTATATATGGCGATGCAACAAATGTTTATCCTATTACAAGAGAAGTACCAACAATAGAATTAAACTTAGGAAAAAATGCTAATAACCAGGTTAATCAATATTCTACTATTGAAGAGCTAAAAACTGATAGTAAATTACTACAACAAATTATAATAAGTAAGCAAATTAACCGAGATTTAACAGAAGAGGAAATATCGTTGCTTAACATAGGTTTTACTTTTGCACAAATTTCGAATATAGAAAACAATAAACAAGAATTCTTTGTTGAAAATGACGATAATATAAAAAGTGTGACTGACGCCGGTGTTAGTGTGAAAGAATTACTTGCAATGGAACCAAGTTAGCAGAAACTTGTTATTGAAAATAGTTATAAGGTACAAAGCTTATCTAAGGCTAGGCTCATTACGAAAGAATTGTTTAATGTGATAACGGGCCAACAAGAAGCAGGTAATACAAATGAAAATGATTTAACTCAGTTCGATAATACGGATCACAATGCATTAAAAGTAGAGTTGATAGGTGATGCTACAGAACAAGCTTAGGTGAGCGTGGAATACAATTCAAGTATAATAGAATTCTTGCATAATATAGCTAATAAGGAGAGATCCTTTTGGAGACAAATAAGTTATGCAAGAATTCTAATGCTTATGGTCATGGTGGTGGGTATAGAAGCCTAGAGCAGAAAGTGCATTTGAGAATTCAGAGTTAGGAGTTATTTCATTTGGTATTCCGCTGCAACATATGTGACCGTTTAAGCATATCACTTGATCGGAGTTTTTTATTACGGTAAATAAATCATGAGAAATCATAAAAACCGTAATATTGAGCTTTTTACGAATCAAATTAATAAGCTGATAAAATTCTTGTTGGCTTGTTACGTCTAAAGACTGTAACGGTTCATCTAAAATAATTAAGTCGGGATTATTAACTATTGAACATGCAAGAACTACCTTTTGAAACTGCCCTCCTGAGAGCTTAGAAATTTCTTGATCTTTTATATGTTCCAAATCAATAAATGAGTTAATCTCTTTAATATTGTTATTAAAATTACTCGGTGCTAACAACTCTAAAAAATTTTTTACTGTAATAGGTAAATCAGGGGTTAATCCGAACTTCTGCGGTACATATCCAATTTTTAGTTTGGGATCAATTATAATCTCGCCGCTTGTAGGTTTTTCAAGTCCAAGCATTAATCGTACTATGGTAGTTTTACCTGCACCGTTAGGTCCGATTAAAGTAGTGATATTATTTTTTTTGACAGTGAAACTAACGTTATTTATCGGCAATTTATTACCGAATTTTTTAGATACGTTACGAAACTCGATTATAGGTTTTTGCATGTGTCAGTTCACTTCTGTCATCCCGTAGCTTAACCACGGGATCCAGTAATAAATACTAAAGTTATTAATGTTTTAAGTTATTTTTCTAGATCCCGTGGTTAAGCCACGGGATGACACAGTGGGCAATAAATAGCATTCATTAAATAGAATAAATGCCGATTAGTGCTGCCTCGGCAAGTAAATGTTTTTGCAGGGCTAATACTAAATCTGGCTTGCTAGCATTCTCATCAAGCTCAAGATAATCATTTAGGGCATATAGTTTAAAAAAATAACGATGAGGTTTGCCGGCAGGTGGACAAGGACCGCCGTATTTTTTTTCTTGCCAGCTATTATTTAAAATTTTAATACTACTATCTATTTGTCCTTCTGAAAGCTTAGTAATAGAAGCAGAAATATTATATATTACCCAATGATCCCATATACCGTGTGGCGGTGCTATTTCTACCGGTGCATCCGGATCATCCATTATAAGTGCAAAAGATTTAGTATCTGAAGGAGCATTACTCCATTCTAGATTTGGTGAAACATTTTGTCCCTTACTAAGTAACATTTATCAGGAATGCGATCATTATGTTTAAATGCCGTACTTGTTATTATGAAAGTCATAGGTTGCTCCTTTTGTTATAACGTCATTGCGAGCAGCAATAAGCTGCGTGGCAATCTCATGAAATAATAAAATTCCTGAGATTGCTTCAGCAATTACTTCGTAATTTTCCTCGCAATGACGTTTTGTCTATCAATTCACAACTTGCCATTGTCCGTCAGGTTGGCGGCATGCATTACCGTATGCTTTTTGTTGTTTTCCGCCTATTACAACTGTTTGAGTGTACTCACGGCAATATTGACCAGTGCTATTTCTATAAGTTTTATTAGGTGTTACGTAACCGTAATTGCCGTTATCCGGATTACGCCATTCTACGTTACTACCACTAGGAGCTGTTTCTAAAGCTCTCTGTGAGGTAAGCTCTGCAAGTCTTCTATCCTGCTCATCCATACCTGCACCGATTTGTCCACCAAGAACTGCTCCAAGTAATGCACCTACACCTACTCCAACAAGCTGTCCTTTGCCCTTACCGAATTGAGAACCAAGTAATGCGCCGCCAGCACCGCCAAGAAGTGTTCCTGTACCTTGTTTATTCATACCGCCCGGACCGTTACAGGCTTGTAACATAGAAGTTGCAAGAGCTATAATCATAATTTTAGATAATAGTTTCATATAATTCTCTCTAAATTAATATATAATTAATAAGTATATGGTTTTTAGAATTTTGTAAAGCTAAAACTAGATTCTGTAAACAAAATTTAAATTATTTGTATTTTAAAATATTATTTTTAATTTTGTTCACAGAACCTCATTATAATTGAATTTTATATTTTCTTTGTTAAACTACAAATAAATAAATTGGAAAGATTTGTCATGGATACTAATAGCCGTAATCGGTTAATAAAATCGGCATCTTATTTATCGGTTACTACGGCATTAATTATTTTAAGTATAAAATTATATGCTTGGGTTGTTACCGATTCGCAATCAATCCTTGCTTCTTTAATTGATTCAATGCTTGATATAACTTCCTCCTTTATTAATCTAATAGCTTTAAGATTTGCCCTGCAACCGCCGGATCATCATCATCGATTCGGGTATGAAAAACTGCAGGATTTAACAATTTTTTCTCAATCGATATTTTTCTTTGCTTCAGCTTTTTTTGTAGGCTTTTCTTCGGTTAAATCTTTATTTGAAAAAACAAAACCGGAGAATATTAGCGACGGTACTACTGTAATGTATGTATGTATATTCTTAACAATTATTTTAGTGCTTTACCAAACTTATGTAATTAAAAAAACAGGATCGGAAATAGTAAAAGCCGATAAGCTTCATTATTTCACGGACTTACTAACTAATGTTATAGTAATTATCTCTATAAATTTAAGTGATTATTTTTGGTTTGTTGACCCATTATTTGGTGTAGTTATTTCGTTATATATATTTCACTCTTCTTATTCTTTATTTAAAAAGGCATTTAAAAATTTAGTAGATCATGAATTACCCGAACAAGACAGACAAAAAATTATCTCGATAGTTAATAACCATTTAGGGGCAAAAGGTATGCACGAAATGAAAACTAGATATGCCGGTCAAAAAGCTTTTATCCAGTGCCATCTGGAAATGGACGGCAATATGTCGCTTTATAATGCTCATAAAATTAGCGATGAGATTGCTTTTGAAATATTGCAGGAATTTCCGGAGGCTGAAATAATTATCCACCAAGATCCTTTTGGAATCGAAGAACACGTAAAGTACCGTGAATATATTGTTAGATAAAGAAGCTAATTTTAATAATTTTTTCATGGAGCAAGCTTTAAAACAAGCAAAGATTGCTTTTGATAAAAATGAAGTCCCGGTCGGAGCGGTAGTTGTAGATAGGTTAA
Source organism: Rickettsia honei RB (assembly GCF_000263055.1). Taxonomy (NCBI): domain Bacteria; kingdom Pseudomonadati; phylum Pseudomonadota; class Alphaproteobacteria; order Rickettsiales; family Rickettsiaceae; genus Rickettsia; species Rickettsia honei. The sequence goes on along the minus strand of NZ_AJTT01000004.1, from coordinate 1,475 downwards.
ATCAGAAAATTATTGCTAGTACCCATAACAATACGGAAGAAAAAAATAACGCTCTTTATCATGCTGAAATTATTGCTATTAATGAAGCATGTAATCTTATATCTTCTAAAAATTTAAATGATTATGATATTTACGTTACTTTAGAACCTTGTGCTATGTGTGCGGCAGCTATAGCTCATAGCAGGTTAAAACGTTTATTTTATGGGGCTTCTGATTCCAAGCACGGAGCAGTCGAAAGTAATTTGCGATATTTTAACAGTAGTGCTTGTTTTCATAGACCGGAAATATATAGCGGAATTCTTGCCGAAGATTCGGGACTATTAATGAAAGAGTTTTTTAAGAGGATAAGAACTGTTATTTCTAGCCACAGAGTGACATAAAGAAGTAAGAAAACATGCTAAAACTATTAACCCCCTATTATTTTAATAAATTATCAAAGGTTATAATACCTATATTAGCTATATCTACTTGCGTAATGATGATTATAGGTCTTTATTTAGCCCTTATAGTTTCGCCTGTAGATTATCAGCAAGGTGATTTTGTACGCATTATGTATGTTCATGTCCCTGCCTCTTGGATGGCTCTTGGTGTTTATGTTTTCATGGCAGTATGCAGCTTTAGCTATTTAGTATGGAAAACTACTATTAGCTATTTGCTAGCCGTAGCTTCTAGTTACGTTGGGGCTACTTTTACTTTGATTAGTTTAGTAACAGGTTCTTTATGGGGAAAACCTATATGGGGGACATGGTGGGTTTGGGATGCAAGACTTACATCCATGCTCATATTATTTTTATTATATTTAAGCTATATTATTATAGTGAATAGTGCGGATAATATAAGAAAGGCACAAAATCCTTCTTCTATTATTGCTCTTATCGGACTGATTAACATACCGATAGTAAAATTCTCGGTAAATATTTGGTATAGTCTGCATCAGCCTGCTAGTGTTTTAAGGCTAGGGAGTTCAACTATTCACTCTTCAATGCTAAAGCCTTTAATTATCATGTTTATTAGTTTTATATTATATTTTCTATTAGTATTACTTTTAAGAACTGCTATATTAATCGACAAAATCAAAAACAGATAATAAAATGACTTATGTTGTAACCGATGAATGCGTAAAATGTAAATATACCGATTGTGTTGAAGTATGTCCTGTAGATTGTTTTTATGAAGGTGAAAGGGAAGATGATTTTATGTTAGTCATTAACCCCGATGAATGTATAGATTGCGGCGTTTGTGTTCCTGATTGTCCTATAGGTGCTATTAAACCTGAATCACCGGGGTTAATAGAATGGGTAGAACGTGCAAAAGATTTTATAGAAAATAAAGGATGGAAAAATATTACCAAAAAAAAAACTGCTTTGCCTGATGCCGATAAATTTAAAGATGAGAAAGATAAGTTTAATAAATACATAGGTTCTGTGAAGATTTCTAATTGATTTGTTATTTTGAGATATTTTTAAGCGAAAATT
>NZ_AJTT01000003.1:0-163849 GCF_000263055.1 Rickettsia honei RB | reverse complement strand
TAGTAAAAATAAATTTTTTCAATATAATTGTTTAATTAATTTTAACTTAGATTAATTGGATAAGTTCCTTAATAGCCATTTTACGGCTAAATACCTGCCGTTGTGCAGTTCCGTTGTCATCCCGTGGTGGCTTTATGACCACGGGATCTTACATCACAGACTGTGTCCTAAGATACCGCGGTCGAGCCGCGGTATGACATTAAATGAATAATAGCATTACGCAATAAACAAGTCAGAAAATTTATCTATAGAACTTTCCGAAACACTACATAGAACTTCAGACATTTTGTTAAATTCTCCGGTACATTCAAGCACTATATCTACGCCTGCATCTAAAACTTCTTTGGTCATATCTGCCATACTACCGCTTAAAGCTTTCATATCTATTGCATCGGAAATAATAAGCCCTTTAAAGCCGATATTATTTTTAATATAGTCTATCACTTTTTTTGATAGGGTGGCAGGATTCTCAGGATCAAGAGCTTTATAAATTATATGTGCCGTCATAGCAAGTTTAATATTATCGTGCTTCGCGAGCTCCTTAAATACTTTAAAGTCTGTTTTTGCTAACTCTTCTATATCAACATCGACAATCGGTAATTTTTTATGGCTATCCACCGTAGCTCTACCATGGCCCGGAATATGTTTTATACAAGCCCCGACTTTCTCTTCTTGTAATCCGTCTATAGCAGCTAAACATAAAGGCACGACTACTTCCGGCTCCCCGCCGAAACTTCTATCGCCGACTATCTTGTCTGCTCCTTCGTGGAGCAAATCCGCTACCGGTGCAAAATCTAGATTAATGCCTACTTCTCTCAGCTCTTTCGCAATATCACTATAATTTTTTTTACATACTTGGGGATCAGTAAAAGTTTGAGCAGCCGGAGCGTCATAAAAAGTCGGTGCTATAAGCCTTTGTACCCTACCGCCTTCTTGATCTATAGAGATGATAGTATTTTCCCCTAATACTTCTTTTATATCTGCAATAAGCTTAATAAGGGCTTCTTTAGCCTGCGCACCGTTATCATTTTTTCTAATATTACGACGGAATAAAACTACACCTAAAGGATTATGCTCTTCAAATAATTCTCTTTCGGCATCGGTTAATTCAGGACCAGATATACCTATAATTACTGGCTTTACCATTTGTCTTATTGTCATAATATGTTCTTTTCTTTAAAACGTGATACGACAAGTACTATACGCACGTCATCGAGGAATCGGCAAGAATTTTTTTTATTTGAAGAGACAAATTATGGAAATTGGTAAGTAATATATCGATTCTAGCGGTAGAAAGAGATGTAATATCTTTATTTAAAGATTTTTGGAGTAGATCAATATCATTAGCAGTATAATATTTTCTATTATTTATTTTATAATTAGATAAATCAGGGCTTTTTGTCTCTAGATATCTTAATTGATGTAAAGCAATATTTAAATGCTTAATCACTTCACTAGCAGAATAATATTTTTTTGTTAGCTTATTGTTTGTCATATACTCCGAATACAGATTTTGTTGCATGGCTCGTTTTATGTCATTCCCGCGTAGGCGGGAGTCCCAAAAATAACCTTAATATTGATACACATTATTGACAAAATAAACCTAAAAAAACAAGTTTTTTATAGGTTTTACTGGATTCCTGCTTTCGCGGGAATGACATAAAAAGCATTTTCCGAGACATGCCACAAGCCAACAAATTATAACGAAGTTCATCGAGTAGATTCATTAATTAAAGCTTTTAATTTAGAAGAAGGGACAAAACGTAAATGCTTTTTTGATTCTATAATTACCGGTGCTTTGGTATGAAAATTTATTCCGGGACGTGGATTTTTTTGTTTCACCTCAAAGCTACCAAAATTCTTTAAAGTTAATTTTTGCTCTTTTGCTATTTCTAAAATATTAGAAAAAACCGTATGAACTATTTCCTCGCATAAATTATTTGAAAAACCCAATTTAGAGCTTAACATAGCTGCAATTTTTGCTTTGGTAATAGTCATAAATAATACCGGTTTTTAAGGGTATATTGTCTGCAGTCATTGCGAGGAGAAACTATAAGTTTCGACGAAGCAATCTCAGGAGTTGATCCTACTTCATGAGATTGCCGAGTCGATGCTACGCATCTCCTCGCAATGACGTTAAAAAATTACGAATTTGCTTTTTCTTTATCGTTATTATATTCGTTAATATTTTTATTTAGCTCTTCTAATTTATCCACTAGGTGCTGACGTATTTTTTCTTGCTTCTTGCTGCCTGCTTTTTTATAATCTTCCATTTTTGCTTTTACAGCATCTATAGATTTTTGCAGTTCTTCACCTTTTTTATCTTTCTGATCTTTCACATTCTTTTTTATCTCTGTAACGCTTTGGGCTATCTGATCATAAGTATTGCTTAAGGTCTGATTAAATTTATCGGCTCCCGTTTGTGCTAGGTTTGTTAAATTGTCTTTTAATTCCTGTAAGTTTTCGGTAATTGTTTTTGTACTGCTTGTAGCTACTTCTTCAGTTTGCACTTCATTTGCTTTTGTTTCATCCTTGGTAGGCAAATCTGCAAAAATACTAGGTGTTAATAATAAAGTAGCGGTAGCACCTAATGTTATTAAAAATTTTTTCATTATATTCTCCAATTATTTATGTTTATTATTATATTGTTCAACTTTCTTACTTAAATCATCAAGTTTTTTCACAAGAGTCTGTCTATATTCTTCCACTTTATCATCTTTAATTTTCTGATAATCCTGTAACTCTTTCGTTAAATTTTTATATTGCGCTTTTATAGTTTCTAAAGAATGGTCTTTACTATCCTTAGCATATTCCTCTAAATCATTAATTTTGACGGATAATTTATCTGCTACTTCATGACATTTTTTATTAAAATCGACAGTAATAATTTTAGCAGAGTCCTTAAAATTTTAATGTAATTCTTCAAGTGCTTCACTTATAGTTCTTATAAAACCTCTTTATTGAAATAGTTAATAAAAATTAAACTTAAGTATTATATACCGGTATCATAAATAATATAATTATAAAAAGCAATTTTAAAAAGTACATATTGAATATATAGTTATTGTATCAAATAAATTTGAGGGTGTTATGACATTAGAACTAGGAAAAAAACTTCCTGATTTATCTTTACACATAGGTCAAGATAACGTAATTAAACTATCGGATTTAAAAGGAAAATTCGTAATATTATATTTTTATCCGAAAGACGATACACCTGGATGTACTATTGAAGCACAAGATTTTAACAAACTAAAACCGGAATTCGATAAACTTAATACGGTAATTATCGGAGTATCCAAAGATAAGCTTGACTCTCATGATAAATTTAAAGAAAAATATAGTTTAGGATTTGATTTAGCCTCTGATACAAATTCAAATTTATGCGAACAATTAGGGGTATGGATAGAAAAATCAATGTTCGGTAAAAAATATATGGGTATTGATAGAGCTACGTTTTTACTTGATAAGGAAGGCATAGTTAAGCATATTTGGCGGTCGGTAAATGCTAAAAATCACGCTCAAGAAGTACTTGAGAAATTACGGACTATGCTTTCTTAAAATGTCATACCGTGGCTCATTTTTTTGTCATTGCGAGGAAATTGCATAGCAATTGACGAAGCAATCTCAGGATATTTGACGAGATTGCCACGCAGCCTACGGCTGCTCGCAATGACGTTTCATTTCTTCCATCTATTGTGAAACCAAAACCATTGAGCAGGATTTTGCTTAACCCATTCTCCTAGCATTTGATTAATATTAAGCATAATATTATAGCAATCGGCTTTATTATCGCCAGTTTGCTCAAACTTTAATTGCGGGTGAACTATTACTTTAAAATAACTACCTTTAGTTCTAATGATTTGGCAAGGTATAATTGGATATTTATACTGCAAAGCAATTTTAGCGATGGCGCTTGCAGTCATAGCAGGATGCCCTAAAAAAGGCACTTCAATTCCATCGTTCATTTTTTGATCAACAAGCATAACAATAGATTCACTCTTCTTGATAGCCCTGACTAAAGCTCTGCTACCTTCAGGACCTTTCGGTATAAGTCTTAATTTATCACCGGCACGACTTTCATTAACCAACTTGTTAACATACGGGTTATTTGCTTTACGATAAATTACGGCAACTTTCGGATAAAATTTATGAAGAATCTTAATACTAATATCCCAATTTGCAAAGTGACCGCTAAATAATAAAAAAGGTTGTCCTTCAAGTTTTTTAATATTTTCTATGCCGATTATTGCGATTCTACGCTCTAACTCGGCTTCATCCATCTTGCTAACATATGTAAATTCACCGATAAACCTACCGAAATTATCCCAAGTTTGATCTATGATTTTTTCAACATCACACATATCGCCAAATACTACTTTAATATTTCGTCTAGCAATTTTATTAACAGCAAATAATATACCGACTTTTCTTGCTATAAAACTACAAATATCCGCCGCTTTATCTACACCGAATATTCCTATTACTTTCAGGAATATAACAACGATAAAATACTCAATTAAATATCTAAGCTTTTTTAAAAATTTTTTCATTTAATAAATCAGGATGGTTTATAGATAATTCTACATCTAGACAAACAATATTATTATTTAAATCATTAAACTTAACATGATCTTTTCTTGTAGTAACTAAGGTAGCATTATGCTCTTTAGCTAATGAATATAAATTTTCTAAATCTGCTTGTAAATAATTATAATGATCGGGAAAAATTTTGTAACCGGTTATATTTAATCCGTAATTTTTTAAAGTCGCAAAGAAACGCTCAGGATTACCGATACCGCTAAAAGCAAAATAATTTTTAGTTTTATCTATATTATTTGAAGGAACTATTTGAGCATTTATTAACTTATTGACATAAGGAGTTAAAATATCCGGTATTTTATCTTGGTGGCTACTGACTAAAAAAATTAAATCAGCTACATCAAGGGCTTTATTTGGATATTGTCTTAAAGGACCGGCAGGAATTAGAAAACCGTTGCCGAAAAGCCTTTGGCTATCTACTGAGACTATAGTAAAGTCTTTATGAAAATAAGGATTTTGTAGGAAATCATCAACTATTATTATATCAGGTTTAAGCTCGTTAATTAACGGCACAATTTCTTTAATATTTTTAGTAGCAATAACTGCTCCGTACTTTGCAAGTATTACCCCCTCATCTCCTACCTCTAATGCTGTATGTCCTTGATGTATGGTAGTTGCACTTTTAAGGTTACTACCATAAGCCTTAGTTACTATTACAAAACTTACATTTCTAGCTTTTAGTAATTTGGCTAGATACATTACTATCTGCGTCTTACCCGTACCTCCTACGCTACAATTACCGACACAAATAACTTTAGCAGGCAACATAATAGGACGTGCTAAACTAGCTCGTAAATAGCCTAAAAATTGATATATCAAGCTTATAGGCAAAAGCAAATAAGCTATAATATTTCGCTTCTGCCAAAATTCAGGATATAAAAGTTTGATCATAGTTTAACATTTATGGTAGTTAAAAATAAAGTCAAACGGATTGATTGCTTTATTATCTAACAGAATTTCAAAATGCAAATGTTCACCCGTTGCATTACCAGTGCTTCCTTGTATACCGATAAATTGACCACGCTTAATTTTATTTCCTTCCTTGACTGACATTTCTTTTAAATGAGCATATTTCGTAACAAATTTGCGTCCATGTTTAATCTCAACAAAATTCCCGTAATCAGGTGCTCTAGCGGCTTTTATAACAATTCCGCTTGCTGCTGCATATATCGGTGCTGCTTTTTTAGCTTGTAAATCAATACCGCTATGGAAACATTTCTTTTTTCTTTTCTTTTTATGAGGACTGGTCCTAGTTCCATAATGGCTAGTAATTTTCGGCTCATATTCCGGCATCATAAGTGGTATTGTACTAATTATTTGATCAAGCTTGGTTAATTCTGAGATATTATTCCTATGAGTTTGTTTTTTTGCAAAATAGCTAGCTTCCGGTTTAGAGAGAAACTTATATTTTGAATGTAGTTTTGTTACAACTGCCTTTATATTAGCTATTTTTATTTCGGCTGCTTTATTAAATTCTACCGGGTTTTTATTATGTAATTTGTGTAAAAAAATCTTATTTTGTTTAGGGTTATTAATTATTAGACCTAAGTTTTTTGCATATATACATTTGCTATTTTTGTTTGTTAAATCATACTGTACTACTAAATCGGCATGGCTGATTTTATATTTTTGTTTTAATTGAGATGAAGTAGTAGCAAGTAACGTAGTATCACTAGATTTTTTAATACTGCTACAACCTTGAACAAGAAAAACTATAAACAGTAAAAAGATATATTTTTTAAAAGACATTAAAGATAAATGTATGTAAATTTCAAATTAAGAGTGCCACTTAAATATTCTGTTAATTTCTCTAATTCTCCTCTAATATTTGGAGGGTTAATTAACATTAACCCACACTTTACCATATTTTTATCACTATTTAAAAGCTCATATTCAATAATCATAGTTTCTTTAAATCCGATATTTTTGTAATTATGGTAAAAATCACGGACTAAAGATAAATCTTTTATAGGATACCAAATGAAGACAGTATTATTAAGAACTCGTAGCTTAATTTTTTTAAGTGCTTCAAGTAATTTTTGAAACTCATTTTTTACTTCAAAAGGCGTATCAAGAAAAATTAATCCTCTATTCTCTTTAAATGGTAGCAAAGCTTTGATAGCATTATAAGCATCTATATTATGCGTATCATTTGGTAATAATTTTTTTAAACTTAAATAATCGCTTGGATGAAGTTCGCAGGCAATTAAGCGATCATTTGGTCTTAATAATTGCTTGATTATAAAAGGTGAACCTGGGTAGTGACTTTTGCCTGCTATATTTATTATATTTAAAAAAGTTTGTAAGAGCTGAGGAATAGGATCGGTAGCGTGCAGTAATTTATTAATTCCCGTATCGCTTTCTAGAGTTTTAGAAGCCGCCTCCGAGTTTAAATCGTAAAGACCTAGCCCAGTAAAAGCATCTAAAACCGCAAAAGGTTTTTCTTTTTTCTTGAGCTGTTCTAAAATACTAATTAGGACTAAATGTTTGACTATATCGGCAAAATTGCCTGCATGATAAATATGACGATAGTTCATTTTAAATTAATCATAAATTTCACTTCTATGACCAACTCACACGCATGGCTCTATATCATTCCCGCGAAAGCGGGAATGATATAGAGCATATACTTTATACACCATATTTCTTTTTTAAGAATTCCGTTGCTTCTGCTGAAGTAAGTAATTTATCACTTTTATTATTGCTTCTTGCTAAAGCAGTTTCTGCATCTTTTCTATCTTCTTTTAGTTCACGTAAATAATTTTTAATGGCTTCTCGTATTAGTAGATTTAGGCATCTCGTCTAATTTAGCTACAGTAATTTGTGTAGATTAATACTATAGCCTTTAATTAGACATTCTTTAAGTAAGTTAGTAGCCCATTTTCTGAAAGCGATCCCTCTCTTAGAATTTACCCTATATCCTACTGATATTATCATATCTAAATATAGTATTCTACTTGGTATGTTTTATCATCAGCGGCAGTATGTGCAAAATTTGTACATACTATATTGTATAGTTTTCTTTCTTTTAGAATTTTATTAATATGTTTTGTAATAACTGTTCTATCTTTGTCAAAAAGTTTAGCATTGCCTAGAAAAAGTTGTTTTATAGTGTAGTTTAGCTTTCCGATGTCATTCCCGCTTTCGCGGAAGTGACATCGAGTTTTTTATGTACTATCATTTCGTTAGCAATGCCTTGCTTTAAACATTTTTTATAAGCGTAAGCCATTCTTCTTCATCAATAATTTTAATATTAAGCTCTTTAGCTTTTTTAAGTTTACTGCCTGCATCAACGCCGGCTACAACTAAATCCGTGTTCGATGATACGCCAACTGCAACTTTAGCCCCAAGCTTCTCAGCCGTTGCTTTAGCTTCTGCTCTAGATATCGTCGGTAAACTACCGGTAAATACGACTATCTTGTCCGTTAAACTACTCTGTTCTCTAGTCTCTTTATAATCTTCAATATTTAATATTTCACCAAGTTTTTTGATAAGCTCAATATTTTCTTTAACATCAAAAAAATCAATAATATCTACTAAAATCTTATCACCGATTCCTTCTAAATTGTTTAGTTTTTGATAAATATCAGGCTCATTTGTTCTAAGCAATTCCATTTGAGCTATAAAATTATTATAGCTGCCAAATTCTCTAGCAAGTAATTTAGCATTTTGTGCACCGATATGCCTTATGCCTAATGCATATATAAATCTTGGCAAACTAACGTTTTTTGATTTTTCTATATTTTTAAAAAGATTTTCTACTGATTTTTTACCCCATCCATCCATATTTTCAAGTTTTGCTAAGCTAGAGTCATTTTTTTCTTTTAAAAAGAAAATATCTAAAGGATTACTAATCAATCCCTTATCTATTAAAAACTCAACTTGCTTACGCCCAAGCCCCTCAATATCCATAGCATTTTTCGATACAAAATGACGGATACGCTCATAATTCTGAGCAGGGCAGTTAAGGCCATTATCACAGCGTATAATAATATCTTCAGGCGTATAATGCAATTTAGAATTGCATGACAGACAAAATAAAGGAGTATCAAACGTTGTTGTATCATTAGGACGTTTATCAAAATCAACTCCCATGATTTTAGGAATAACGTCACCAGCACGTTGCAGGAATACATAATCCTTAATCCGCAAATCTTTTCGTGCAATTTCTTGGAAATTATGTAATGTTGCTCTGCTAACAGTTACCCCGCCTATTTCTATGGGTTCAAGTTCGGCTACCGGCGTTAACGTACCAGTTCTACCAATCTGTACAGTAATAGAAAGTAACTTTGTTTGTCCTATTATTGCAGGAAATTTATGAGCGGTAGCAAAGCGTGGACTTCGTGCAATAAAGCCCATTCTATTTTGCAGTGCAAAATCATTTAGCTTATATACTACTCCATCAATTTCATAAGGTAAATTTTCTCTATTTGTTTTGAGATATTCGTAAAAGGCGAAAATTTCTTCTTCAGAACTCGCAAGTTTAGATATTTCATTAATGTTAAAGCCGCATTCTTTTAATTTTGTAAGTAATTGATCTTGTGAAGAAGCGAGATTCTGTTCAGTTACCCCTCCTGAATATACAAAATATTTGAGCGGTCTTTTAGCCGTAATAGAAGCATCAAGCTGACGAAGTGATCCGGCAGCAGCATTACGAGGATTGGCAAATTTATCCTTGCCCTGCTCTTCTTGTTCTTTATTTAGATTTAAAAAATCTTGTTTTTCAATATAAATTTCCCCTCGTATTTCTAAAAACTCCGGAACATTATCTATTTTATGAGGAAAATTTTTGATTGTTTTAATATTTGCTGTTATATCTTCACCGACATATCCGTCACCTCTTGTAGCTCCCGTTGTAAGCACCCCGTATTTATAAACAGCAGAAAAAGACAAACCATCTATTTTAGGTTCACAAAAGATAGGAGCAAACTCATTAAGGCGTAAGAAAATTTTTATACGGTCTACAAAATCTCTCACATCTTGCTCATCAAAAGCATTACTGAGAGATAGCATGGGCACTTGATGCGTAACTTTAGCAAATTTATTTGCTATTTTAGCCCCTACTTTTTTGCTAGGACTATTTTCTAAAATTAAATGAGGAAATTTTTGTTCTAACTTGAGATTGGTATTAAATAGCTGATCATACTCGCTATCAGAAACTAAAGGATTATCTTCTATATAATAAGCATGGTTATACGCTGCAATTTTATCAGCGAGTTCTTCTAGTAATTTTTGTGCTTCCTCTTCAGATATTAAATCAATATTTTGCATTAGTAGTTCATACTTTTATTTTAATTTACAATCAAATCCAATTCCTAAAATTTTTATTTTCTTCAAAATCGCTAATTGCTCGTTTTAGTCTTTCAGCATTTTTAGGACTTTTTAACAAGTATAGTTTCCTCCATAGCATTATGACCTTCAAGCGACATAATAACCACCGGTTTTTGTTTTTGTCTAGTTACAATCACTGAAGTGTGATCTGCACAAACTTTTTTCATAACATAACCTACTTAAGTACGTTTTGTAATAAGGCATGTTTTATAACTAGTCACTTTAAGAATCAAAATCAAAATCTTTACCTAGTTTAATATATGCTCTAATACGGCTCATGAGATTTTGGAAATATGTTAAATTATGCCATGTCATTAGCATAGAGCCAAGTATTTCACCGATTCTAACTAAATGATGTAGATAAGCTTTACTATAGTTTCTACAAGCAGGACATAGGCAATCATGTTCTAGCGGCTTGTTATCATCGGCATATTTGCTATTGCGGATATTTACCGTACCGTATTTCGTAAAAGCCTGACCGTTGCGACCTGAGCGTGTCGGGATTACGCAGTCAAACATATCTATACCCCTGCTAACCGCACCTATAATATCAGCAGGCTTACCGACTCCCATTAAATAACGCGGCTTATTTTGCGGCAGAAAATCAGGAGCATAATCAAGTACTTTAAACATAAGCTCCTGCCCCTCACCTACTGCAAGTCCACCTATAGCATAACCCTCAAAATCAAGTTCTACTAGATCCTTAGCCGATTGCTCACGTAATTCTTCGTAAACGCTACCTTGAATAATACCGAATTGTGCATAGCCTTCCCGCTTAACAAAAGCATTACGTGATCTATTCGCCCATCTAGTCGTAAGCTGCATAGAAGTTTTAGCTTCTTCAAAGGTTGCAGGGTAAGGCGTACATTCATCAAAAGCCATAGTGATTGTGCTACCGAGCAGATATTGTATTTCGGTAGAACGCTCAGGAGTTAACATATATTTATCGCCGTTAATATGAGAGCTGAAACTTACTCCCTCTTCGGTTATCTTGCATAACTTCGATAGCGACATTACCTGAAAACCGCCAGAATCGGTTAATATCGGCTTATCCCAATTCATGAATTTATGTAAGCCACCAAGCTGTACTATACGTTCGGCAGTCGGCTGAAGCATTAAGTGGTAAGTATTGCCAAGCAATATATCCGCCCCCGTTTCTGCTACCGATTCAGGTAGCATTGCCTTAACCGTTCCTCTAGTTCCAACTGGCATAAACGCGGGTGTATGCATCTCACCGTGTGCGGTTACGATAATACCGCTTCTAGCTTTTTTATGCTGATGATGAATATTAAAAGAAAATTTTGACACTAATAATCACTTATTTTTAAAAGCAATATCTTAGCATACTATAGTTTATCCTGGAATATAAAAATTAAGATTAAAAGCAGGTATCACCTAAAAGCAGTTGTTTTATGCTGTAATTTAGCCTTCCGATGTCATTCCCGCGTAAGCGTAATGATAATCTTTTCAACTCTAAATCATTATAGTCATTGATTTATTTTAATTACTTTATAGATTACTTTTCTTAAAAATGATTAAACTCTGTCATTCATAATATAATCTAATTTATAAGAGTTAAAATATGGAAAATAAAGAAGAAGAAACTTTAACCCTTGAGTGAATAATAGATGAAGAGGAGGAAAAGCGTTTAAAAGCTCACAATGCAAGGAAAGAGCTTAAGTTAATATTAATAACATTTGCTATTATTCTCACTAGTTTTTTAACTTTTTGAAATAAATAATAACACAAAATGAAATTGTTTAAATACAATGTAACCAAAAACTATTAATCTATTTAAAGTTAAAAATTATTTGTTATTACAATTTTTACACTTTTGCTTTAATTGTAATCAACTATTATTAATATAAATAAAATAACTTTTATGGAAGATATAAACTCTTGGAAAGAAAAGTTTGAAATTTGTGTTTACGCTAAAAAGCTACTTGATAAACTCGAATATTTAAACACTAAAGTAAAAAATCCTGTTGATATAGAGGAAGTTAAAACAGGTATCTACTACGCTCGTAAATATCATGGTTCACAAATGCGTCAGTCAGGTGATCCGTATTATTCGCACCCGATCGAAGTAGCGATTATGCTTGCAAAGTTTGTAGCAGACGAAGCGCCTAAGCTTTTTACTTCTAATATTATAAATTCTGCTCTACTTCCACTATACTATTGAGGATACAGAACTTACTGAAAAACTGATCATCGAAATTTTTGGTAAAGAAATAGCAAAACATGTAGAAGGTTTAACTAGAATTAAACCTCACGGACAACTCAGTGTCGAGGAAAGCTTAAACCTATTAATTAAGCAAAAAAGATAGGATACCGCACTTATAAAATTATTTGATCGTATTCATAATGTACAAACATTAGTAGCTAAATCACCTGAAAAAGCGAAGCAGATCATTGTGGAAACATTTAAGAAGTTTCTAGTTGTTGCTATACATTTAGAGTGTTATGAAATTGAAGAAAAGTTTAATGAAATTTGCTATAGGTTTTTATGCAAAGATAAATTTTCTCAACAAAAATAAATATCATTATTCACTATGAATAACCTTCTTCTTTTTCCAACTTTTGAAAATGATTTAGACCAAACATACAAATTATAAGTAATGGAACCATCACAACAAACAAACCATATTGACCCAAATATTTTGTTAAATATATAATTCCAAACGAAGTGATTTATACACATTAAGGCTCTAGAAACAGCATATATCATACTACTGTAAAGCGTTTAAAAACCGGAGCCTAAAAAAAAGATTGAAACAGCAGGAACAGTATCAAATGAACATATTATCAAACCTATTTGAATTAAAAGAAGCTAGGAAAGGTGTAGTTGTACTTTTTAAAAGGTATGGTGCAAATAGAATAAATATAAGAGTAAAGCTAATTTTACTCTAAGAATTTTTAAAGGATATATGTTATAACTTAGAAAACATATTAAAGACATACTAGCTAGGTGGAACATTGAAATAATAAAATTATGATGAATAACCTGAGCTGCACTATATCCAAATGCATTCTTTAAAACTTCACCACAAGTAATATAAGTATAGTAGAAAATATGGGCCAAGCACAACCATTATGAAAAAATATATAGTTGTCTTCTTATTAGGTTTTTGGTAAAAAATCTCATCGTTTTTTAATTCTGTTTTGTCGATATTTGCTTTTTCATATTTTCGTAAAAGTCTAGCACTTGCATCTACAAAATCAGGCGTTTCTCTAAGATGAGCTTTAGCGTAACCTCTCACAACTGCAATAATTGCACCTATCCAAACGGCAAGACGCCAATTAAATCCTTGAGTAGTAACTAAAGATACTATAGCTAAAGCTACAGTTGTCCCAATTACTGATGCTACAGCGATAAAAGACACTACGGGATATTGTATAGGTGGTTTTGTAATTTCAGTTAAATAAAGTTCTGCTACTACTATTTCACCTACAGAAGCTATACCTTGAATTGCACGGCAAATTGTGATTAATACAGCAGCAAAATAACCTACTTGTTCATAAGTAGGAGCATTTACCATAATTATACAGGATAAAACCATTAAGGTAGATAACAGTAGATTTTCGCCCTAATTTATATCACCTATTCGACCAAAAACATATGCTCCTAGTGGTCTAAATATAAAGGTAGAACAAACGGTAAAGGCAGAGAGAAGAGCAGCTGCACTCGCATCATATTTAGGAAAGAACAATTCATTTATACTGCTAAATGGACGTACAACATTAAATCAAAATCTCAAGAAAAGTAGCTGTAGATAAAATTCCCGTGGCTGCTTTTTGGTTGCTTGTTAAACTTCTCTGTTCTTTTTCATAGCCTAGCATAAATTCTTTACAAAAAATTAACTGTTTTATATAAAAGTCAATAGAAAATTTCACTGTACACGATAAATAAGAAAAGGAAGTGCAACTTAATATATTCCGTGAATTGATAGAAAAAAGCTATAATATATTGCGATGTTTTTTATAGTTGTAATTATGTAGATTTAACTGTATTCCCCAGCAAATAGTAACGTTAAAAGCAAGAAAAAAACTAACAATTAGTACTTTAAATTTACTTTATTTTATTAGCATGGATAGATATGTGATAAATAAACTAATTGAAAGAAAAAATAAATAATATACAGTAATAATGGTTCATTTTTAGATTGAAAAGCAAAAATACTATACTATCATTAGTAGTTATAATTAAATATATTCAAAATATGCTTTTTCAATCACTAAATTTATACTCTATCTTAGTTGCAGGTCTTACAGCTACTGTTATCGTGTTTATGCGTCAATTATCTTATTACAAACAGCAAATTATTAATAAGGATTTAAAAATAATACCTGCATATTTTGATAAAAAAATGTTATATAAAATTCTTAATAAGCGATAGATATTCTGCTCTTGAAATGATTAAATCATATTTTAAGTTGAAAACCGCAAGATCGTTATCACATGAAGAACTTGAAAATGATAAGCAATTAAGCGAATTATTTAGAGATTCTTTAAACTATTTTATTGATGATTTTATATCAAAATCCGATAAATCAGTTACAGTAAATAAAGTGTTTAGTATACAAGATGAACATAACAATACTCATAAATCATATGCGTTTTTAGAGAAAAATAAAATATCGGACAACACAATCAAATATATGTCAAAGTGCATTATATAATGACCAAAGACGACGAAGAAAGCTTAAACACTTTCATACACTTGGCTAAGATAATGTAGATTTCCCAAAAACAAAATCAGACACTCAAATAACAAATTTAAGAGTGAGCTTAACGAAGTCGTATAAGCGAATCTTACCAAATTCGGTATCAAGAGCTTAATATTGACACTATATTTTTAAGTAAGACAGAGTTATTTAAAGCTCGGTTTAGAGTTACCTAAACCGAGAGATAAATTACTACTTACCTAAAAGTGGATATGTAACATTTTTTAAGAATTTTCTTTTAATATAAGTACATACTAAAAATGTCAGTACGGTACTTGAAACATAGCGAATTATCATAGGTAAATATCTTATTAAGGTCTTAGTTGAGACCAAGTCAGTAAACGACGTACTGATACTCTCTACTAACTCTCTACTTTTTGATCTTAAACAATCTAAAGTACGATATCTATTTTTGTATTTTAAACAACATCTAACAGTTTCAATAACCATAGAAGATATAATAGAAATTATTCCGCTTTGCATAAGAAAATAAAATTCCAGACTATCCGAACAATAACAATAATTAGCAATAATTATTAAAACTAAACCTAGAATATTAAAAAAATAGACAAATGATTTGCCATAAGATTTCTCTTCTTGCTTAATGCTACTTTTTAATAATTCATATATTAGAGATTTTAACATGGAATTACCTATTTCATAAGAATAGCGAGCAATACACCTGCACCAAAAGCGTAAGCGAGATTCCGCAAATGGTGGTCACGTGTCGACTCACATAAATCCACTACATTAGCTTTACCTTTATCCATTCCTTTATCTTTATAATGTTCCATAACGGGATGATAAATTACCTAACTGCTCATCTAGAATATCTCCGGATTTACCTTTTAAATTACGTAATCTTGACACTAAGCTTTCAATATCTTTTTTGATACCTTCGACATCTGCTTTAGCAGAGTTTGAATTTGATTCTTTCATAATTTACTCCTTTATTAGTTTACATTTTGTTAAGCAAATTATTTTGCCTACAAAACTTATACGATGCTCCTCTTATAAGAACTTTACAATAGCTTAAACAATAAAAAAACCGAATCTAAACTAGATTCGGCTAAATTTAATGATTTTTTATTTCGTATTACTTCTACTTACTACCGAATGAAGAAACAATTTTATTAATTAATGATTCAATATTAATTGCTGATTGAGTATATTTTATCTCTTCATTAGCCGCTAAATTTTCATCGTCATTACCCGGTACAATTGAAATATATTTACCTCCAAGTAACCCGCTGGTGACTACTTGGGCTTTAGAATCTTTAGGTATTTTAACATCATCATTAATATTTAGATATACACTTGCATCAAAACTATTTGGATCTAAAGTAATTTGCTTTACACTACCGATTTTTATACCTGAAATCATTACGTCGCTTCCAACTGCTATCCCTTCCGCACTTTGGAAATGAGCAGTTACCTGATATCCTTTTGAGCTAGTTATAGAACTACCTGTTTTGTAGGCAAAAATCAAAAATAGCAAAGCAATAATTAATACTACAAAGCCTATAATTGTTTCAATAATATTCTGTTGCATTGTTTTTTATATTTTATTAATTAATTACGGTTGCCATCTATTATATTTAAGATTTGATGTTTTAGGCAGCTTTTTAACTATTTTATTATTCTTTTGCCATGGAAAAAGCTGAATATTTTTTGGTATCTCATTGACTAAATGATGTAACCAAGCGTGCCAACTTGGCGGAATTTTTGTATGTTCATTTACATTTTTATAAATAACAAACCTCCTTGGACGCCCTAAATAATCAATATTACGGCTTTCATAATATTGGTTCAAAAACTCATCTTCTCCTACTTTTTTGTGAAAAAAAGTAATAAAAAACTTATCTATCCACGACATTTTAAAATTTCTATAGCAGTTTCTCTTCCTTGCACTGCAAGTTTATCGGCAGCAATATTACCGCTATTATTTGCATGACCTTTTACCCATTTCCAAATAATAGTATGTTTACTCAATTCTGCGTATAATTTTTGCCATAAATCGGCATTTTTAACGGGTTCATTGTTGCTTTTACACCAATTATTTTTTATCCAATTATGAATCCAAGCTGTAATTCCTTGTTGCAAATATTTACTATCGGTATAAATCTCAATATTACAAGATTTTTTTAAAATCCTCAAGGCTTCAAGTGCTGCCGTAATTTCCATACGATTATTAGTCGTATCTAACTCATACCCAAATACTTCTTTGCTAGTATCATTAAATTGAAGCAAAGCTCCCCACCCTCCGGGACCTGGATTACCCGCACATGCACCATCAGTATATATCACTACTTTTGAATCCATAATATGCATTAACTAGGTTTAGAAGAATTACGAAACTTATCTAACATTATAACATTTGGACTTGAAGATGATGAAGTCTGATAACTTTTATTATTACTTATTGCCTCTTCATGTTGAGGATTTTCATGTATATTTAACGACTGATTAAAAGTGAGACTGTAATTATTATTGGAATCAACAAAGCTAATAAGTGCATCAAAAGGTACGTAAATTATTTCTTTAACACCGTCAAAACTTACCGTTAAAGAAAAGCCCGTATCATTTACTATTAAATTTTCAAACTGATATTGCAGTACTATTGTTATCTGTTTCGGATATGCCTGTTTAACTTTTGAAGGTAAAATTACCGCAGGGTTATCGGTTCTGTACGATATGTATATTAACTGATCCCAATATAAATTTTCATGCTGAATTTTTGTTAGAATTTTTTTCACAAATTCTAGCATATATTCATGCACAAATTTTTTATATTCAATATTCATACGAGAAAAATAAATAAAAATAGGTCGACGAAGTTTAATTTGAACAGTTTAAGTCATTGCAAGGAAAAACTGTAAGTTTTGACGAAACAATCTCAGAAGTCCTACTTTATGAGATTGCCACATTCTCTACGTTCGCCTGCAATGACAAGATCAACCGTTTTTAGGCAATGCCAATTTTTCAAATTAAACAAGTATAAGTGAGGGTTTTTCTGTTGCCCGGCACACCCTCCAGCCGCGTAGGATTAAGCTGCTAAAGCTAAACGACCTACAGAACGATTATTATCGTTTGCGTTTCTTTGTTTTGACCCATATGGCACAAGCCATCGGCGGAATCATCCCGAGTAAAAGCAATCTTTTTATTAGGCACGTCGATCCTATTTCGCCCCCCAAAAATACTCAATGAACTTCGTATTGTCTACTCTTTAAGAGTTATTACATATTTAAACTTTTCTAAATGACGTAGCTAATAAAGAGAAATTTGAAGGCGACACGGAACGCAGGGTACACGCAAGTAACGTGAGGATTCGAATACCGGATCGACGTACAAATTACCTTTAGGAGCAAGTTATTTAGAAAGTTTTGGTGGAGGCGTCGGGTACTGCCCCCGAGTCCGCAACCTCTATTCTAAATTACGTTTATTACTATAGCTATATTAGCACCAAATATTATGCCTTAATTTGATTAAAATGTAAAGGTAAAATAAGAATTCTAGATTTATATTAAAAATGGACTTATAATAAATGGTTAGAATTCTAAATTAAAAACTTAATTATGCTACCAAATCTTGGAATTATCGCTGGCAGAGGTTCATTACCTTACTTAATAGCAGGTAATTATACAAAGCAAGGCGGTAATTGCTATATCGCAGCAATTAAAGACGAAGCTGATATAGAGCAAATTAAAGATTTTGAATATAAGATTTTAAAAATCGGTATGGTCGGGGAAGCTATAAAATATTTTAAGGAGCATAAGGTAAAAAATATTATTTTTATCGGTGGAATTAATAGACCGAATTTTAAAAATTTAGCCGTAGATAAAATAGGCGGTTTATTGCTTTTCAAAATAGTTGGGCAAAAAATTCGAGGAGATGATAGTTTGCTAAAAATAGTAGCGGATTTTTTTGAAAGTTACGGTTTCAAGGTAATTTCAAGTAATGAAATATATAAAAATCAACAAGGTAACTCCAATATTATAACCGATACTAACCCTATAAGTTCAGATAAAAATGATATTGAGCTTGGAATAAAATTATTGAATCATCTAAGTGCATTCGATATCGCACAATCGGTTATAGTTGAAAGTGGCTATATACTTGGTATAGAGGCTGCCGAAGGAACGGATAATTTAATAACGAGATGTGCAGATTTACGTAAAAATCCTCATGGAGGAGTATTAGTAAAAATAGCGAAATTAGGTCAAGATAATAGACTAGATATGCCGACGATCGGTCCTAATACTATAAAGAATCTTGCTAAATATAATTACAAAGGGGTAGCGATTCAAAAAAATAACGTAATTATAGTCGAAGAGGAATTAACTATAAAACTCGCTAATGAACATAAAATTTTTATAACAAAATGTTAGCAATAGGTATTACCGGTAGCTATGCATCGGGTAAAACTTTTATGTTGGATTATTTAGCAGAAAAAGGATATAAAATTTTTTGTGCCGATAGATGCATAAAAGAATTATATCAAGATGTAGTTTTGCAAACTCAGATTTTAAAATTACTACCTAAACTTGAGTCTTTCAATATTAGAAAAATCAGTAATTTAATTTACAATAACGACCTAGCTAGACAAAAACTACAAAATTTTATTTACCCCTTACTAATAGATAAACTCATTTTATTTAAAAAAGAAAATGCTAATTCCAAATTTGGCTTTGCCGAAATACCGCTGCTTTATGAAGCTAAATTTGAGAAATATTTTGATTTTATCGTAACAATATACTGCTCTGAAGAAATAAGAATGCAAAGAGCAATAACGAGATCTTCGTTTGATATAGAAATTTATAATAAAATCAAAGAAATTCAACTATCACAAGAGAGCAAAATAGCAAAAGCAGATTTTGCTATAAATAGCGGCGTTGATATGTTAGACTTGGAAAAACAAATAGCGAAGCTAATAAAGGATTTGGAATGTCGAGTTTAAGAGAAATAATTTTAGATACCGAGACTACGGGACTTGACCCACGACAAGGTCATCGAATCGTTGAGATCGGTGCTATTGAGATGGTAAATAAGGTATTAACAGGCAGGAATTTTCATTTTTATATTAATCCTGAGCGAGATATGCCGTTTGAGGCTTATAGAATTCATGGCATATCCGGCGAATTTTTAAAAGACAAGCCTCTATTTCATACAATAGTCGATGATTTTTTAGAGTTTATTTCAGATAGCAAACTGATTATTCATAATGCTCCTTTCGATATTAAATTTCTAAATCACGAATTATCATTATTAAAAAGAACCGACATTAAACTCTTGGAACTAGCAAATACTATTGATACTTTAGTAATGGCTAGAAGCATATTTCCAGGCTCAAAATATAATCTTGATGCATTATGTAAAAGATTTAAAGTTGATAATTCAGGTAGGCAGCTTCACGGAGCTTTGAAAGATGCCGCATTACTTGCAGAAGTATATGTAGAGTTAATGGGCGGTAGACAATCCGCTTTTAAAATGGTTGATAAATCTGCCGTAATAAATAATTTAGCAACTAATCAAGTAAATAACAAAACAGAGCAAACTACTATTGTTATAAAACCTACAACAGAAGAGCTACAAAAACATAAAGAGTTTCTCAGTAGGATTTTAAAAACTGCTTAGTAAAACGTCATTGCGAGGAGAGGCAAACCCTCGACTTGGCAATCTCAGGAATTTTATATTATTTCATGAGATTGCCACGCTCCTTTTAGTCGCTCGTAATGACGATTATCAACAATCCCCTTATCTATGAAAACAAATTTTCTTGTATTTATAACCTTTACAATACTTATCTCTTTAGGCTTTTGGCAGCTTAGTCGTTTAAAAGAAAAGAAATTATTTTTAGCTTCAATGCAAGCTAACCTAACCTCACCTGCAATTAATTTAGCAGAAATTCAAGACGGTTTACCTTATCACAAAGTAAAAATTACCGGTCAATTTTTGCCTAATAAAGACATATATTTATACGGTAGAAGGTCAATGTCGAGTGAAAAAGACGGATATTATTTAGTTACTCCTTTTAAAACTATAGAAGATAAAGTTATTTTAGTAGTACGAGGTTGGTTCAGTAATCGCAATAAAAATATTATCACACAAGCTATAAACGACCGGCAGCACGAGATTATCGGTGTTACCATGCCATCAGAAAAAACTCGTATCTACTTACCTGCTAACGATATAAAAAATAATGTGTGGCTAACGCTAAATTTAAAAGAAACATCCAAAGTGTTAGGCTTAGATCTTGAAAATTTTTATATTATTGCGGAAGGAAAAGATATTAGCAATCTAGATATTTTATTACCTCTTGCAATAAATCATTTAGCAGCAGTCAGAAATGACCATTTAGAATACGCCCTAACTTGGTTTGGACTTGCTATTTCTTTAATCGTAATATATGTAATTTATCGACGTCGTTATATGGCTGTGGATGTCATCCCGCGAACTTGTAGCGGGATCCAGAAAAATAATTAAAAAGACTGGACCCCGTGGTCAAGCCACGGGGTAACAGTAGAAAATCGATACATAAATGAGTGACTTACAAAGAGAAGCATCCGATCCTAATTACTCCGTTTGGGTATCGGCATCTGCCGGTACCGGTAAAACCAAAATCCTAACCGATCGATTTTTACGTCTGTTAATAACGGGCGTAGAGCCTTCCAATATTTTATGCCTTACTTTTACTAATGCTGCAGCTATAGAGATGCAAGTAAGGATTAATAGCAGACTTAAATATCTTTCTCTTTGCAACGCCGAGAAACTAGAAGAAGCACTTTTCTTAATGAGCGGCAATAAGCCATCGCCGCAAGACACAGAAAACGCAAAAACTTTATATGATAAAATACTAAATAGCAATAAGCTTTTAAATATCTATACAATTCATGCTTTTTGTCAAAAAATCCTTAACACTTTTCCCTTAGAAGCCGGCATAACACCAGAATTTAAAATCCTTGAAGAAACTAAATTACAAGATATCTTCCTAAATATCAGAAACGAAATTTACTTAAGCGATGAACATAATGACTTAATGAAAATTTTACTTAACCGATTTCATGAAATAACTCTGCAAGATATTTTTACTGAGATAATCGAGCAGAAAATTAAATTCAGAAAGTTATTTATAAATAAGCAAATTCCCAAAGAAATATCTAATAAAAGATTAGCGTTAGGGGAATTAAATAATATTTACGATAAGGTAAAAAACTTATTTGCCGAGTATGATGTGGAGATAGCACCGAAAGAAATTTTTTTTACCAAAGATGGGAAAAAACGAAAAAGCCTTTTATCGAAAGAATTAATAAGGAAATATCCTAAATTATTACTAGAGCTAGAAAAAATTACCTCTGAAATTTACCGATTAGATGAGCTGCGTCGCATAGAAGAGCTAGAATATCATACGAACTTACTTACTAAACTTGCGCATATTATTTTAAAAAAATACGATTCATATAAGGAAGAAAATAATTTACTCGATTACGACGATTTAATTTACTACACCGAGAAATTACTAAATAATAAAACTACTCATAAGTGGTTGCTGCATAAGCTTGAAAGCGAGATAAATCATATTCTTGTCGATGAAGCACAAGACACAAGCCCCTCGCAGTGGAATATTATTACTACTTTAATAACAGAGTTTAATGCTGTAGAGAGGCCAAATAATAGTGTTTTCATAGTCGGCGATGATAAACAATCGATCTTCAGTTTTCAAGGGGCTGATCTTCGTAATTTCAACTTAGTAAATGAGCGACTAAAAGCAAATCTTACAAATGCTAATAAGAAATTCAAAAATATCACCCTTGAATATTCTTATAGATCATGTACAGAGATTTTACAATTTACTTATAATGTTTTAAAAAATATAAAATCCAATGAGCCGAGTTTATTCCTTTCGAATAATCCTTTAATATCCTCATTTCGTACACATCAAGGCTCTGTAACGGTTTGGCCATTAGTGACGAGTGAAAAACAAGAAGAGCTTTTTTGGGCACTACCTGAAGATTATGAAAATTCTAAATCCGCTGCCGATTTACTCATAGAAAAAATCGTAAATTTTATAAAAGAACAAATAGAAAGCGCAGAAATTTTACCGTCTACTGCAAACAGAATATCTGAAAAAGATTTCATGATATTAGTCAGAAAGAGAGATGAATTTAGTAATAATCTGATCAAAGAACTTAGCAAAGCTAAGCTTAAAGTTGAGGTAAGCGATAGAATGAACCTTAAGGAAAATCTAACTATAATGGATTTAATTTCATTAGCTAAATTTGTGTTACTACCTGATGATGATTTAAATCTTGCCGGTTTACTCAAATCACCGATTATTGGAATAAGCGAGCAGCAATTATACGAACTTCTTGTAAATAAAAGTGAGAATAGCTTATGGGATATACTCTCTTCACATGAGGAGATATATAATAAGTTAGATTCTCTAATTGAAATTTATAAAATATCGATTGTTGAGAACTTCTTTGATTTAGTGGTACATAATCTAAATTTACGAGAGATTTACGATGATGATAGTGATGATATGATAAATGAGCTATTAACATTAAGCAAAAACTATGCAAATGATATAGATAATTCACTGCAAGGATTCGTTGCTTGGTTTGAGAATAACGATATCTATATTAAACGTGATATAGAGCATTCAGACAAAATAAGAGTAATGACTGTTCACGGCTCTAAAGGGCTTGAAACTCCTATTGTTATATTATGCGATTCTACTACTTTACCGATAAGCAGCAATAAATTTATTTGGGATGATAAAGGAGAAATGTTTTTCTCTGCTAATGCTGCCGATACTCCTGAGTTTTTGCAAGAACTGAAAGAAGCTGAAAAATTAAAAGATTTGCAAGAATATATAAGACTACTCTACGTTGCAATGACAAGAGCTAAAGACAGGCTGATTATATGCGGGTTTAGTAATAAATCTACCACTCCTGAAAATTGCTGGTATGAAATAGCCAAACAAACTTGCGATAAATCTCTCAATTAGTAGCTGCTATATTAAATATAATAGACTATTAAGACGCACATATATTTAAATAGCGTCTTATGTTAAAAATTTTAGAAAGTTTCTTTGAAAATAAAGCAAGCATTAAAATAGAAAGGTTAAACAATTACCATCCCTGCATTATGCTTATGACAAAGGTCATAAGGAATAATACTTAAATTTTTTTCTTTTAAGGCTTGTTTATACTTTGTTATTTTAGAAATAACAACTACAACAAGAAAAATAAAAATACTTATTAACAGAGGATATAAGATATTTAACTGATCAAACATCATTAATTTCACAGAATTTAGTTAGATACTACATAATAGTAGTAACATTTATTTTTTCAACTTAACTCCTATATCTTAAATTTAAATCATTTATAGATATTGTCATAAGAAAATTAATAAGATTTTTATTGAAACCGCTACTTCTAAAATAGATAGCATAATAATTTATGCATTATGATAATAATCATGCCTTAATAAATCAGATTTAAGGATACCACAATTATATTCATATGAATCTAAATAAGCTTGTAATTCATGAACATTTTGTTCTATTTTTTCATAATTATATTTATATGAGTTTTGGAATTTTTCAACTAATTTACCTTTATTAACAACTTTTTTATAAGCATCTTCTTTTAAAAAAACCATCTTTTTGTTCTTCACTACGAAAGTAATCCTTAAATTCACTATGTTTTTTCGGTAAATTAGAGATAAATTCTGCAAATTTTTCTAATTGAATATTGGTAATTAGAGTAAATACCAAACCTATATTTTCTTTATATTGGTTAACTCTTGAAATTTCATGTGCTATTGTATCTTTTTGTCCAATTTCAATAACATTATTAGATAAAATAACTAAATCTTTTTTATTAACCTCTTGCTTTTCAGATTCCTTTAGTTTTATATTCAGTATTTCCTCTTCTAATGCCTCTTTACTAAATAATTTTTTAAATGCAGCAAGCCACGGACCAAAAGCTGTACTTTCTAACTGTTTAAAATACTCTTTATAACTTCATAACTAATTTCATTGTTTATATTTTCTTAGTTTAATTTATAGTACTAGTTGGAAGTAATCAAGTTATAGAGCTAAGAAAAATTAATACTTTTGTAAAAATTATATATAGCGTAAAAATTGAAAAACAGTGTTAAAATGCTTAAAATAATTTGACTATTTTAGAAAATTTTAATAAAATCTATTAATAAACTCAATCGATAATACAAAATATGAAAACAGCTTTTATCTTCCCCGGTCAAGGGTTGCAATTGATCGGCATGGGAAAAGATTTTTATGATAATTTTAAACCAGCCAAAGAAACTTTTCAAATCGTTGATGAAGTACTAAACCGAAAACTCACTGATATAATTTTTAATGGACCTTCTGAAGAACTTACCTTAACCACTAACGCACAACCGGCATTAATGGCAGTATCTATGGCAATAATAAATATTATCAAAGCTGAAACCGGTAAAAGTTTGGATAGTCTTTGCGATTATGCTGCCGGTCATTCGCTAGGTGAATATAGTGCTTTATGTAGCACCGAAAGTATTAACCTTGAGACAGCAGCAAAACTACTTCATATACGTAGTACATCTATGCAGGAAGCATGTCCTGAAGGTGAGGGAAGCATGGCGGCTTGTATCAATATTCCGCTTCAAAAACTTGAAGAAATATTAGAAGAGATCAACAAAATAAATTTATGCCAAATTGCCAACGATAACATCGAAGGACAAATAGTTATTAGCGGCAAGACCACAGCTATAGATCATGCTATTAGTATAATTAAAGATTTAGGTTATAAAGCGATAAAGCTGAAAGTCAGTGCTCCATTTCATTGTAGCTTAATGAAGCCGGCAGAAGAAAAAATGCGAGTAGCTCTTGATAAAGCTGTAATTAATAAACCTCTGATACCGATAATCCAAAATTATACCGCAAAACCTACTCTAGATCCTACAGAAATCAAACAAAATTTAATGCTTCAGATATGCGGGCGCGTTAGATGGCGTGAAACTTTAGAACTATTTCACAAATTAGAAATCGCTCATATAGTAGAAATAGGGGCAGGAAGCGTACTAACAAATATGCTCCGGAAAATTAATTATCCATATAAGTTAAGTAATATAAGTAATTTAGAAGAACTACAGCATTGTTTAGATAACGTTAGTCAATAACTGTCTCTAATAACTTCTGATTCATACAGTTTTTAAATTAACTTAATATTATTATATGCAAATTAGTTTTAGTTTTTTTAAGCAATTGCTAGAATTATTCACTAGTGGTTGGCAGAGCTATTTAGACAAGGTAATCGAGGATTTTAAAATTTAGCCTTAACAGATACTAATGATACATTTTTAAAAGAAGAATGTTATAATTGCGCTTATCCAAAAAGACATTAAAGAAGGTGAATATCCATGGTATGTTGCTCCTTTTAATAAAATAGATCATGCAAGTTTATTACTTACCAATATTCTCATATATTAGAGCTTGATTATCTAAATCAAAATACGGTAAAAGCAGTAAAAAATATGCTGCGAAATAACTTCAAAGATATATATAATCCGGAAATTTATATTATTGCTAATTATGAAGAACCTATAATTAAAAACTATACAATAATAGATAAAATAGCCGAAGGTATAAGTTATTACCTTTGAAGATTTAAATATTAAATATGTAGATCACACGGATGAAGAGTTAAAATATATAGGTGATATAGTAAATGATATTAGAAAACTAGACAGCAAGTTAGTAGCAGATATTCAAATATCATCAAATTTATTTATCAATTTTATTTTGTAGATTTTCTTATTACTCAGTGTACAATCATTTTTATGGCTGCATATTTTGAAGAATTAAACAATTTTCATCAAAATTTAGATAACCTCAATTTTTCCGTTACAAAAATATATTCCCGAATGCCAACCAAAAGACTATAAGAGTTTTGTCAATCTTAAAGCAATAACTTGGAATAGATTTTTAGTCAAATATCAGAAATTATTTGAGAACATTCAGAACATATTATTTAGCATCTGTAGTGATAGTGAGAATTTTATAAAATTGTTAATTTCAGACTCTTATAATCTTAGCTTAAACAAGCGAATCGAAATTATAGAGTACTTAATAGATAAATATAAAAATGATACTAAATCTATTTATTACATAACCCAACAACTTTTTGATATTTGTGATGATAACACGGATATTAAAACTCTCGAATCCAAGGCTAAACAGTTTTACAAATATATTGAATATTTCCGTAGTTGGGATGATTTACCTAGTTATTGGTATATGGACTTTAAAGGGCTATCCGGATGTGATAAGGAAGCTTTGATTATGGGCAATTCCGTAAAGCCGGAAAATGATTATATTTAGTTAGAAAAATTATAAAATAATTCTAGAAATTTTGCTTATTAGATGATATAAAGTAAAGCCATAATCGGAGAGATGGCCGAGTGGCCGAAGGCGGCGGTTTGCTAAACCGTTATACGGGTCATACCGTATCGAGGGTTCGAATCCCTCTCTCTCCGCCAGTCTGGACAGTTAGCCAATTCTTGTAGTTTATCGAATGGAAAAGCCAAGGAGTAATCAAGATTTCCACATTTCAAATTTAGGTTTGCAAATACACATTGTCGCCTTATTGCCTTAATGTAACAAGGATTTTAGCTCTTAATACAAACCTACTAATATGTTCTATGCTATTCATATGTTAGTTTATGCTAGACTTTTCTCTAATATTTTCTGTTACTTATACGTTATTTTCTACAAATTTCACCAATTTTAGCCATTTTTTTTCTAAAAATATGTACGCTATACAAACTAGGGGCTATTCCTCGTAAAATAAGGGATTGGAGGGCTTTTTGTAAAAATTTTTTTTAATAGAATTAATTGTTTATACCACAATTTTTCAGTTTTTGTGTATAAAAATTGCACCTATTACCAAAATTGAGTAAGGACTTAAATAAAGCTCAAGGGTTGGGTCGGAAATATAAAGGTTTAAAAATTTCAACGTTTCTTCTTTATTAATACAGTCTATGCTACCATTATTACACATGGTACATCCTAATTTTACTTTATCATTTGCTACTAAATCTTTTAATTGTGTTACTAAGGTAGCCAATTTTAATCACTTATGTTGCGAAAACCATCTATTACTTCAT
Source organism: Rickettsia honei RB (assembly GCF_000263055.1). Lineage (NCBI taxonomy): Bacteria > Pseudomonadati > Pseudomonadota > Alphaproteobacteria > Rickettsiales > Rickettsiaceae > Rickettsia > Rickettsia honei. Next base: position 136,018 of record NZ_AJTT01000003.1, on the reverse strand, counting down.
TAAATATATTATTTACGCCTTACGAAACTGTCCTTCTTATATCATTTATATCTTCATTAGTATGCCAAGAAACATAAGGTAAACCACTATCGTATTTGTGACACAAACCCCAACACCAACCTTGTACTCCTTCTGTATTTCCAAGTGTTGATTTATATAATTCATATCATTTATAAATAATTTTTGTTCTTTCATTTTTTACTTCTTACATATAGTTAAATTCTATTTATTCAAAATAACCTAGCTATTTCAGCTTTTGATTACAACATAAATTATAAAAATTTGCTAAATCATAAGTAGGAAAAGCTATAATACACTATATAATATAAGGTTTATCTCCTATAACCTTAGGTTTAATAGAATTTATATATGAGTAGCAATTACACACCAAAAAATTACGGTTTATTCGAAAATTACATAAGTTAAGATATCAAAAGCCATAATTACTAAATATAGAAAATAATATAAGCAATACTAAAAGTAGTAATTAATATGCAAAGATATTTAGACCCAACGAATGATAGTTTGTTAAAAAAAATCTTTCGTGATTTAGAGAGATTAAAGGAATGTATCAATGCAGTTCTTGAACTTCAGGAGGGTTTTAAGAATTAAAGAAATAGAGTTTATGCCCATAGAGCAAGTACCTATGCTCAATAAAGGAAAAAAAAGCATATTTGATTTAAAGGTTAAAGATGAAGCCGGTAGCTGGTATATAATCGAGATGCATAACAGAAATTAAGAAATAAATCTAAGGCGTTAACTACGCAATCACAACATACAAAATCGTATCCCGCTCCAGTAAACGACCTCTTCAGCTCATTGGTGGGAAAGGACGAACCCACATAAGATATTATAACACTTCAATACTCAACTTACAGTAATTATTATGCAATAATTATAGCTTATTAGTTGAGATATTATTTAAAGGATTAAATTATGACTGATTTAATCAAACAATTTGAGGTGCTACTGTCATTCCCGCGAGACATTGTTGTGTGGATCAATTTCACCTCTGTCATCCCGTGGCTTGACCTCGGGATCCAGTTAAAAATACTAAAATTATTAGTATTTTTTATTGTTTTTATGGACCCTGTGGTCAAGCCACGGGATGACAGAGGTGAAATTGATCCACACAACAATGCCTTCCTGCGAAAGCGGAAATCCAGTACTTTAAAGCTTTTTTAAAAGTTTTACCTTGAAAAAAATGATATAATAAAAAATCTTTAAAATTAAGATTTTTTAGCCTGGATCCCTGCTTTCGCAGGGATAACATCTAGGGCTTTTTAAAAATTGTCCGGTACTATACTTAGTGACACACCGGCAAATAGAGCGGTCATTGTTCTTAAGTGCAACAGGCACAACCTCAATTGCTAATGAGATTGCGGTTGCTGCCAATGTAGTAACTGATTGTTTAAAATACTTAACTACTATATTAAATTACTAATTGTAATTATTATCATTTATTAAAATTATCTCTCTTAATCTTCTATATATTCAAAAATTCCCTAAATCAATTCCAATTTATTTATGCTTTTAGTTAAATTTCTATTGCATTCTTAAAGTTTCTTATTATGATTCTGTCTATAGCTCATTTTTAACAAAATATTAAAATTTATAGAATTTAATAAGGATATAATTATGTTCATACTAAACATTTTTAAAACAAACTGGCACAAAAGATTATCCGAAAGTACAACAAGTGACCTTAGTAATAAAAATATAACTGATGAACAAGCAAAAGATTTAGCTGCAGCACTTAAAGCTAATAGATCTTTAACGTCGCTTAGTCTTTGGAATAACCAAATAGGAGATGCTGGAACAAGAGACTTAGCAACAAGCTTAAGCGGTAATCAATCTTTAACGTCGCTTTATCTTCCTTGGCACAACATAGGCGAGGCAACATTTAAAATAATTAATGAATATCTGTACAGAAATAAAACTATAACCAAAAAAAGCAGAAAAGAAATATGAAGAACAGCAAAAGCAAGAACTAGAAACACAACAAGTAGAGGAAGAAAAAAGAAAACTATTGGAAGAACAAGAAAAACAACAGCAAAACCTCAAGCTTGATGAGCTAAAATATAATCAACTAATTTTAGTAATAAAAGAAAGTAAGGAAGAAGAAGCAGAAAATTTAGTTAAAGAGCTAAACGGTGACATGCTTAACAAGATAGACGATAACAGCGATACGGCTTTAACTTTAGCTGCTTATAAAGGATTAGATAAAGTTTGCAACTAATCTCTAAAATGTCTAATCAGGCTATTAGTACTATTAATAATGGTGAAACGGTTTTAACTTATGCTGCTAGTAAAGGCTTAAGTAAAGTATGCATGCAACTAATCCCTCTAATGAGCGATCCGGCTATTAATACTATTACCAAAACTTATTGGTACTATAGCCTTAACTTTAGCTGTATGGAATGGTTTAGAAAGGATTTGTGAGTTATATTAATACCTAGAACGACTATTCAAGCTATTCATCATGTTAATAATAAAGGTGAAACAGTATTAAATTTAGTTATAAAAAATAATTTTAAAAATATATATGACTTATTAACTTTAAGAATAAATGAGCTAAATAATCAATTCAATAAAACAAATATATATATAAGAACGAGGACGAAAAACTTATTATTGCAGAGGAAGCAAATATTTACCAAATAATAGGCAAGATAATTTTTAACTTACAAAATAGTACTAATATTGATGAAGCAGACAAGCCCATAATCCATAATAGAGAATAGCTTATATAGAATACTTAATAAGGTTCAGAAGCTAACAGATAAAAACGACATAATAAATATAACTCAAAGTATAACAGAACTTATAGGAAACGAAATTACCGAAGGGACAGTTGTAGATTTAGAAGATGAAGTTAATGAAATGGCAGAAAAACAAACGCAACAAGAGTTAAATATATTCAACGCAACAGTAAAAAAATAATTACGAAATTAGAAACTGCTAACATTAAAGTATAGTGCAGTGATACAAACACAAATAAACGAAATATCAAGTAAAGTACAAACTTTAGAAAACAATGTTAGTATAGAGCAAATAACAAACTGGATGGGGAAACTTTTAGATGGCAAAATTACTAAAGGAACAGTTATAGATTTAAGAAAGAAAATTGAGACAATAATACTTCAAGACATAAACGAATCCACTAGTATAATTACATTTATAGCAAAGGATTTATTACCAACCACTTTTCAATAATCCAGAATTGCTACAAGTGGCCACTACATTACTAAGCCCTAATTTAATCTACGAAGCAATTAATAATGATAATAAGGAGCTTATTTTAGCCGGACTAATGAGCATGGGGTATAAATATATTTAAACTAAATATTTGGAGCTGGTACTAATGCATAAACAGGCCTAAGCGTAGCCTGAATCAAGGCTAATCTAAACTGGTTAAGGGTTTGCATAACGTATCCCCCCGCCAGTCTAGACAGTTAACCAATTCTTGTAGTGCTATCTAAGTATAATCTTTATCACCAAGCATAGATTTCCGGCATATATTTATGTTTCAGCCAAATCTCAAGGATACCGATAATATAAAGGTTATTTTTAGCTCTGCTAATACCGACGTTTAAGACGTTTGGCTTTTGTGTCATTATATTTCGTGCACCTTTATCAAGAGGATGCTGAACTCCTAGTAGTAATTGTTTTCTCATATCTTGAATCGTCATATATTTCATTCAATTTTCTACGAATAGATTCGCTGTAATCTTTATACATTGTAATAATGTAAATTTGTTTGAGCAAATCATCCCCATTTTTCTCTTTTAATACTTGGTTTTAATAACTCTAGTAATTTTTGAAATTCGGCTTCCGATGCATATTTATAACGTTGAACCTTATTATCTTTTATATCTATCCATTTTGAAGTACCTAAAATCGTTCTAATATCAGAGTTACAGTCAGAGGTAGCAAAAATCATTTTGTCACACCGTAAGCTATTTTGTTACATATTTTAAACATCAGATTTTGGCATCTTCTATGCACTCATAAAGGGAAACCAACCGTAACATCATCTATTTTTGTTTGACATAAAGAATTACGGTCAGCTAGGTTTTGCAATGAAACTTCCGAAGGTGACCACTCAGGATATGAAACCTTAAAATGTTCACATAATTTGTTCATTAAATCTTGCTTTAATATAGAAATAGGATCTGTTTGCAGCGGATCAACGACTACTACGACTTTTTTTGATTTGTAAATAGCACTAGCTGCGTATTGTAGCGGTATCTGCCCTGCTTCATCAATAAATAACCAAGGAATTTCATTATGCTCGGATGTTGCCAACATTTTATCGAATGAGTGAAAAGTTGTAGACACAACAGGTATGACCATAAAGAAATTTTGCCAAGCAATCTTGTAAGTTAAAAATTTTCTTGCCAATTTTTCCAAAATAAATCTTCTTCAAAATCCTTAATATTAAAATATTTATCTTTTAAACTTAAGATAGCCAAGCTTATATCGTCGTTAAGCTGTTTTATTTCTTCTACAGAAGCTTCAATTTTCTTAATTGCAGCTTTAATATTCTTAATATCAGTTTTTATCCGGTCAATTTCTTCTGAAGATTTATTTTTTAGCTTAATTAAATCCCGTTTTTGCTCATAGCAAGAATTGTATTTTGCGGTTTTAAAAAATGCATGAATTTTTTCAAAAAAACCCAAATTTAATAATGTTATTTCACAATCAATTTCAAGTATTTTAGAGCTTTTATAATCAAGCTCTAATTCTAACTCATTTTACTCTTCTTTTTTTCTGCATATATCACTCCTAAATCCTCTTCCTTAATTAACTCTCTTTTCTTTTTATTAAATTCCATAACTGATGCAATATTTTCATAAACTTCATGAATTTCACTGTATAAATTGTTAAAACCAGCACACGCTTCTTTCCATTCATTATTAATTTCATCTATAGAATTACAATATTCAGGTTTAAAATGTGCAGGGGCTTTATCTTTACATTTATTATTAACTAGCAGATTAAGATATTGCAGCATTGTATGTTTTTCATCATTCTTATCATCGTTTTCTTCTTCATCTTTATATTTCCAACACTTATTTGAAAATCTCTTTTTATTTCCATGATTAACGAGCACCGCAGCAACTATACCCCTATCTTTCTCTTTTTCCTCTTTCAATAAAAGTTATTTAAAATAACTGAAATCTTTATGATATAGCTTATCTATTTTACTATATAACGATATTTCTTTAGATATATTTTAACGGCATTGTTATTAGATGATGCAACAACCATACCTTAAGTTTGTAATTCCGGTTTTAAAGAATTAACATGATAATCAAAATTTGGTGTATGTAAGGAAGATTGTTTATTTTGAAACCCCTCCTTAGGATCTTCTAAAGTTGCTAAATATGAAGCACGATCTACATAGATATTTGCTATAAGATCAAAAAGTATAGTGGTTTTCCTGTACCAGGTGGACCATTAACAGCAAAAAGCTTTCCTGAAAAGAGGGTAATACCAAATTAATCGCAACAGCTTGCAGTACCGCAAGACAGTGACTCGGCGATGAACACCAACGCGTCGGTTGCATCATAAATGGAGATAACAGTTCTTGTAGACTTTCTTGATGCTTTAAAACATCTATGGAATCCGGCTTATCTTCTTTACCGAGATATTTGGCAATTGCTGATTCCGAGTCAAATTTTTCTATATTACTTCGTACAAAATCTAATGGTCTTAGAAAAAAACTATTAAACATTTCTAAGGAAGGAGCGGCAAAATTATAAATTACCGGTTTATCTTTTTTCTTTTTATGCGAGGTAACTCTTCTTAAGCATATTTCAGAGCGGCTAAATAAATATTTTTCAATTTCTAACTTCTGCACTACAAGATCAATCATAAGATTAATCATTTTTAAATCTAGAGTTTTAACTCAAGAATATTGCTTTTTATCCTTAAAATATATCTCTCACTTTCTGAAAATACTTCCTCTATTAGGCTGTTATTATTATCTACAAAATTTGGTAAATCTTTTAATTCTTTTTCTTGGAACTCATCTCTCATGATTCTACCGAGAGCATAAGCAGCAGTAGAGATAACCATCAATCCTTCAATATATTTACCGTTTTCATCTATAGTTAAACCAGCAATAGGTGTTTGTCGGTTGCTCTTGCTTATCTTGATGGTTATTATAATCATTTAAGAACTCTTGATCTAATTTAGTTATATTTTGGATTTTCTTTAAAATATCAAGTGCAGCTTCCGACCATTTTAAATAACCGAGATAAATATGCCAATGAACTGCTACTTCGTTTTTCTCAAGATCAATACCGAGTTTTGTTTTATCCACAAACTAAGCATCTTTTAAGAACAAAGTGTTTCTTTCTTATCCAGTTTGCAACTAAAACTGCCTTTTTTATCGGTATGTTCTCTAATAATGTCAAAATATCTATTTAAATTTTCGTTTTTATTAGGAGTTAGTACTTCAATAATCTTCCATACACCGAGGATAGATTTAATTCATCAGATTGATTGTACATCAAAAGAAGTGTACACTTAAAATAGAAATATCCTAAGTATGACACTAGAAGAAGTAAACAACTTTTTAATGTTACCATTTATAGCATATAAAGATGTGTATAATTAACACAATTATCACCAAATTATTAATGATTTAATAAAATTTAGTATTTTATAAATTCATTTAATATATTTCCTTAACCCAAATAGGAGATAATAAATGCAAAATAATAAGGAAATTATTAAATATATAGTGTCTAGCATTTGGTCTTATTGGAATCCTATAAACTGGTCACCAAGCATACAATTCTCTACCTTAAGTTATATATTGTCTTGTTTAATTGATGGGAATGATGCATATCCAATTGAAGATGCACAAATAATAAATAATGACCAGGAATGGCTTAAAAGCAATCAAACTTATACCTTTTTAATACCCAATTTCTATCTTCTCCGTTATATGGAACTTGCAAAAGAGATACCTATATGCCTAAAAAGATTAAAAATATTTCATCAATTTGATGATGAGAATTATATACCCAATGAAGCGTTAGCCTCTCATAAGCTCATAAATAACTTTTCTAATTTATTGAAGCATTTTAAACTAACTCCTCTTATAGATTCTACTGATTTTAATCCTAACTATTTTATGGTATGGAGTTAGGCAAAAAATTTAGGGAACATTCCTAAATATTTTGGTCAAAAGCTAAAGCGTGTTTGTAATAATATAGAAGAAGCAGAAAATTATTAGGAGAGTTATGAACCGAAGGCATTCTCTCATTTTTCTACCTTTCATGAGTTTATAAATACAATAACACATTGTAATGATGCATTATTAGGTTGTAGAGATATTAGATCAGATATATATTACAATGAACTATAGTTAATTCAGATGAATACAACTTTCTTCTTTAGCAAATAAAGCAATGAATTCCTATATAGTCAAATGCACATTTAAACCGCTTCAACGCACATAGCCATACCCATACCGCCACCGATACATAAAGTAACTAAGCCTTTTTTAGCTTTAGCTCTGCGTAAGCCGTGTACCAGAGTAATAAGTACACGTCCGCCGCTTGCCCCGATCGGATGACCGATGGCTATTGCTCCACCGTTAACATTAACCTTCTCCATATCCCATTTCATTTCACGGTTTACATAAATACTTTGAGCGGCAAACGCCTCATTAACCTCAATAACTTCTAAATCATTAACGCTCCAACCTGCTTTACTTAAGGCTTTTTTGGATGCAGGAACAGGGGCAGTACCCATAATACTTGGATCAACACCGGCTGAAGCATAAGAAACAATACGAGCTAGCGGCGTTAAATTATGCTTTTTCAAAGCTTCTTCGGAAACTACCATAAGACATGCCGCACCGTCATTAATAGAGGAAGCATTACCCGCTGTAACTACACCGTCTTTATCAAAAGCAGGACGTAATTTACTCAGAATTTCAAGGCTGATATCAGGTCTTACTGTTTCATCATGATCAAACAAACTAGTAGTTTTTTTAATCGTTACTTCGATAGGTAAGATTTCATCTTTAAAAACTCCTGCTAGCTGTGCTTTAGCTGCTTTCTTGTGAGAGCTTAAGGCAAACTCGTCCTGCTGTTGTCTGCTAATATTAAACTGTTTCGAGATATTTTCGGCTGTAATACCCATAAATACTCCTGAAAATACATCGGTTAATCCGTCATACTGCATTAGATCAACCATTTTAATATCGCCGAATTTGGCTCCTGCTCTGATATAGCTACCGTGCATACCGAGCGACATATTCTCCTGCCCACCTGCTATAACTATTTCATTATCACCCGTCATAATTGAATTTGCTGCAAGTACTACGCTTTTAAGACCTGAGCCGCATACTTTATTAATCGTATAGCCCGGCACTTCTTTCGGTATTCCCGCATAAATCAGAGTTTGCCTCGCCGGATTCTGCCCGCTACCGCCGGTTATTACCTGTCCAAGGATTACCTCACCTACTAAAGCTGGATCGATTTTGCTGTTTTGCAGTATATCCTTTATTAAATGAGCAGCAAGCATAGGTGCAGCCGTTGTACTAAGGCTACCTATAAACGAGCCGAAAGCAGTCCTTTTCGCATAAGTTATATAAACCGGTTTTGTCATAATGTGTACTCCTTAAACAATTAATATAGTTTATCATTTATTAAATAACTAATATGTCCACCTGCTACATCTATAAGCTTAGAGTTTTTTAATAATTTTTGCAAAGATAAAATGGAAAATTTAGGTACTATTTGATCATCTTCTGCTGCTACTAATATATATACAGGACAATGAATTAAACTCGGATCAATAATAAAATTATTCGATTTTCCATTTAAGATTTATAAACATATTTTCATCTAATATATTTTGTATAATTTGATTATAAACCTCCTTAGATATACTATTACCTGACATAAGCCAATTCTCTATTCTCAATGCTAATTCTTGCTCCTTATCGGAAGTTATAGAGAAAAATTTTTTTAATTTAGCATTGAAATAATCAGGGAATAAAATTTGAATATGAATTTTAGGAAGTATCGGTAAATTGTCTATGCCACTATCTAGTTTTAAATATCGATGCAACATTCTTATATAGAAAAAATGAGAAAAATCCCACAGGCAGGTAAGTAAAGTCAGAGTTTTGATAAATTTAGGCATAAGTACGTTTGTAGCTATCGCAAGGTTACCGCCGATACAATGACCTATTAAATTAATGTCTTTAATTTTCAAATTATCTATTACTTCGATTATTTTATGCACATAGTCGTCTAGTAAATATTTAGGTTCCTCAATCTCTAGCCAATCTATTAAATAAACTTCACCGTAGCTTCTCAAATTTTCAATAAAACTTTTGTCACGAGCTAAAAAAAATATTTCCAGTGAGTTGAAGATAGAGAGGATGATTAGGAAAGTTTTGATGTCATCCTGACTTCTTGCTATGTCATTCCCGACTTCCCCTTTGTCATTCTCACGAAAGCGGGAATCCATTTTTAATTTATTTTTACTGGAACCTCTGGACAAACCACGGGATAACGCCGAGTAATACAACGCCCTATAATGCTCTGTTTGCATTACTATTTTACCTGATTTTAAATATTAATTACCTAAATTATGTGTTTTTGTATAATTATTATAAAGGTCAAAATATTCCTGTAGTTTATTACTATCTAGCATTGAGAGTATCTAATCTTATATTAGTAATTCTTGACAAAAGGCTAAATATATTGTATAAGTTCAGCACCTTCAGAATGTAATAACAAGTATATAGGCTCTAAAGTCTTAGGGGAAATATCTTTTCATAAAATCTTGAAGTGCTTAAGTTTTTTTTTGTCCTTAGGGATTTATAATGCTAAGTACCTCATCACGATCGTTTAAAAACAAATTCAGAGCGGCATTTTGGCCTGTGCATAATTACGAACTCGGAAAGTTTATTCCGATGAGTACCTTAATGTTTTGTATTTTATTTAATCAAAATGTTTTACGAATCTTAAAAGATAGTATTTTAATCTCCGAGATTAGTGCAGAAATAGCAGGTTTTGCTAAAGTTTATTGCGTTACGCCTGCCGCTGCTTTATTCGTGATTATTTATGCTAAAATGATTAATTATCTTACTTTTGAAAAGATCTTTTATTATTTAAGTGCATTTTTTATCAGCTTTTTTGTTTTATTCACTTTTGTAATCTATCCTAATATTCATATTTTTCATGTACATCCCGATAATCTAGCTGACTGGATGGAACGTTATCCTCATTTTAAGTGGTACATCTCATTAGTAGGTAATTGGGGTTATATAGTATATTATAGTCTTGCCGAGCTTTGGCCTAATATTTTTTACGTATTATTATTTTGGCAGTTTGCTAATGAACTTACTACTACCGAAGAAGCAAAAAGATTTTATACTCTCTTTTCGCTATTCGGCAACTCTTCTTTAATATTAGTCGGCTTTTTAATGATGAATCTATCATCGGAAGATACTATTATTAAGAAGTTTATGAGTATTTCGGATAGTAAAATCACTTTAGTTCAAGTATCCACAACAATTGTGGCAATTGTTGCTATTATTTGTTGTTTGTTAGTTAGATTTATTAGCAAGAACGTTTTTACTAATCCGTTATTTTATGCTAAAGCAAAAAGCGGTAGATCAACTTCAGAACGTATGGGGCTAATTAAAAGCTTTAAATATATTGCGAAATCAAAATATTTATGGCTACTTTTAATTTGTTCGGCAGCTTTCGGATTTGCTATTAACTTAGTCGAAGCCGTATGGAAAGCAAAAATTAAGGAATTATATCCGACTGTAAATACCTATGCTGAATTTAACAGTCTGTATATACTTTGGACAGGCGTGGCAATAATGGTTATGACCATCATCGGTAATAACATTATGCGTATGCACAACTGGTTTGTAGCAGCAGTTATTTCACCGGTTATAATAATGGTGACCGGCATTTTGTTCTTTGTACTTATCGTATTTGACCAACAAATTTTATCATTATTTGATGGAGCAATTTTAATGTCACCTCTTGCTCTTGCCGTTTCAATCGGTGGTATTCAAAATATTTTAGCTAAAGGTACTAAATATTCTATATGGGATACTTCAAGAGAAATGTTATATATCCCTCTTGATGAGGAACTTAAAACCAAAGGCAAAGCTGCGGTTGACGTGATAAGTGCAAAAGTCGGCAAATCCTCTAGCGGTCTTGTGCAATCTATTATTTTTACTTTAGTTCCAACCGCTACTTTTACCTTAATCTCACCAATTCTAATGGTGGTATTTACTTTTGTATGCTTAGCGTGGATTTATGCAGTAAGAAAAATATATTTTGAATATCAAAAAATAGCATAAAATAAATTATTGTCATCCCGCGACTTGACCACGGGATCTAAGAATACAAGTCTGTGACCAAGATACCGTAGTCAAGCCACGGTATGACACCGAACGCGTTTTTTGATCCACGCGGGTAATGCCCTTTTTAGCTAGGAACCTTACAGCATAAAACTATCGATGTTACTATGAATCAATCTCTCCTAAAGCTTTAGTCTCTATATTATCTAAGAAAATCTCAAAATCCTTTAAGATATTTTCAACATCTTTTAAGATAGGATCAAATTCGTCTTTACTTTGAGAAGAAGGCGGTTTAAATTAAGTTAGGGTAACTTTTTCCCTCTTTATAAAATTATGAGGCTGAGGTTGAGTCTTAAGTTTAATAGTAACAACTTCGCCTGCTAGAGAGTTCGGATATCTGTTCTTATTAATTGAATCTGGATGCGTAATTTCTAGGTTTTTTGGAGTATTATCTTCCTTGTTCTTACTACGGAATGAAAAAATTCTAGATGATGGCATTTGATTTACATTTTATTTAAAAAACGCTATTTATTATAGGGCAATAATTTATATTTAACAAGCAGGATGGTTAATTGTCATAAACTTTTCTATCATTCTAGTAACGGAACGTTCTAGCTCAATATCTAATTTTGAATAATCAGAAAAGTTAAACCATTTAAGTTCATTCGATTCGTTATTTTTTATAAAATTATCATTATTTACTGTTTTTAGTAAAAATCGTACATCATAGTGATAATGAGCAGGCTCCTTATGAGTTCGCGGAATATAATGGGTGTCTATATCAAAAATCTCCTTATTTATCGTTTTGATTTCATTAATTCCGGATTCTTCTATAGCTTCTTTAACCGCTACATTTAATATATTACTATCTCCATCACAATGACCACCTGGTTGAAGCCACTTATCAAGCTTTTTATGGTGCATCAATAAAAATTTAGTTTTATCATTATTAAGTAAAAAAGCCGAAGCAGTGAAATGTCCTATTTGTAAATCTCAGCTAAAAGGGTTTTCATATTCATTTAAAAATTCAAGCATTTTTGTTTTTGTAACAATTTCTTCAGGATATGTACTACTGTAATTTTGTAGTTTAATATGTAATTCATTCATAATGATAATTTTTTATGTATAGAGCTTCGATATTTAACTCAAATTTCTCTGCTAAGTCAAATGAAAATAATTTCATAAAATTATATTGTCCATGTTTCATGGTAATTATCATTGACAATTAGTTAATGTTTAGTTATATATCGCATAACTAAAATTTAATATTAACTAATTAGGTTTATTTTTATGCTTAACAAAATAGTCGAGTTATGTAGAAGTGATGATACCAACCCCTTGGTATGGTAAGCTTGCAGTAGTAAGAGCATGTGCTGTTGGAATTTATGTGATAGCAGGTGATTTACTTAAATCTCCGGCTTTTATTCTCAAATGTGGTGCCGATATATTAGCAACAATGGGAGCAATTCTAGCATATGAGCATTATACAGACGCAACTTCGCAAGAAAGTCCGATGATAGGAAATGAAGCACAAGCTGCAATATAATAATAAAATATTTTTAACGAATTTAGAGGACACACCGACTCTAAATTCGTATTCATTGACCATTCAAACCGTTTTTTAGTCTAATTTTGACTTGTTTTAAAGAACGAGGAGTTGCGTCCGTAACTTCAATTTCAATATTTTCTGAAATATCTATTCTAGTACCGATAGCCGGCACACTACTGACTCTAGTCAATACTAATCCACCTATCGTATCAAACTCATCATAATCATTGTGTAGCTTTTCTCCTATTATTTCTTCAAGCACTTCTACTTCAACACGTGCATTTGAAATAATTGTTGAGTTATTAATAACCTTGAAATTATCGCTATCTAATTGCTGATCATGCTCATCATCTATTCGTCCTACTATTTCTTCTATAAGATCTTCAATAGTAACTAAACCGTCAGTACCGCCATACTCATCAACAACTATTGCAATATGTGTTCTCTCACGACGCATTTTTGCTAGCAAATCTAATAATTTCATAGAAGGAGCTGCAATTATATGCTTACGTATAAGCTTTTTTAAACGACCGTTTTGCTTTGTAGCCAATGCTTTAAATAAATCCTTGATATGAATGAACCCTACTACATTATCCAAAGTACCGTCATATATAAGAGTTCGTGTATGTGGGACTTCTAACTTAATAGACTCACTTAATTCTTCTAGATTCGTAGTTAATTTTATTGCCGCAATATCGGAACGCGGTACCATTATATCTTCAATAGTTTTATCTTCTAGCTCCAATAAATTAGCTAAAATATTACGCTCGTCTAAAGTCATTTTTTGGCTATTAATTTTAAGGCGTTTTATGACACCAAAAAAATTATCGGGCGTTTTTGTTTTTCTAAAAAAATTTTTTATCGGAGAGAATAATTTTCGTACAATAAAAATTAACTTATTATTTTGATTTTTTTTACTAGAATCTTCTTTTTTTGAAGATTTTAACATAAATTTTTTTATTTAGTTAATAAGGGGGGAAAATACCGAAATATGATAATATTTCAATTTCTAGATTTTCCATAATATTTGCTTCTGTGTCATTTTGATGATCAAAACCAATTAAGTGTAAAATACTATGTATTAAAAGATGAATAAAATGATTCTCAAAAGTTTTGTGCTGCTCGCACGATTCATTATATATTACCTCATAACAAAATGCTATATCACCTAAATGCATATAATCAGAGTCACCTAAAAATTCAAGTTTAGAATATAAATCCTGCCAATTTAATTCGTTGCTTGGAAAAGAAAGAACGTTAGTAGCTTTTTCTATATTACGAAATTGTTTGTTTAAGGTCAATATTTCTGCAGCATTTGTTAGTAAAATTGATAATTCAAATTGTTTTATTTTACTAAAATTATCAAACCGCAATAAAATATTTTGAGTTATTTTTTTGATTAAACTCTTATTTATCTGCTTATGCTCACGCCATTTGTTGTAGTTTCTTACAATTTCTACGTTTATCATTGTACCAAATATTGAATAAATAGTCGTTATAGACTTAGCTGTAACTTAAGAGCATATTTTAAAAGCTGTATATCTTCATTAGAGATAAAGTTAATTTTAGATTTTAATCTTAATTTGCTTACTGTCATTATTCGATCAGTCATGGCTTTACCTTTTGTGCTACCTATCATTACGTAGGCTTCACAAGGATAGCATTTATCGATGTTACTAGTTAAAGGTATTACTTGCACACGATTTAATGAAGCATTTGAGTAATTATTGCCGATCTTACCTTAGCGACTTCCCACCTAACAAAGGATTAAAGTCGACCACCATACCTCAGCTCTTTTCATAAAAATCGCGTTCTATTAACCCTTCTACCCACTCATCGGCCTTCTCCTCAGCTTTTGTATCTTGAGCCATGGCTTTGTAAGCGGCTCCAAGCTTCTCATTAATTACATAAGGTTTTACAAAAAGTTGCTCAATAAATTTGCTAATTTTACGCTCACCTATTACAGAATAAAGCCTATAATAAACCGCTTCATCTATAGTAATTGTCAATTTCTTCTGCATAAAATACTCGTATACACGTGTGTTACACGTATGATATCATATATATAAATTAATCAACATAAGGATTATTTACTTTAGTAAACAAAGATAATAGCTATGAAAACTGACCACACAGGCAATAAGCATGTATTTTAAGACACCAGTTTTTGTTGGTAATTCTCTTTTAATTTTTGAAAATCCTCATCGGCATGGTATGAAGAACGGGTTAGCGGGCTTGCCGAAACCATCAAGAATCCTTTTGTTTTTGCTACTCGCTCTAGATATTTAAACTCTTCCGGCGTAACATATTTTGCGACCTCAGCATGATTTTTGGTAGGCTGCAGATACTGCCCGATAGTTAGGAAATCAACCTTTGCTTCTCTTAAATCATCTATAACCTGTACTACTTCATTTATTTCTTCCCCAAGTCCTACCATCATACCGGATTTTGTAAAAATTTCAGGAGATAATTTTTTAATATTATGAAGTAAGCTTAAAGAATTATAATATCTAGCCCCCGGTCTAATCGTTTTGTATAAAGACGGTACTGTTTCGACATTATGGTTAAAAACGTCAGGTTTTGCGTTTGCTATTATTTCAGCTGCTCCTTCTTTTCTTAAAAAATCGGGTGTTAGAATCTCAATAGTAGTATTTGGCGATGATTTTCGGATTTCACTAATACAATCCGCAAAATGTGACGCTCCGCCATCCTCAAGATCATCACGATCGACGGAAGTAATTACTACATGCTTAAGATTTAGCTTTTGTACCGCCTCCGCTAACCTTTGCGGTTCATACGGATCAAGTAAATCCGGTCTACCCGTTTTAACGTTACAAAACCTACAAGCTCTAGTACAAACCGAACCTAAAATCATCACAGTTGTATGTTTTTTTGACCAGCACTCACCAATATTAGGACAAGCAGCTTCCTCGCACACAGTATTTAATCTCAGATTCTTTATTAAATCTTTTGTATTATAGTACTCTGTAGAATTAGGAGCTTTTACTTTTATCCAATCAGGTCGTTTATTTAAATTAGCCATAAAACGGAAATAATTCAATTAATTTTGTCACTTCATTTAATACTTTCTGCTCAAGAGCGCTATTATCTTCATTATTTTTTAAGCCGTCTAAAATATCTGCTACCATATGACCGACTAATACAAAATCCTTTTCTTTAAAGCCTCTAGTAGTACATGCGGGAGTACCAAGGCGAATACCTGAAGTGATAAAAGGCGAAGTTTCATCAAACGGGATAGCATTCTTATTACACGTAATCCCTGCTCTATCCAAAGAATTTGCGGCAAGCTTACCAGTGATTCCGTCTTTACGCAAATCCACTAAAACAATATGATTATCGGTACCACCTGTTAATATATCATATCCTCTTTCTTGCAAGCTACTTGCTAAAGCTTTAGCGTTACTTATTACCTGCTGAATATAACTTTTATATTCAGGCTGCAAATTTTCTAAAAAAGCTACGGCTTTTGCAGCTATTATATGCATTAATGGACCACCTTGTAGTCCTGGAAATAATGCAGAATTTATTTTGTGACCTATCTCTTCATCGTTAGATAAAATTAAACCACCTCTTGGACCTCTAAGTGTTTTATGAGTAGTAGAGGTAACAGCATGAGCGTAAGGAATAGGGCTTTGATGCTCACCTGTGGCAACAAGTCCTGCAATATGAGCAATATCTGCCATAAAGTAAGCTCCTACTTTATCCACGATTTCTCTAAATTTTGCAAAATCAATATTACGAGGATAAGCAGAAAAACCGGCTATAAGTAATTTTGGTTTATGCAAATCCGCTAAGCGTTCAATCTCATCATAATCGATTAAATAAGTCTCTTTATTTACGCTATAAGAAACGGCGTTAAACCATTTACCAGACATATTAGGAGCTGCACCGTGCGTTAGATGCCCGCCGCTATCTAAGGACATACCAAGAACCGTATCACCCGGCTGTAATAAAGCAAGATATACAGCCTGATTTGCTTGTGATCCTGAATGAGGTTGGACATTTGCATATTTGCAGTTAAAGAGTTTTTTTACTCGTTCTATAGCTAAATTTTCAGCTTTATCTACTTCCTCGCAACCGTTATAGAATCGCTTACTTGGGTATCCTTCGGCATATTTGTTAGTCAGAAGCGCCCCTTGAGCTTCAAGCACAGCAGGACTTACGAAATTTTCTGATGCAATAAGCTCGATTACGCTACTTTGACGTAGCTTTTCATGCTTTATTATTTCATTAATCTCTTTATCCGTTTCGCGTAAATTATTATTAAAAATATTCATTCATCCTCATATTTTTTTGGTTTTGTTGTGTGGATATCTAATCATCATTGCGAGGAAAAATTGAAAATTTTGACGAAGCAATCTCATACCAAAATCCTGAGATTGCCACGCAGCCTACGGCTGCTCGCAATGACGGTTATTTATAAAATTAATCGCAATCTCAAGCCCCCGTCCATCTATTGAATGAGCAAGAGACGTTAATTTATGTCCGCTATACTCTATATGCAGCTTAGATAAATAGTTTGAAGCATTATACATCTCGCTAACACCGACCACCTCATCTAATTCCCCATGAATCAAGCATATAGGAGTAAGCTTATTATTAACTTCCATAGGTGGAATTAATGCACCCGAAAAACCTATAGTACAGAAAAACGGCTCTTTTTGAACTAGTGTTAAATATAATCCTATCATCGTACCTTGAGAAAAGCCAATAATGATAGTATCTTTGTTGGTTAGATTTAACTTGTCCTGCTTTTGCTTTATTATATCTTCAACCTTAGAAATATTATTTGCAATTAGCTTTACCATAATATGCGGGCTGCGGTCTTGCAAACTAAACCATTGTCTACCATAAGGCATCATATCATAAGCTTCGATACCATGCGGGGAAATAAAATGACAATTGGGTAAATAATTTTTGATATAAGGCACAAGTCCTATTAAATCATGTCCGTCCGAGCCGACACCGTGCAGTAATACTACTAGCTTCTTCGGCGGCTGCTCTTTACTTTCTACTTCGGGGTATTCTAAATATTTGCTCATGTTTTTATATGTTTATGTACTTAAAATATTAAGTTGAGTAGAGTATACGAAGGTCAATTTCAAAAAGAGCAAGGAGTCTGCAAGGCGAGGAGCGGAGCGTATACTGAATACGTGAACACCGCAGAACTTGCTAGACGAATACGCCAATTTTTGAAATTCACCGAGTATACGCTTTCAACATCTTCTCAAGTTCTCCACTTTGATATAACTCTCTAGCAATATCACACCCGCCGACTAATTCTCCGTTAATGTATAATTGTGGGAATGTCGGCCAGTCGCTAAATTTTTTTAAATCTTCACGTAATTCAGCATCAAAAAGTACATTAATATCACGAAATTCTACACCTAATTTATTCAAAATAGCTACTACGGTTCCTGAAAATCCGCATGCAGGCGACTTTTTAATACCTTTCATGAACAATACTACTTTATTATTTTTTATCTCATTTTCTATAAATTTAAAATTTTTATTTTCTAGCATTTTAAGACTCAATAATTTATCTTCTAAAATACACTTTCTATAGTAATATATGCAAGCACAAATAGTGAATAAAATTTTTGAGATTTTTAGCAAGAATAATCCAAATCCGAAAACCGAATTAATATATAAGAATGATTTTACCTTATTAGTAGCGGTAATATTATCTGCTCAAGCCACCGATATATCAGTAAATTTAGCAACTAAATCTTTATTTGAAACTTATGATACACCAGAAAAAATTTTAGAACTCGGCGAAGAAGGACTTAAAAAATATATAAAATCTATAGGACTATTTAACAGCAAAGCAAAAAATATTATCGCATTATGTAAAATATTGATAAGCAATTATCAAGCTTCAGTACCGAATGATTTTAAGGCATTAATTAAACTACCGGGCGTTGGCAGAAAAACTGCTAATGTTGTACTAAATTGCTTATTCGGCATGCCTACAATGGCAGTTGATACGCATGTCTTTAGAGTAGCCAACAGAATCGGGCTTGCTAAAGGCGGTACTCCTGAAATAGTAGAAAAAGAGCTACTGCAGATTATCGATAAAAAATGGCTAACGCATGCCCATCACTGGCTAATTCTACACGGCAGATATATATGCAAAGCTAGAAAACCCAATTGCGACATCTGCCCTATTAAAGAGTATTGCGATTATTATTTTAACCTTAAATAAGAGTTATAGTAAATCTTATAAATTACCAATTATTTCTGAATAATATTCATGTTCTATAGAATTAGGTTTAGGATCAAGTGTTGCTAATGTTTCTAAATGACAAGTAACGAACGGTGCACCTTTTACCTTGCCCCCTGCATAGATACGGATGTTTGCAAAACCAAGCGAATTCTCCTTCCATTTGTGCACTAGTTAATGCATGTAATATATTACCGTTTTTATCATAAAGACTAAATAAAGTTTTGTCATTATCCTCAATAACTTTTATAGGGGTTTGTTTATTATCTAAATTTTCTTGCTGATGTCCTATATATATTTTTCTAAAACTCCTTTTTTCTCATATTCTTTAAGAATTATTTGTGTCATTTCTTTTACCGGTACAGTAATCATATATTCTTTTTTATTAGAATACATATCTTTGGCACAGGCGGCAATAAAACTATGAAGTTTAACTGCAAGATTTTTATGTTTTATAATAAAAGGTTTTTCTTGATATATTGGAAGTCTTGCTATACCAGAATGCGAAATAAAGCTTGCATTTTGAGAAGTCAGCATGGTTATAAACATCTCTATAGATGAGAAGTATCACGCGAGTCATATTTTATTGGTCGGTTAAGCCTTGATCATGATAATCTAAGCTAGCGGAAAAGGCATACTTCCCCTTAAAAATTTTTATCACCAGATCATTACCTTGATAAGCACTTTGAAAGCTACTCTGCTTACCCAAAAAATCTTGCCAAGCAGACATATTCGCTCCGTTGACTTTTACCATATAAAAATGTAAATCATCTTCCTGTTTATAATGATGAATTTCTGAATTTACTTTTTGTATTTGTGTCTCTTGTAACTTTTTAAAAATACCCTGTAAATCAGAATATTGTTTATTGTTTATCTATTTTACTGAAATTATACTTAGAACCAAGCCGTAAAGCTCGCCCATATTACATTTCGATTCCATCCGGGGTTTTATCTTCTTTACATACAGCTTTTATAAATTGACTTCACTGTTCTTCATCTTTAGTAAAATTATTCTTTTTTAAATCTCTCTAAGAATTTTTTTAATAAAGCCTCTTTTCTGCGATCTGTCATATTAACATCAATATGATTAGTAATATTTATGCCTGTTTTTAATCTTAAATTCAAAATATCTTCCATATATCTATAGAAGGTATAAATTTCTATAGTTTGGGGCTTAAAAGATGAATTATCATTTACTTCTTTCCAATGTTCATAAGTTGATATATCAAGAGCGATAATTTTATCCTTTACTATATAAGGATTTTGAAGAAAATTAAAAATCTCTTGTAAGCTTATTCCCTCTAAATTTGTACAATCTAAGACACCGTCTTTCATAAAAGATAGTGCTTCTTTCAATTGATCATTGATTTTTCTTTCATTTTATAAATCTTTTAAATATTAATTCTTAAAGAAATACTAAAAATTAATATTTTATCAACAAAATATCTTATGTGATTATAAAGATACGGCTAAGTGATGTGTACAAATACTTTAAATTTTAATATATTTTCAAATTGACAATTTGTTGCTTACTTCATAATATCTAGGCTCAATTTGATAAAGGTAAAATTTATGCGTTCAGCACTTATAACTTCTATATTAGTAGCTGTAGCTTTCTTAACAAGTGCTTGTAATACAATGCAAGGTACAGGTCAAGATATGCAGGCAGCCGGTAAAAAACTTAAAGATTCGGCAGAAAGCAATAAGCCTCAAAAAGGTTGCTGCTGTCCTCACAGCTCAGCTAACTAAATATACTGTTTTTTATAATGGGTCGTCTGCCGATTCTTCATTTACTCGGAGTATATATCGCAGACGACTTTTTATTTTTCTGCCTTATCGATTTCTGCTTTTAGCTTTTCTATTTCTTCTTTTGAAAGTTTAGTATATTTAATTATTGTTTCTAGAGGCTCTTTATCAATTAGCATTTCTTGTGCTATTTCAATATTTCTTCTAGCTTCGCCTTCAGCTCTTCCTTCCTCTTTCATCTTTTTAAAAGCACTAGTTTCAATTCTAAGCCACTCTAAACGATTTTCATATTCCTCTCTTTCTGCATCATTTAAATTTATTACCTCAAGCATGATTAATGCTTTTTTCAATACATCATTATCCAATTCTTTCGGTAAATTATCTTTATTTAACAAATCATTACGTGTTAAAAATGCTACCATATATCTAAAGCATTTTTAACTTTCTTGACGACATCAGATAACTCCTCCTTAGGATACTTAGCAAATTTATTAATCTCTATCGTATGTAACTCTATATCTTTAAAATATACTAAACCACTTTTTATTTCCTTTAACTGAAAAGAATTATGATATTCATCTGTATCTGTAATACTGGTAAAGTTAAGTATGTGTATCCCTATTGTTTTATTTAATGCCACATAATCTGATCCCTCTTTCAGTTGCTCCGTATACATTTTCGCCCAGTAATACAAAGCTCTTTTATCGTAATCCACTTCATCGGTTACTTGGATTTCGATTTATACCTTTTACTGCTTTGACTTTTGGCTTTTATATCAAGTATAGATAGTTTATCGGCTTTAAAATTCTTTGGATTATACGGATTAAGTAATGTTACTTCTACAATCTGATCTTTCTCACTTACTATCGAATTAATAAGCGATATCAATAAATCTTTATTCTCTTCTACTCCGAAGATTTTTTTAAATGCTAAATTTACTCTCGGATTAACTTTTGACATATTATTATGTTACTGAATGTGATTTTCTCTTTATTTTAGCATATTCTAAGGTAAATATTCTACTCTAAATTTATATTAAATCTTTTGCTTATTCACCAATCTATATATCTCTTTTTTACTATAAACATCTTTGAATTTGTCATAAACAAGTTCGGTAGTAGTTTTGCTACTTAAGTTTTTACTTAAGCAAAGTTCTATAAATTTTTCTAAATTTTTGTGTTGGTTTTGTTCCTGTATATTTCCTGAAATCAACAATACTATCTCACCTTTTAAAATATTATTTTGATAGAACTCTATTATTTCATCTATATCCCCTGTTTTTATTTCTTGATACAGTTTAGTTAACTCACGAGCTATACATATTTCTCGGTTTCCTAGTATTTCCTTAGCTACCGATAAAGTATTTACCAAACGAGGAGCCGTTTCAAAAAAAATCAAAGTAGCCTTAAGATTTACTAGTTCAGAAAAAATCTTTTTCTTACTTTCTATAGTTTTAGGTAAAAACCCGTGAAATAAAAATCGATCAGTAGGAAGAGCCGATAAAGTTAGAGCAGTAACCGGTGCAGATACTCCCGGTACTACGTCTATATGACAATTAAGATTGCGTATACCTCTAACTAACTTATAGCCGGGATCGGAAATTAAAGGAGTCCCTGCATCAGAAATTAAGCTTATTATATTGCCCGATTTTATTAAACTTATGATATTTTCTCTATCTTTCTCGTCACTATGATCATTATAAATTTGTAATTTTGTATGAATGTCATGTTTTGCTAGCAATTTTTGTGATATTCTAGTATCCTCGCATAAGATAATATCCGAATTTTTTAAAGTCGATATAGCACGAAGCGTTATATCTTCAAAATTACCGATCGGTGTTGAAACAATATATAATCCCGGTTTGGAAAGATATCTAATCATAGTTTTTTAATTTTAAGTAACATTATGGCTAGTATAAAACATAAACTACGAATCGTTCTATCATTTTTTTGCTTGATATATTTAACGTCCTGTCAAACTCCTAAAGAAGAACCTATAAGTTTTCCTAAAAAAGAACAAACAGAAATTGAGATTGCAATTTTAATGCCAAATCAGGGTCCTGATAGTATTGTCGGGAAACAATATAAAGATTTAATTAAAATGGGACTTAACGACGGAATCAAATCTTACATACATGTTACTTCTTACGATGGTTCAGACGAAAAAAACGTTTTAGCCGCTATAGATAAAATAGTAGCACGTAAAACTAAGATTATTTTAGGTCCTCTATATTCTAACTTTACCTCTCTAATAGCCGAAAAAGCAAAGGCAAATGATATTATTATAATAACTATGTCAAATAATCCGGCTCTTGCAGAAGATAAATTATTTGTATTCGGTCATGCACCTTTAAAACAACTGATACGTATAATTAATTATTACGCAAGTAACAACCATAAAGATTTTATGGCATTATTACCTAAAGGGAAGCATTCGCAAACTATTAGTCAAGTAATGCAAAATATATTGATTCAGAACAATGCATCATTATCACGCACTGAATTTTATGAGGATAATCCTGAATCTATAGCAAAAGCCGCAAGAAATATTTCAGACAATACCGATATTATAAATGAACGTAGCGACACGACAAAACCGGTTATTTATCTATCAGACGATCCAAAAAATTTAAACCTACTCGCTGATAGTATTCGTAAATATAATTTAGATAAAAAGGCTATTTTAATCGGTGATCATCGTATTGATATCGATTACCCTGAAAATATCGATATTAGCTTTACCGGCTCTTTAAATTTACTCAATAGCAACGTGCCTGATAGGGCAAAAGACTTAGGTATTAACCATATAGGCTTCATGCATCTTCTTTCTTATGATTTAGGACGTATGACTGCAAACTATATAGGCAATGAATTTGCATCTGAAAGGTTTTTAAATAGAATGAACAGTAGACAACCTTATATAGGTTTATCCGGTAATATTTATTTCATCGATGGAGTAGCTCAGAGACGATATGATATTATTAGGAAAGAGAATGGGATATATTCTACTGTTTCAGGAAATTAGGGCGTTGTTGTATCTTGGTCACTCAGTGACCTGACCCATGTTTGTACGAACGTTCAGGATGTCATTCCCGCGGAAGCGGGAATCCAGAGTAAAGCGAGATAAATCGAGCTTTTCAAAAAATCTTTAAAGTACTGGATTCCCGCTTCCGCGGGAATGACATTGAGTAGGTTTTTTAAGCCATGCAACAAGGCTGGTCAAGCCACAGGATGACAAAGGGGGACACTAAAGATTAATTATTTATTTTTATCATTATCACTACCGTCGTCTTTCATGCCGTCTTTAAAAGCTTTAAGACCTTTAGCAAGATCGGACATGACTTGCGGTAATTTGCCGGCACCGAATAATACAAAAATAATTAATAAAACTATTAATAAATGGCTAAAGCTCATTCCCATGATATTTTTTTGCTGTATAAGTTAAAATTTAATTATATAAGATATTATAGCTCTAATCTAGGATAAAATAATTAAAGAAATGTTTACTAAAAAACAATTGTCAGAATTTTTTGCTACTTTTTTTTATATCGGGAAAATAAAATACTGCCCAGGCACTTTTGGATCGATTGCTGCTTTCCCTCTAACTTATTTCTTAATATATTTTATTGTTAATAACAAAATAATCATTCCTTTCTTAAGTCTTACTCTCGGTGAAGCTCAACTTATCAGTATATTTATTATAAGCTTTAGCCTATGTTTGATACTCTTAATACTCGGCACTTATTTTACTAAAATATATTTAAATTATACAAATTCAGAAGACCCTAAAGAAGTGGTCATTGATGAAGTAGTAGGGCAAATACTAACTATTGTTTTAGTATTTTTTTCCGCTTTATTTGCTAATGAATCGTATTTAATTAAATATTTTAGTCCGCTAACAATAAATATTATATTACTTTTCGTATCACCTTTTTGTCTATTCCGATTTTTTGATATAGTAAAGCCCTGGCCTATTAATTGGTTGGACAAAAATATTAAGGGCAGTATCGGCGTTATGCTTGATGATTTGCTAGCCGCAATATTTGCTGCGGTAACTCAATACGCAATTATATTTGTGTTAATAGATATTCGACAATAGATTTACTATAAAAAAAGATCATTGACTAATTTCTAATATAATAATATGATACGATAAATATTTATAAATTTTTAAAGAGATAGTTTTCATGTTCGCAGTTATAAAAGCAGGTGGAAAACAATATAAAGTAGACAGAAATAGTATTATTAAAGTCGAAAAAATTGATGGAGAACTTGGCTCTAAAATTCAGTTTGATCAAATTTTAATGATTGGCGAATACTCAAAGCCTTCTTTTATTGGGACTCCAATAGTTAAAGGGGCTGTCGTTACGGCTGAAATTACTAACCAACTTAAAGATAATAAAATTATAGTCTTTAAGAAAAAGCGTAGAAAAAATTATCGTCGTAAAGCCGGTCATCGTCAAGAATTGACGGAATTAAAAATATTAGATATTACCAAACAATAATAATAACTTAAAAGGAATTATAAAATGGCAACCAAAAAAGCCGGTGGTAGTTCTAGAAACGGAAGAGACTCGGCCGGTCGAAGGCTGGGAGTTAAAAAAGCCGATGGACAATATGTAATACCCGGTAATATTATAGTTAGACAACGCGGCACAAAAATTCATCCTGGAACGAATGTAGGGCTGGGCAAAGATCATACAATATTTGCTTTGATAGAAGGTAGAGTAGAATTTTTAACTACGCGAAATCATAAAATCGTGAATGTTAAAGAAATTGCAAATACTTAAGTATTGCGGTTTGATCTACTAGTGTTACGTGGAACGAAAAATGCTTTTTATGGCATTGTTACGTTGATTGGTAAAATCCACTTGGTCACCCCGTGGCTTGACTAAAGGGTCATAAAAATAATTTAAAGTACTAATATTATTAGTATTTTAAGCTGGATCCCGCGATCAAGTCGCGAGATGACAATTGAAAACCGTTCCACACAATAATGTCTGTAAGTGCGCTAGATGACGACAGGCGGAAATTAATTATATAACATAATATTCTATTAGGCTTTCTTTACTTATGGCCTTAATAATTCAAAAGTTCGGTGGCACTTCCGTTGCAAATATTGATAGAATAAAAAAAATCGTTCCTATCATAAAAACCGAAATAGCTAAAAATAACCAAGTAATTGTAGTAGTTTCGGCTATGGCAGGTGTTACTAATCAACTTGTCACATTGTGTAATGAAGTATCAAGCCTTAATAACATTTCTCAATGTGCAGAATATGATGTAGCACTTTCTAGCGGTGAAATAGTCACTGCTTCATTACTAGCGCTCGCTCTTCAAGAAGAAGACATAAAGGCGCGATCATTTCTAGCTTGGCAATTACCGATGCTCACCGATAATAATCATAGTAAAGCTTTAGTAGAATCAATTACTACAGATTTACTAGAAAAATATTTACAGTTAAATACCATCCCTATAATAGCCGGTTTTCAAGGAATTAACAAATCTAATAGGTTAACTACTTTGGGCAGAGGAGGATCTGATACTACTGCCGCCTTAATCGCTGCAGCTATGAAAGCCGATAGATGTGATATTTATACCGATGTAGAGGGAATATTTACTGCTGATCCAAGAATTATTCCAAATGCCAAAAAGATAAAAGAAATAGATTTTTTAGAAATGTTAGAACTAGCATCAAGTGGAGCAAAAGTACTACACCCTAGAGCCGGAGAGTTAGTAATGCGGTATAAAATAGATATGCGTGTTCTGTCAACATTTTCACCGGATACAGAAGGTACGTTAATCACTTCAAAGGATAAAAATATGGAGAATGGGATTATTAACAGCATTACTTCTAATAAAAATTTATTAAAAATATCTGTAAAGAGCATGTCTTTAAGTTTTTTGCAAGTTGCAAATATGATTACACAAAATAATAATCATATTGAGTTTATGCAAGAGATAAAAAATAATGAAGAATATAGTTTTATTACAAATTTAACCGATAAAAATAATTTACAAGCTTTACTGACTAATTTAAAAGATGATAAGCAGATACAAGATTTTACTTTTGATACCGAAATTGCTACAATCTCTCTTATTGGTTATGGGATTAAAAATGATTGTAAATTACTTGAAACGATATTATCAAAGTTAACGAACGATAATATAAATGTTCACATGATACAATTATCAGAAGTTAAAATTACCTTATTCATAAATGATCAAGATGCAGAAAAAACAATTTTTAATTTATATAATCTTTTTAAAATATCTTAGATTCTGCATCTGAAATTTAATTTATAGAAAAAGAAGTGGAACAGACATGGCTCATACTACAGAAAAATTTTATAATTTGTGACAAAAAAAGTTAACATAGATTAATTTAAATTTCATATATAAGACCTAAATACTTAATTCAATAGCTTAAATTTATTATTTTCATTATAATTATCTTCTATTTACTATTTATTAGTTATATATTAATAAATAAGTCTAAGAGACTATCTATGAAGTTATTTTAACTCTCAATTTTTAGGAGTAAATTTTACAGGAAAAAATAATGAGCGAAGATATAAGGTCAAAAGAAAGATTTAATCGGATTAACGATATATCAGAAACAAATAAAGATGATCTAGAAGAAATTAGAAATAATTTTAAAAAATTTGTACTGAATATATTAGAAACAGACAATATAACCCCGTATAAGTTAAGTGAAAAAACAGGTACTCATGAAACAGCGTGGAAAAATTTTCTAGATGGTCGTACAAAAATGCCTGATATGGGAGCAATTGTTGCTCTTGCAGATTATAAAAATGTTCCACTAGATAAAGTAATAGGCAGAGATATAAATAAAGCAAAAAAGATAACGGTAGAAATAAAACAAACTCCGGAAATATCGGCATCTATAGCTAAACTACCAAAAGATATACTGCAAGAAGCCATGTTGATAGGAGAAAAAACTAGAGGGTTTATTCATAAACCAACAAATAAAAAGACAAAATCTTTTGCTGAACAAGTTAAAAGCTCTAATAAACCGAAAGGAAGGTCTATCTAAATAAAAATATGTTTTTCAATATTGAGCCTAATATAAAACTTAAAACCTTACTTGATATTCTAATGGAAAATAACTTCAAAACGACCAAAATGGCCGACAGCACTGTCGTTTACTTCCACTGATATTCCATCACAAAAAATAACTAGCAGTAAAAATACACAGCTAAATCTCGATCGCTTCAGACAAGATGCATTTAAGGACGAGTCTGCACAGTGTACATTAGTACGTGGCTACAGACGAGTTCCACGAAATTCATTAGTATCAAGCGATCGAGATGACGTTGTACGAGTAGCCTACGTAGGACATGTAACCTTTTGAATTCAAATAGACGGTTTAAATATCTTAACCGATCCGGTATGGTCGGAGCGGGTTAGTCCTTTTACTTTTGCAGGACCAACGAGAGTGGTAAAACCCGGTATTAATTTTACCGATTTACCTAAAATAGATGTTATATTAATAAGCCATAATCACTATGACCATTTAGACATCAGAACAATTAAAGATTTGTGGGTACAAGATAAGCCTAAGATTATTACACCGCTAATGAATAACGTAATAATCAAAAAACATATTACCGATGCAGAAATTGTTACCTTAGGGTGGGGAGAGTCATATAAAGAACAAGAAATACAGCTAAATTCAAAAAGTTTCTAAGAAGATGAAATTAAAGGCGATGTAGAATTTTATTTAGAACCGACACAGCATTGGTCAGCTAGAGGAATATTTGATAAAAATAAAGCATTATGGGAAACTTTGATCATTAAAACTAAGATAGGAGATATTTGTTTTATAGGTGATTCGGGTTATAACGATAATCTTTTTAAAGAGATCGGAAAAAAACATAATATTTTAATAATCCTTATTCCGATAGGGGCTTATGAACCAAGATGGTTTATGAAACCGGTGCATATGCATCCTGAAGAAGCCGTATTTACTCATTTGGACTTATGCGCTAAATATTTTCTATAATTAGCTGATAAAGCATTTAATGCCGCTCCTTTGTAACTCCGACAAGCTATGAAAAAACATAATATTGATGAAAATAAGTTGATTACCCCTGAAATAGGTGAATTTTTCCTATTTGATAAAAATGATTTATAGTTTATGCACTTAAATTAGATGTGTTTTGTCTACCCATACTATATGTTTTACTGGATCCCGTGAATAAATCACGGAATGACAGATAGGAATAATAAGCCACACCAACCACCCCTGAACGACACAAAATTCAGTTTATAATGGAGATAAATATATTTATTACTGAATAAAAATTGCCAATTTCTGATTTATCACGAGAAGAGAAAATAGAGCTACTAAATGGTTGGGGGCGTTGCATTAGTCCATAATATTCTACCACTTTTTGCTTCTACTATTCCTATAGACATAAATATATTATCTGCATTACTTACTGAACAACCTAAAGCACTCATTAAAAAGTCACGTGTACGAGCTCCATTAGTCTTTATCATTTGCACATAATTAAGTAATACAAATATATCAGCTCCTGTTTTTTCTCCTAACATTATAACAGGTTCACCTATATTTTTGGTCATTGAGAAAGCTTTTCCTTCAGGCCATAATAAAGGCGTATATAAAGCAGTATAAGTATTATTATAGGATAGGAGCTACGGAAACAAGATACTAAATCATCAAGCTTTTGTGTTCTAATATCTTTGTTGTACAATAGCTTAACTCTTAAACCATTCTTCTGCATTGCTAATGAAATTTCTTGCTTCAACAATTCTTCCAAATGATCTTCATAGTTATATTTACGTTCTTTGCAATTACAAATATCTAACGTATATACTGCCGTTTGCATCGGTAAAACTAATATTTCCTTGTATACATAAGATAATAAAAATTATAGATTTATGAAAAATTTTATGCATAACATTTAAAGTTATCGTCAAGATTTATTTTTTACCTATTACGGTTAAATAATATGGTCATAGAATAAGCAAGTACGGCAAACATGCAAAGATATAAAATCGGGAATAGGTTAAAATCAAATGATTTTATTACCTTTGCACAAATATAATTAGCAGTACCGGACATTAACATTGAGCCGATATTATGTCCTAAACTTATAACACGATAGCGTTCTTTAACTACAAAAGACTTAATAACTATACTATGAGCAAGAGAATTAAAAGGTGCAACTGATGCAGCTAACATTAAACTAGCTGCAAGCCCTAAATTAGTCATTTGATATTTTACTGCTATCACAAAAAATACACTTGCTGTAATAGTACATATAAATGCGATTTTTAATACTGAATTAACTCCTAAGCGATCGGCAATAAAACCGGCAATCGGCATGCAAACAGCAAAACATATTACTATTAAGACCGAAAAAGCACTCATAATAATACCGACTGAAGGTAATACGATCGGTAAATATTGCTTCATAAAGATGATCGCAATTTGATATGTTGCTCCAAAACCTCCGGCTAAAAATATTAACCGTGCAATATTTTTCCATTGCTTTTTAATTATAGAGCTAAGTTTTTCAATAGAATCTTGGCTATAGTGTGCTTTTTTAAACTCCGGTGTTTCATCAAATTTCCGGCGATAATAAAGAGTTATTAATGCAAGTGGTAAACTTAGTAAAAACGGAATACGCCAACCCCACTCCGGAAAAATATGAGAATTAAAGAAATTAGTTGCACCGATTCCGCATAATAAACCCATTACTCCTGTACATCTAGTTATTGCCGAGGCAGTAAATCGGTATTTTGCTCCTAAATGTTCAATAACATAAATCGCTGCACCGTCATATTCCCCTCCAATAAAAATACCTTGCATGAAGCGACATAAAACTAAAATTATTGTACTCCAAACTCCTATCGAGGAATAATCGGGCAATAAACCTATTATTAAGGTAGGGATTACAATACCGATAATCGTAAAACTTAAGGCTTTTTTTCGACCGTATATATCCCCTATACGTCCAAAAATATAAGCACCCATAGGCTTTGATAAATATGCTGCTGCATAAACGGCAAAAACATTTACAAGCTTTGTTAATAGATCAGTACTGGCTGAAAAGAATTTATCAGCGATAATTGCCGCTGAAAAACCATATAAACTATAGTCGTAATATTCAATAATAGTGCCTAAAAAAGCACCGAGAACTTTATTGCGTGATTTTGTTTGTTTCATTTTAAAGGTATACTGTGAGTAAACGAAAAGTAGATAGACGAAGTTTAATTTGGAAAAGAGCAAGGCGTCTTGAAGCTGATAACCGCAGTGTACATACTAGTACGTGAGGATTATCAGCAAAAGACAACGTAGCCAATTTTTCAAATTAAACGAGTATACATGACCGCTTTGGCCGTTACTTAAAATCCTTCAAAGACCTTTATGTAAAGGTGGACTTCATATATCTAAACTGAATTAGTATTAGACAGGGACGATGTCCTAAAAGTTAGTGGTAGTCCTAGGTTAATATTAAGCTCACGAACCAAGCAGCTAAGAGCTAATATATCACTTTCCCATTTTACGTGCAAGGTTTTCTAGGTAACCTGCTATAGTAGTTAAGGTTTCTGCGAATTTTTCTTCGTCGGGATGATTTTTTTGAAGACCATTTTTATTAAGTTTTTCTGTTAGACTAGCTATTTCAGCTTGTGCATTAAGTGATGCCATAACTAATAATAGCTCAAAAGAGGCTGTGGGACTACCAAGTTTAATTTCCGCTATTTTATCATTCAATTTATTCGCTAAAGATAGTAATTCTTCCTCATCTCCATTATTACAATATAATTGAAAACTCTTGTTATTTAATGTTACCGTAACAATTGACATAATTATTTTTGCTGTTTTTTTATTTCTTCAAGTTCATTAATATAAATGTTAATTTGATCTAGCATTATTATATAATTATCTTTTAATGCTTTATTTTCGTTTTGTAATTTTTGAACTTCATTTTGATTATTTACAAGCATACTCAACAAATCATCGAGTTTATGTTCTACTTCTTCCATTAATTTCTTTAGACTGCTATAACTTGCTTCTAAAGGTAATTTGTACGTCGATCCTGTACTCGCATCCTCACGTACGTCTATGTACGCTGCAGTGCCGCGTTCCGTGTCTCCTTCACATGCCTCTTTATTAGCTTCATTCTGTAAGCAGTCTAATATTTCATTATCCATTTTCGTTTAAGCGTTAATTATGAATGGATGACTTACAATAATAATTGATAACATTATAATAGATATAAGTACTAATTGTTTTTTACGTTTATAATTTATCACCGTAGCTCTTTTATTATTTAATAATTTTTCGGTTTCGTTCTGTTTAGTAGCTTCTATCTGCTCTACATTTCTATCTTTTACATTAAGATAATCCAAGTATAATTTTAAGTAACCTCTTACGTATACTTCTCCCGGTAAAACATCAAAATCACCCTCTTCTAAAGCTACTAAATATTTTTTTCTAATTTTTAAATCACTAGATACCTGATTTAAAGTTTTACCTGAATCTAACCTAATTTGCTTAAGCATTGACGACATAATTTACTCAAGTTTTTGTAAGAATATTTCAAATTTCTTGTTTGCTAAAATAATTATATTTAAGTCTATAGTTTCTTGAGCTTTAATTTCTTTAATAAAATCAAGCAAATTTCTAACTAAGTTATTATTATCAATCCATAAATCTAAATCAATAGTTGTTTTAGATTTATTAATTATTTTTATTAATAATCTACGTTGTTTGTCATATAAATCATCTTTTAGCGATTGAATACCTAAGCGACGCCAAAATGAATCGTTCAATTGCCTATCACAAGCTTTACGTAACCAATCAAGACTAAACATATCACTTATAACAAAATAAGCTTTTGCTATCTCTTTATTATTCCCTGAAGTCTGTTTTGTTACATATATAATGTCAAATACTGAAATTAAATTGTCAAATGTAGCGATAGTAGCAGCCAATGATTCCTCTACCCCGCTAGTGGTATAATAATTTAATTTTTCTTCAAATCTTATTTTAGTTTCTCCGACTAATAAAGTATCTACCGTTTTTCTTAAGTTTTGTGCAGGAACTCTAAACTCTTCTATAGTTTCACTAATATTAATAGGATGTTTTAAATTTTTAATAAACCACGAAATACCTCGACGCATTAATTTCGTTATTTCGGTAAACATGTCGATTTTTACATTGTAATCAATATTAGTAGGTAGCTTACTTATCGTTTCCCATATATCATCAAGATCAAAAATTTCACAAATAATGGTATATGACCTTATTATATCACAAAGAGGAGCCCCAATCTCACGCTTTACAATACTAATAAGCGGTCCTCCAAGCTGATTCATTATTTTATTTATAGTAACGGTTTTAATAATCTCATGTTTAAGTGGATGAGATAAAATTTCATTACGAAACTTTTTTTGCATCATTTCAGGAAAATAATCTATAAGATATGCATCAAAATATTTATCATGGGAAAAAGTAGAATTAATTAACTCATGATAAGCAGATCTCTTACTATATGATAGCAATATGCAAAGCTCAGGACGAGTTAATACTTCACCGCTAATAGCTCTGCTATTCAATTCTTCTGCACTAGGCAAGAATTCATTTTCCCGCTCTAATACTTTTTCTTCTTCTAAAATATCTATAAATTGACTAAGTATATTAACAGTTAAAGTAGGAGATAGTTGCATAATTGTTATTGCTTCGGTTTGCTTATAATTATCAAGTAATACTAACTCTTCAACTTGCTTTGTCATATCGTTTAGAAGTTTATTACGTTCTTCTAAAGTAATTTTTCCTGAGGTTATCGCACTACTTAAAGCAATCTTGATATTTACCTCATGATCGGAGCAATCAACACCTGCTGAATTATCAATAAAGTCAGCATTTATGCGCCCGCCTTTTTTAGCATATTCAACTCTACCTCTCTGTGATACCCCAACATTACCGCCTTCTGCTATAACTTTTGCTCTAATTTCTTCACCGTTACATCTAAGGTTATCATTTGCTTTATCACCGATTTCTAAATTATTTTCCGTTTTAGCTTTGATATAAGTGCCTATTCCGCCATTCCACAATAAATCAACATCTGCTTTTAAAATAGCTTTAATTAATTCTTCCGGTGATAATTCATTATCATTTATATCAAGTAATTTTTTAATTTCCGGCGATAATTTTATTAATTTACTACTGCGTTCAAATACTTTGCCTCCTTTAGAAATAAGCTTAGAATCATAATCAGACCAATTAGAACCCTTTAAATTAAATAAACGCAAACGCTCATTAAAACTTGATAAAGGATCAGGAGTAGGATCAATAAATATATGTTTATGATTAAAGGCAGCAACTAACTTAATAGTCTCTGATCTGAGCATACCGTTACCGAACACATCTCCCGACATATCTCCTATACCTACGACGGTAATAGGGTCTTTTTGGACATCTAACCCTAAAGTTTTAAAGTGATTAGTTACGGAAATCCAAGCTCCCTTGGAAGTAATAGCCATTTTTTTATGATCGTAACCTGCAGAACCACCGGAAGCAAAAGCATCATCAAGCCAGTAATTATATTCTCTTGCCACACTATTAGCATAATCCGAAAATGAGGCTGTACCTTTATCGGCAGCAACCACTAAATAAGGATCTTCTTTATCATAAATAATAACGTCTTTTGGATGTACTACTTTACCGTCAATGATATTATCAGTTATGTCTAATAAACCTCTAAGGAAATTCTTATAGCATTCTACCACTTTTTCCATATATTCATCACGAGTAAGCCCTTCCTCAGTAAAATGAACATAAAATCCGCCTTTAGAACCGACAGGGACAATAACAGAATTCTTAGTCATTTGTGCTTTCATAAGCCCAAGGACCTCAAGCCTATAATCTTCTGCTCTATCCGACCATCTAAGCCCTCCGCGTGATACGGGACCGCCTCTTAAATGAACAGCTTCAAAATTTCTAGAATAAACAAATGCTTCGGCAAACGGAACAGGTTTAGGTAAATCCGGTACTTTTGAAGAATCAAACTTAAATGAAAAAATATGTTTATGTGGTTGATAGTAATTTGTTCTAGTAATAGCATTAACTATACCAAGCATATTACGTAGTACTTTATCTTCACTACTCATCTCAACGGTTACTAAGTAATTATTTAGTTTATCTTTAATTACGTCACAATTATTATCCGAATGTTTAGGATTAAATTTTATATCAAATAGATTTACCAACATTTTTGTATATTCGGGATGTTTAAGTAACGTTAACTGTACATAGCCTTTACCATAACTAAATCCCGTTTGATGTAAATATCTTGTTAAAGCTTTGACGAGTTTAACTTGCTTCCAATTAAAACCGGCAAGCACTATTAATTTACTTAAAGAATCATTAGCAAGCATCCCAAGTGCCATTTTGTCTAAAGCTTCTTCAACATTTATTTTTAATTCGGTAATATTATCCTTTACAGGTACAATAGAAGTTAAGATAAAATTATATATCCAGCTTTCTTTGATTTCGAGAGCCTCCTTAATTGCAAAAGTTTGTTCATCAATTGCTTTAAAACCTAAATTTTCTATTGGCGGCAATATGTTAGAAAGTGCAAGTTTTACTTTTGGACTATATATTTTTAAGTAAAATTCCGTTTCATTTACAGAAACTAGATTAAACATACATTTTTGTGACTTACTTGCTTCCGTTAGATATTCAATATCTACTAAAGCTATTTCCGGAGAAAATTTTTGCCGATAATCTGCCGAAAAAACATTATCAAAAAGCTTTAAATTAATACCTGCTTGATATTCGCTGAATTTTTTAGAAAACTTAAAATAAAAATCTTCACTCCAACATGTAGAGATACGATCTAAATCTTGCTGTATTATTTCTGCTTCAAAATTTATTTTATGTTCCCCTTGTGCTTCAAGCGTTACAAAAAGATAAGAAAAATTACCGGCTACTTCGGTGATATAGTTGGATAAAATTTTACTACCGAATTTTTCTGCTAAATAACAATCTATCATATTATGGATTTCAGCCGTTAAACGTTCTCGTGGCAGAAAAATTATGATATTAAGAAAAGAACTAGACCAATCATATTGAATAAATAATTTAAGCTTCTTACTCATCATACTTGAGAGCATATGTAAACACATACAATATAAATCGCCTTGATCAATTTGTATTAAAGCTTCTCTCGGTAACGACTCCATTAAAATTCTTAACTTATCAGCATTATAACCAGATAATGCAAAACCGGCTTTCTCAATTACAAAATTAAATTTTTGTCGTAGGATTGGAATATTACTTATTGAATGGTAATACATATTTGAATTATATATACCGAAAATTATACTTCCCGAAATATATTCACCCGAAGAGTCAAAATTTTTCACTAAGATATAGTCGATTAAATTATCTGAATGGATAAGCGACGCACTATTTATTTTACCGAGTATTATTAATTGATTTTGATATAAAGGATTAGCAGAACATTTTATAATATCATCAATCTCGTCTTTTACTTCTTGCCATATTTTTGCTGCTCCTATTTCATTGCTTAATTTTAAAGATTTTACTTCAAAATCAAGAGTCCCTAATAAAACCAAATTATCGTTTTGTAACCAATTTAAGAATTCTTTAGCCTCTTTAAAATTTAATTTATAATTATCAATTATATTTTTAGATAAATCTTGTAATTTTGTGCGTAATTGCGGTAAATGGCTATAGCTTTGCTCTAACTTTTCTAATCTTTCATTTATAGCCTCGGTTAAAAATGTAGTAGTTTTATCGTCAAAATTTCCTAAAATGGTTAAATGTAGTATTGATTCTGATTTTTCATCCGACACAGAATTTTCTAATATTTTTTCTAATTCTCCTTTACTATTTCGGACACAGTTTATTACCGGATGGAGTAAAAACTTAGTTTGCAAATTCATGTTTTTAAGCAGACATATGATAAAATCAACAATATGCGGCTTATTATCAAGTAATATCAAGACATTTATTGCTGGATCATTTTCGATAACTGTCTTTGTTATTGCTATTTTTCTTGCTCTTGCTATCCTTTGCTTAAAAAACTTAAAGGCTTCATCTGCAAAATTTTGGAATAATTTTGCTCTATTCTCAAAATCATAATCTATCGGAATATAATTTAAAAACTTTTGAATAAAATCTATATATATGGAACTTGACTCACGTTCCTTGCTAAGTTCTAGAATTTTAGTTTTATAATTCGGAATTTGACAATTTAAACGGCTAAAGTTTAAAGAGGTTGTTTTTGGGGTCATGATTTTCTTAATTAATAATAATATGATTATTTCTGTTGTTATTATATTATATAAAATAACTTAAGCAAGAGGCATAGAAAATAAGTGGAAACGATATTTGCACAAAGCTCTGCATTCGGTAAAGCAGGCGTAGCAGTTTTTAGGATTTCTGGTCCTAAAAGTTTAGAAGTTTTACAGCTACTTACCGGTAGAAAGAACTTTAAATCGAGATTAATGTATTATCAACAAATTACAGTCCCTGAAACTAAGGAGCTAATCGATAATGTTATGGTTGTCTATTTTAAGTCACCTGGTAGCTTTACCGGGGAAGACGTAGTCGAAATTCACACGCATGGCAGTAAAGCTATATCTATAATGCTGACAAATGCATTATTAAATATAGCTGGTATTCGTTTGGCAGAAGCAGGAGAGTTTACCAAAAGAGCTTTTTTAAATAACAAATTTGATTTAACAGCAGCAGAGGGGATAGCAGATTTAATTAATGCCGAAACTATAATGCAGCATAAGCAAGCAATTAGACAAGCAAGCGGCAAACTTGAAGCATTATATAATAATTGGCGTAGTCAGCTTTTAAAAATTATCTCTCTGCTTGAAGCTTATATAGATTTCCCGGATGAAGATATACCTGATACCGTCCTTAATGAAGTTACTAATACTCATACAATTCTTGTAAATACAATATCGGAATATCTTAATGATAACAGAAAAGGAGAATTACTACGAAGTGGTCTTAAGCTTGCAATTATCGGTCCGCCAAACGTTGGTAAGTCTAGCTTACTAAACTTCTTAATGCAGAGAGATATAGCGATTGTCTCAAATATTGCAGGAACTACTAGAGATATAATTGAGGGACATTTAGACATTGGCGGCTATCCTATTATTTTACAGGATACAGCAGGTATAAGAGAAGAAAGTAGTGACATTATCGAGCAGGAAGGTATAAAACGAGCTATAAATTCAGCTAAAACAGCAGATATTAAAATTATAATGTTTGATGCCGAAAAATTAGACTCCTCTATAAATGAAGATATTATTAATTTAATTGATGAAAATACTATCACAATAATTAATAAAATCGATTTAATCGAAGCTAGTAAAATCTTTTCTATTGAAAATAAATATAAATGCTTAAGAGTTTCAGTAAAAAATAATATTGCTCTTTCAAGTATATTAAAAAATATTGAAAATATTGCCGAAAATATGGCAGGATTTACCGAAACTCCTTATATAACAAATCAGCGTCATCGTAACTATTTACAACAAGCTCTCTCACATTTAACGGCTTTTAGCTTAGATAATGATTTAGTTCTAGCAACTGAAGATATTAGAATGACGGCACGCTGCATCGGTGCAATTACGGGTGTTATCAACGTAGAAGAAATACTAGGCGAGATCTTTAAAAATTTCTGCATAGGTAAGTAATATTGTATAGCTCGTTCTATGTCATCCCCGCAAGGTATTATTGCATGGACACCAAATCATCATTGCGAGCGACTGTAAGGAGCGTAGCAACCTCATGAAACAGTAGATTTCTTGCATAACCTCCTTCTAAAGATAATTTGTACTTCAATCCGGTACTCACATCCGTTTCCTGTAAATTCCTCTTTATTAAGATAGGTTATGCAAGAAGTCTAGTACAAAATGATTGCCACGTCGAGGCTTTGTCTCTCCTCACAATGACGAAAAAAAACGAAACATTACAGCATAACAATCATCTTTCTCAAATCTTTCCATATATTAATTTATTTTAACTTTATCTTGACAAAAACATTAACATACTTTAGAAACCACGTTTTATTAATTAAAGGAGTAACATTATGGCATCTATATTAAATATAAGTTTTAAATGCGTTATGCCTATATTTAGCAATGAAATAGTAAGCCGTCTACCGGGTAATGTAAGCCACATCATTCATAAATTAAGCAGTACTATATTTTCATCAGTATATAGTACTGTTGAAGGAGCTTTTAAAAAAGGTTATATAGTGGATCATACACAGTGTAATTGGAAAAACATTGAACAATCTTTCAATGAGTCCCCAAATGATTTTTCAATACTACACCAAGAGTGCAACAATGGTTTAAATATTCCAATAAATAATATTTTTATCGATGCTGAAAATAATCCTCATATACTTTTACAACAAGCCGTAACACCTAATCAAAACGGTACGGCTAGTATTCTTAGTCAACTTTATAAAGTAATGAATGATTATATATTCTCTCAAGGCAATATTACCGAAACTAGCGGAGCTGATTTCTTAGGTTTAAATGAATGCACTAAAGAAGAAGCTATGAGTGCTTTACAAAACTATAACGCTTATAAAGAAACTTTAATCCCTCGTGAATCGTTTATAAATACTCTTGAAAATACTCTAAATCACTTAGGTCTCTCTTTAGATAATGTCTCTCCTACAAAAATAGGTAAAGATATTTTAGATCAACTCGGTAAAGCTTACACTGACCCTACTACTACAGAAAGACCTAACGATGATACAAATGACGGTGGATATAGCAGCGGTGCTTATATAGCTGGAATAGCATTAGGAACATTAGCTGTAGGTACGATCTTAGGGTATTGCATTAAATATGGATGGGATTGGTATAAGGGAAGAAATATAAAAAATGAAAATTTAGATTTAGCAATTAAGAATAAAGAATTAGCATTTGTAGAACTATTATATGAAAATTTTAAGAAGAATGCAGTTATATTCGATGAAGTTATAAAAATAAATAATTTACATGATATTATAAAACTAGCAAAATCTATTAAGGAATATGAATTCTCAATACTACCACTAACTAATTTAAATAATGAAATTGTAAAATTAAATTCCCCATCCGCTATAGCAATAAACTTAGATTCTTCAAGCGGAATATTGCATGAAATATGTAAGAGTCTTGGCGGTGATGATAGTTTTCAGACTATCAGCAACTTTGCACGCTTAATAACAATTATACGAACAGCAAATCCCAAGTCTGAAGAATATAAAGAAAGCATTATAGAAATATTTGAGATATTTAATCCTTGTTACACAGATATTGACTATCAAAATTGCGAAATGCCTTTATTAGCCGATGTATCATCACCATATAACTCCTTAGGTATAGAAGCATAGAACGTTGTTAGTACCATAACAAACCATCATTGACTTTTTGAAAGTTATATATAAAATGATGCTTAGAGTAGCAAAGTGCTATTTCGGGGTGTCGCAACCTCTGCCAAAAGTGAGAACATTTCTTACAAAACTGATGCAATCCTCGACTTCACAGTCGGGGTTATAATAGTTATGTCCAAGGTTTAAAGCTTAAGCTTAGAACCTAAAGGCTATTATGGCTATCGTTGATGGTTTTCTTACTCCCCCGACCACCAAGAGTTTCTTTCTCTTCAGTGGTTGAAACTTAAGCAGTTTAAGTTTAATTAATCGGGAACAACTATGTCTGACCACAATACTAAAACCATCTCAAGACTCATCATAGAATTTATTTTAAATGAAAATAAAAAAATCTAAGAGCCGAGATAGCAGATTTACTAGAAAGACCTATAACAAAAAGCGATATCGAAAGAATAGAACCACGCTTAACAGAATTAGAAAAAATATTTAGTAATGATTTATAGCATTGAAAATATCATCATCTCATTTTATTAACTACCTACTATAAAAATAAGCACTAAGATCATTATTAACCATTATGGTAAATAGTGCAAAAATAGCAAAAGACGGTAAGGTTTCTATACCAGTTTCATCATATTAATGTAGAGAGATAGATGCTTTAAAAGGATGAAGAACATACATAATCACACCCGCCAATATTAGCATGATTATTCCTAGAATAATACCTACTATATTATGCATTTACAAAAGTAATATTAACCTCCTTAATTAATTCGTGAGCAAATAAAGGTGGTAGTTGTTGAGCAATAATTATTCCTTCACCGATTGAGTCATAAGCTATTTCTGCAATTGATACAGAAACACCGTGAGGCATTACTAGATTGTTACTAATATATAAAGACGTAATACTCACAATCACAGCTATACCTAATACATTACCTAATTCATATGCTGTTTCTTGTAATGCTGCTGCACCTCCAGATCTCTCTGCCGGTACTGCATTCATCATAACTGTTACGGTGTAGATAGGCATAGACTACTTCCTATACCAAGCAATCCAAGATATATAATATAGTATTCGATAATAAATCTCTATAGTCACTATGTAAAATCAATGATATAGTAGTAAAGATAAGCCCACTAAACATTATTACACGTGCGATAAATCGTGTGAGTAAATATGGCATAACTAAAGATGCAATTAAAGCAAAAACTGCTGCAGGCAACATATAAAGACCTGCATACAAAGGACTTAACCCTTTGATAAACTGAAGGACATAAGATACATTATGGATCCTAAGACACACGTAATCAGCAAATAAACTATTACTCCTATACTAAAATTGCTAATTAAGAATAAACGCATATCCACTAACGGATCATCAATTTTAAGTTGGCGTAACGTAAGGTAACTATTATTAGTAACACAATGCCAATTAATAGCATTCCGCCGGATGCTAGATTCATAATACCGTATTTAGCCAACATCTTAATGCCTTGAACTAAAGCTGCCATCCCAAAAAACGATTGAAATACTCCTATCCAATCCCATGGGTTCATTACTAGGATTAGATGATTTAGGAATCCAAACTATATCAAAAGCAATAATTACTAATGCAATAGGTGCATTTATTAAAAAATGCAAATTGCCAACTTAAAAGCTCAACCAATACTCCTCCTAGTACTGGTCCTATAGCTACTCCTACGGTTGCCATTATTCCCCACACGGATATTGCGATCATACGTTCATGTGTATTATAAAGTGGAAGGCATCATCACTGATCCTCCTAACCCAAGTAAAGCACGACATAATACTAATCCCCATAAGCTATCAAATACATAAACTAACATTGAAGCGATGGAAAAAACTAAAAGCCCCCAAAGTAATAATCTTTTACGACCAAATCTATCTCCTAATGCACCTGCGGTAACGAGAAGACCTGATAATACTAATGCATATGCATTGATTATCCATAATTGTTGTAAATTAGATGGTTTTAAATCAAGGATTATAGTAGGCATAACAGCATACAAGACTGTAGCATCCATCGATACCAAAAGTAAGCAAATGCTTAAAATAATTAAAATATGCCATCTAAATTTATAAGATATAGATGATGAATTATCTTTAGCGATATATTCAGTTTGCGGAAATTGTGGTACCATATGTGATAAGTTATTTAATAAGGGTTTTACTAAATCCATCTTTTTCGAGAACTATGGGACTGTTAACAAGTAATTTAATTAGCTTTAAAATTTCTTTTGTTAATAGTCCTAGGTTAATTCAGTTGGTAACATAGTAAGCAAGTCCAAATCAATTAACCATAACACAAGTAAATTTAACATCTAAGCATCACCTAGTATGGAAGTCAAGATTTAATCTTACAAGCACAATAACATAAATAAAATTTGATTTTTCTTTCTCAAGCTTATATTTTAATTGGTAAGTTTATAATATGGAAATTTATGTCAAATACAGATAAGGAAAGAGCCATTGCCGCAGCACTCGCACAAATTGAAAAAAGCTACGGTAAAGGTTCGGTAATGAAACTAGGGCAGCGTCCGCATGTTGATATAGAGGCCGTATCGACCGGCTCACTTGGGCTAGATATAGCTCTTGGAATCGGCGGTGTTCCCAAAGGTAGAATCATCGAAATTTTTGGTCCTGAAAGCTCAGGTAAAACCACTCTAACATTGCATTTAATTGCAGAAGCTCAAAAAAAGGGTGGTACATGTGCTTTTATTGATGCCGAGCATGCATTAGACCCTGCTTATGCTAAAAAATTAGGCGTAAATATTGATGAGCTTATTATTTCACAGCCCGATACAGGTGAACAAGCCCTAGAAATTGCCGATACGTTAATTCGCTCCAGCGGTATTGATATGATAATAATAGATAGTGTTGCGGCTTTAGTACCGAAATCAGAGATTGAGGGCGAAATGGGTGATGCTCAAATGGCTTCTCAAGCAAGGTTAATGAGCCAGGCTTTGCGTAAACTTACTGCATCAATTAATCGCACCAATTGTATTACTGTTTTCATCAATCAAATCAGAATGAAAATAGGTGTGCTGTTCGGTAGTCCTGAAACTACGACAGGCGGTAATGCCTTAAAATTCTATGCTTCTGTTAGGATCGATATAAGAAGAATCGGCTCCATTAAAGATAAAGACGAAGTAATAGGCAGCCAAACCAAAGTAAAAGTAGTCAAAAACAAAGTATCTCCTCCATTTAAAACTGCAGATTTTGATATAATGTACGGTTCAGGTATTTCAAAAGAAGGCGAGATAATCGACCTTGGAGTTAAGCTTGATATTGTTGAGAAATCCGGCTCTTGGTTTTCCTACAAGAACGTACGCATAGGTCAAGGGCGTGAAAACGTCAAACAATATTTAAAAGAACATCCACAAATTTCCAACGAAATTGAGAAAATAATACGTGAAAAATCGTCAAAAATTACTAATATAAATCTTGATCAAACGGAGGAAGAAAATGATTGATTTAACAGGTAAAACTTCCTTAATTACGGGAGCTTCAGGAGGCATAGGTGGAGCTATAGCGAGGTTACTGCACAAACTCGGAAGCCATGTAATTATTAGCGGTAGTAATGAGGAAAAATTAAAATCCCTTGGAAAGGTTGTAAAAGATAATTATACGATAGAAGTATGTAATCTTGCCGATAAGGAAGAATGTAGCAATTTAATATCTAAAGCATCAAAGTTAGATATTTTAGTATGTAATGCCGGTATTACTAGCGATACGCTAGCAATTAGAATGAAAGATGAAGATTTTGACAAAGTTATTGATATTAATTTAAAAGCAAATTTTATTTTAAATCGTGAAGCAATAAAAAAAATGATACAAAACAGGTAT
Organism: Rickettsia honei RB; assembly: GCF_000263055.1. Classification (NCBI taxonomy): domain Bacteria; kingdom Pseudomonadati; phylum Pseudomonadota; class Alphaproteobacteria; order Rickettsiales; family Rickettsiaceae; genus Rickettsia; species Rickettsia honei. Next base: position 91,811 of record NZ_AJTT01000003.1, on the reverse strand, counting down.
GGACGTATTATTAACATATCTTCAATAGTAGGAATTTCAGGTAACCCCGGGCAGGCTAATTATTGTGCTTCTAAAGCAGGTTTAATAGGTATGACCAAATCGCTCTCTTACGAAGTTGCAACCAGAGGAATTACGGTTAACACAGTAGCTCCAGGATTTATTAAATCAGATATGACCGATAAACTAAATGAAAAACAAAGAGAAGCTATAGTACAAAAAATTCCGCTAGGCACTTACGGTATGCCGGAAGACGTGGCAAACGCAGTTGCATTTTTAGCAAGCGATCAGGCATCATATATTACCGGTCAAACTATACATGTAAACGGCGGTATGTTAATGGTATAAATAGTTAATAAGATTATTTTGTGCTAGCATAAAATAATTTTTTGTGCTAGAAGTTCTTTTAAAGATAAAATGCGATGAATATTTTAAATAAATATTCATACAGTTAAAATAAAGTCTAATAGCTGAATAACCGCTATTATATGGCATATAAAATTAAATGATTTATGGAGTTCAAATTATGAGTACAACGGATAAGATCGAACAGAAAGTTATTGAAATGGTTGCTGAAAAGCTAAATAAAGATAAATCGATAATAACTACGGATTCAAGATTTATAGAAGATTTGAAAGCTGATAGCCTTGATACCGTAGAGTTAATGATGGCAATAGAAGTTGAATACGGTATTGATATCCCTGATGATGAAGCCACTAAAATTAAAACCGTATCTGATGTTATAAAATATATCAAAGAACACCAATCTTAATCTGCATAAAAAATCCCTAATAGATAATTAAAAATGTCGAATCAAAGAGTAAATAAAAGAGTAGTTATTACCGGACTTGGGCTTGTTACTCCTGTTGGGCTTAATGTTAGCTCATCTTGGAAAAATATTGTAGATGGAGTAAGCGGTATAAAAACTATTACAGAATTTGACACTTCTAAACTTGCATGTAAAATTGCCGGACTTATAGATAACTCTGAGAAAGATGGATTTAAACTTGAAAATTTCACACAAGCAGATGACATTAATAGACTAAGTAAAATGGATAAATTTATCCATTACGGAGTAGCAGCCGCAACCGAAGCAGTTGAAGATAGCGGCTGGTTACCCGACGATGAAAAATCTCGTGATAGAACCGGCTTGATATTAGGTTCAGGAATCGGCGGGCTTAAAATGATCGAAGATACCTCTATCAAACTTTATCAAGAAAATAACGGCAAAGTTAGTCCTTTCTTTATCCCCGCTTCATTAATTAATCTTTTATCCGGTCTTGTTTCTATAAAATACGGTTTTAGCGGTCCAAACCAAACGGCAGTAACAGCTTGCTCTACAGGGGCACATGCTATAGGCGATGCTATGCGTATGATAAAGCACGGCTATGCCGATGTTATGATCGCAGGCGGTGCGGAAGCTCCAGTTACACCTGTCGGAGTTGCAGGTTTCGTTGCTGCTAGAGCATTATGTACTAAATATAACGATAATCCTAAAAAAGCCTCAAGACCTTGGGATCAAGACCGCAGCGGCTTTGTTATGGGTGAAGGAGCAGGCGTTGTAGTCTTAGAAGAATATGAGCATGCATTAAATCGAGGGGCTAAAATTTACGGTGAAGTTATAGGATACGGCTCTACAGGTGACGCCTATCATATGACAGCTCCACATCCTAAAGGTAGAGGAGCTTATAGAGCGATGAGAGACGCAATACTAGATGCAACTATCACACCCGATATGATTGATTATATTAATGCACACGGTACTTCTACTACACTTGGTGATGGAATAGAATTAGCAGCCGTACAAAAATTATTTTTAGAAGCGAATCCCAAAGTTTTAATGTCTTCTACTAAATCATCAATAGGACATTTGCTTGGTGCGGCAGGAAGTGTTGAGTTTATCTTTTCAGCTCTTGCAATTAGAGACCAGATTGCACCGCCAACCTTAAACTTAGATACCCCTATGGATGAGGTGAATATAGATTTAGTTGCACTTAAAGCTAAGAAAACTAAGATAGATTACGTGCTTTCCAACTCGTTCGGATTCGGTGGTACTAATGTTAGTTTAGTGATTAAGAATATACTCGTTTAATTTAAAAAATTGGCACAAAGTCCTATAAGCACTGTGGTACTCACGTATTAAGTATACGTTCCGCTCCTCGTCTTATGGACTCCTTGTGCTTTTCCAAATTAAACTTCGTTTACCAACCTTTAACTTAATGTCATTCCTGCGAAAGCAGGAATCCAGTAAAACATATAAAAACTTATTTTTATATGTTTATTCTATCAAATATGTAATTTTGTACCAATATTAAGGTTATTTTTCTAGATTCCTGCTTTCGCAGGAATGACATAAAAACTAGCCAATAATCAACTATGACCCCAATTTATTACATTAAAGACGGTAACTTAAGTTTTGCGGATAAAGTAATTTTATCTGATTTAGAGCTTTATTTGTACACAGGCGATAAGATTTGTCTTATAGGACGTAACGGCTGCGGGAAATCAAGCTTAATGAAAGTCATATCAGGTGATTACGAGTTAGATAACGGTGCATTATTTCAAGATCCTTTAGTTACAACCGGTTATTTAAGACAAGATATTTCTATAAAAACTCATCTAACTGTTTATGATTTTGTCTTACAACAAACAGATAGTACAAAAGAAATAGATAAATACCAAATCGATATAATTCTAGAAAAATTACAAATCAACGGAACAGATAATTTATCCACCTATTCAGGCGGTCAACTGAGAAGAGCAAGCCTTGCTAAAGCTTTAATATTAGAGCCGGAAATATTACTACTTGATGAACCGACTAACCATCTAGATATTGCAACAATCGAATGGTTAGAAGAATTTGTTAAATCTTATAACGGTGCTATTATTTGCGTTAGTCATGATAGAACATTCCTCTCAAATGTTACTAATAAAATTTGGTGGCTTGATAGAGGAATTTTACGTAAATCCGATAAAGGATTTAAATTTTTTGATGAATGGCAAACAATTATCATAGACCAAGAAGAAGCCGCTCTTCGGAAATTAAATAAAAAATTATCTCAAGAAAATGAATGGTTAAATGCCGGTGTTACTGCTAGACGTAAACGAAATCAAAAGAGACTTGCGGATTTGAAAGCTTTAAGAGCAATAACACAAGAACAGACTGCAAAACTAGCTAGTTCAACACAAAGAGTTAGGGCAGAGCTTGCCGAAAATATAGCTAAAAGTAAATTCATTATTGAAGCAGATAATATTACTTTTAGTTATAAAAATACTAAAATTATTGATAATTTTAGCTTTCGTGTAAAAAACGGCGAGAAAATTGGTATAATCGGTGCAAATGGCTCAGGCAAATCTACCTTTATCAAACTACTAACAAAACAGCTTACCCCTGAAAGCGGCAAAATTATATATGGCAGTAATTTAGATATTTCATATTTTGATCAACATAGAGAAAAACTAGAGCCTAATCATACATTACAACAAACTTTATGTCCTACAGGCGGTGATCAAGTATTTTTGCCACACGGTAAAACCATGCATGTTGCCGGTTATTTAAAACAATTCATGTTTAATCCTAAACTACTTAATGCAAAAACCGCTATTTTATCAGGCGGTGAAGCTAATAGATTATTACTTGCAAAAATTCTAATTAACCCTGGCAATCTGTTAATTTTAGATGAACCGACTAATGACCTCGATATGGATAGTCTGGAAATTTTACTAGATATACTTACAGATTATTCAGGTACTTTAATAGTCGTGAGCCATGATCGTGACTTTTTAGATAGGTTAGTTACTAGAACTTTAGTTTTCGCTCAAGGTAAAATTCATGATTTAACAGGAGGTTATGAAGATTATAAGCAGTATTTTACTACCTCTCCTATAGCCAAAAAAGCTTCAAAACCACTATCACTAACTGCTCAAAAAGAACCTCTAAATAAAAAGCTATCTTATAAATATCAGCGTTTGCTTGAAACATTGCCCAACTATATTGAAAAGCTAGAAATATCCATCAAACACTTAGAAAAAGAACTTGAAGACGTTAATCTATATTTAGATAATCCTCAAAAATATAACCGCATTACTAGCCAATTAATTAATGATAAAAAGAAACTAGACGAGTTATTAAATCAATGGCTAGAAATACAAGATTAATTTTTATTAAAATTTTCTTGACTTAATTATTAACTTTTGTTAACGTTTCTTAGCGTTAATATTAAAGATGATGAGCATGTCTGATATAACAGCTACATTAAAATATAAATTCGATAATTTAAAAGAGCATCTTAACAATTTCTCGCTCTCAAATAGAAATAATTCTAGGAGAATTGAGTAGTTTACAAAGCGAAGCAGCTTCATATGGCTTGAATTTTGACATATCCAATCTAAAAGAGACTGCTGAAACTAAGCTCAAGAACTATGAAGTAGAACAATCTATTGAGAAAGCTAGGGTTCAAGAAGAAGAATTTCTAAAATCACAAAGAGCAATAAAACTTGCCGAAGAAGAAAAAGAAATCGCACAAAGAATTGCTGCACTTAATAATTTGCATAATGAATTTATAAAAAATATTACTAAAGATACTAAAAGAATTGAAGAAAGTAATAAGCGTTTAGATAAGATAATAAATAAACTAGAAAAGGAAAACATTATTGATCATGAAGAGTTAAATCGTGAAATATTAACTCATGAAGAAATATTTAAACTAAATCAAGCGTATAAAGTATTACATAAAAACCATAAAAAAATAACTGAAGAACACAAACAAGCACATACAGAATTAAATGAATTAAATAAAACAATAACGAATTTATCACAACAATTACAAGAAAAAGGCTTAGCACCAAAAAAAGTTAAAGAATTAAAAGGAGAATTAGAATTTCACCAAGAAATGTTAAAAATACATAAGGCACATGTAGAGAAGATTGAAAATAGTAAAAAAATATTAGATCAAGAAATTATTAAACATGAAAAAGAACACAACATAAATAAAGATAAAATAAAGAAATTAGGAAGTGATATTAAAGAGCGTTATAAAAAAGAACCAGAAAAGTATTTAGATGCATATGAAAAATATTTAGTTCTAAAACATCAGCATAAAGCAATTAAGACAGACGGCGTTGTAAAAGATATAGAGCATCATAATAAAGTACTAAATAAAATTAACGTGGATAAAACTAAATCTTTAGCTAATAAAATCAGAGAACAAACACAAGTAAAAGATACTAATACTGGGAGTTTATCTCCTGCTCGTACTCCTAATATTAAAGTTACAAATAATAAAACGAGAGGAATTTAACTAAATTAGTAATTATTATGTCTAAATTTAAAAATTTAACTCCTGAACAAAGAAAAGCAGCTTTAGAAGCTGCAAAAGTACAATTTGAAGAACAACAGCAAAAACATAACGCAATATTTAAAGAAGCTATGCAAGCAAGTAGTCAAATCCACCAATATAATCAAGATTTAGGTAATTGTGTGGATAATACTTCCAAAGATATCAAACTTACCGGTAAAGCTTCTAAAGGCGTATGTGAAATAATATAACATTCTAAAAGCTGTAACTATATAGTTGCAGCTTTTGTATCATTTTGAATTAAGCTCGAAAGACCTATTGCCTGTATTTTGTCTGACAATTTAAAGCTAATCTCACCTGGAAATATTACATTAATTTGATCAAGTTTTAAATCTTCTAAAGATATTTGCATTGATTTTGTAATGCTCGGTGTATTTGTATATTTAATTTCAAACCCCAAACGTTTTCCATTTTTAAAAATTAAAAGATCTATTTCCGCTCGATTATGAGATGACCAAAAATAACATTCTTCGGGTTCGGCTTTATAATATCTAACAATTTGTTCTAAGGCAAATCCTTCCCATGATGCACCTATTTTAGGATGAGTGCTTAAAGCTTCATAATTATTTAAGCCTAATAAAGCGTGATATATTCCACTATCTCTAAAAAAGATTTTTGGAGTCTTAACTTGTCTTTTTTTAAGGTTTTCATACCAAGGCTGCAAAATACGGATCATAAAAGTTCCCTCTAAAATATCTAAATAATGCTTTGCGGTATGATATGAGATAGATAAAGAATTTCCAAGTTCTGAAGCATTCAATATATTAGCGTGATAATGGCAAAGCATTAACCAAAACCTACGTAACTGCATAGACGGAATTGTAAAACCTAAATTTGGTATATCTCTTTCTAAAAATGTTTTAATGTAATTCTGACGCCATAAAGCACTTAACTCTTCATCATCTGCAAGATATGATAAAGGAAATCCGCCACGTATCCATAATTGCTGAGTACCTGACACTTCAGATAAGGTAAACGGTGTCATTTCAATATAACCTATTCTACCTGCTAGTGTTTCAGAACCTTGTTTAATTAAGTCTCTTGATGCACTGCCTAGTACTAAAAATTTAATATCAGTTGTATCAACAAGAACTCTTAAAATAGGGAATAGATTCGGTTTATACTGAATTTCATCAATAATAACAAATCCTTTTAGATCAGACAAAGCAAGCATCGGTTCATTTAATCTTGCTAAATCTAAAGGATTTTCAAGATCAAAAATATTGATTTTAGGAATATTATAAGCTTCTACGAACTGTTTAGAAAGTGTAGTTTTTCCACACTGCCTTGGTCCTAACAAGGCACAAACTTTATGAGTTTTAAAATGTTTTATTATTGATGAAAGGAATTGTTTTCTAAGCATTTAAATTAGTACCATGAAAATTAGAAACATAACGTCTAATTCTCAGTATAGAAAGAAAAAACGACAAAGTCAAAACGCTTTGTCTCGTGCTGCAACTATAATCGCATGTATTTTTTTAAGCGTCCGGTCAAAATCATCGTTAGTAACTACATAATCATACTCATTAGAATGTGATATTTCGTTTTGTGCCGACTGCATACGTAATTTTATTGCTTCTTCATTATCGGTCGCTCTATTTCTTAAGCGTTGTTCCAATACTTCAATATTAGGAGGCAATACAAATATAGCAACAACATTAGTAGCATTTTTCTTAATACTCCTTGCTCCTTGCCAATCAATATCAAACAAAACATCCAAGCCTTGATTTAATAACATTTCGACATATTCTTTAGGCGTACCGTAATAATTATCGTATATTTTAGCATATTCAAGGAATTTATTCTGCTTAACTAATTCTTCAAACTCTAGACCGGTCTTAAAGTAATAGTCTATGCCCTCTACTTCTCCTAAACGTGGTTTTCTTGTAGTTGCCGAAATAGATAAACGCAAATTATTATCTATTTTCAATAATGCTTTAGCTAAACTCGACTTACCTGTACCTGAAGGGGAAGATAAAATTATAATCAGTCCTTTAGAGTTCCTCGAAAGTGCTACTTCTAGAGGTAATTTAGACGTCGCTGCGGTGCTACATTCCATGTCTCCTTTAAATTCCTCTCTATAAGCGCATTTCTGAAGAACTCTTTTATTTTTCGTTGTCATATTTTATGTTTTATTTCGTAGCTACAGCATATTTCAGAAAGATTTAGACAAGATGAATTTAAATGCAAGCCTGCGGCGAAAGCAGTAGGTAAACTACGTGAGTGAGTACAGGCTAGTCATGCAAAATTCGCTTGTATCAAGCTTTATGAATTATTCTGTACTTTTCTTTTTATTACCTCATCCATAGTACAATTAAAATATTTTGCTATTTTTAAAATAGTATCTATTTCAGGGTTGAATTCACGATTAGCTTCCGCTCTCATAATCCTGCTAACAGTAGTATAAGGGATATTAGTGACTTCGGCAAGATATTTACGATCTATCTTTTCTTGTTTTAATTTTTCTTCTAAAAATTCTTTTACTTTAGTAGCAAGTGCCATATTAATAACCTCTGAATCAATAAAGGATAGATATATACAAAGTGTGTCGAGTATTACCAGCCTTGTTACATGGATCGAAAAGCCTACTCAATGTCATTCCCGCGTAGGCAAAAATCTAGTAAAACCATATAAAAACTTGTTTTTATATGGTTATTTTATCAAATATATAACTTCTGTAGCAATATTGAAGTTATTTTGCTGAATTCCCACCTACACGGGAAAGCTTTGTTGCTAGTATTTTTTATTATTTTTTGGCCCCCGTGGTCAAGCCACGGGGTGACACACAGGTGATTGTACCGATCCATGCAACAATGCCTACGCGGTAATGACATAGAGTACAAAAAAAACAGAAATTACTCCTTAGGCAATAATACTTGTACAAATTCCGTTTTAGATAGATCAGCTGCTACGTTTACCATAACATCATGTTCTGTCACTTTAGACACATAGCCCACTAAAATACCTGCAGGATAAATATTACCGTGTCCAGAGGTGACTATCTCCTCATCTTTCTGTACTAAATGATTGTTAGGCAAGTATAAAATTTTACTATTATTATTATTACCTGCTAAAATACCTTGTTCTCTTGAAGAATTAGCTTTAATAGGTATTCTAGAATTAACATCGCTAATTAACATTACTTTAGCATAATTATTACTCACTTCTATTACTTTTCCTACTAATTTTCCTGAATTAACAACGATTTGATCAGGTTCAATGCCTTGCTTTTTACCTGCAGAAATCAAAGCAGTTCTAGAAAAGGGATTAAAGGAAACACTCAGTAATTTAGTAGTAATATATTCAAATTCTTCTTCCTCAGCAATCGTTAACAAATCTTTTAATGCAATGTTTTCGGCTCTTACCAATTCTACTTCACTTTGTAAATGTTGTAATCTTGCTATCTCAAGTTTAAGTTCTATATTTTTTCGTTCTAAATCTTGAAAATAAACAAATTTTTGTGTTATTGAATTTATATATTCAAATATATCTTCATACACTGCTAAACCGGTTGATACTATATTACCGGTTACTTCAAGTGATATACTAGATATTTTTTTAGGTGTAGTAAAAAATAAATATACAGACAATCCAAGCCCAAATATAACAAAAAAACGCTTAAGAGTATTTGATATTATTCTTATTAATTCTAATGAATTTGAAGAATTTTTTACTCTATTTGCAAGTATTGCCATTTTTAATCCTGTTTAAATAGTACATGTTTTAGCTTTGTAAAATCTTCAAGTACTTTTCCTGTTCCAAGTGCCACACAAGAGAGGGCATCATCTGCAACTATTACTGGCAATTTAGTGGCTTCACTAAGAACAAAATCAAGATTTCGTAATAATGAGCCGCCGCCTGTTAAAACAATTCCCTTATCAACTATATCTGAAGATAATTCAGGAGGTGTTGCTTCTAGTGCTACTTTTACCGCTTCAACAATTTGACTTACCGGTTCAATTAGACTATCAGCAATTTGTCTTTCGTTCAATATCATTTCTTTAGGAATACCGTAAATTAAATCACGTCCTTTAATTTCCATCTTTCTCGGCTCAGCATTTTCATCTACATAAGCCGTACCTATTTCTTGCTTTATCTTTTCGGCAGTAGCCTCACCTATCAATAGGTTATAGTGCCTTCTTATATATGAGATAATAGCTTCATCCATCTTATCACCGCCGACTCTTACCGACCTTGCATATACTATGCCCCCTAGTGACAAAACTGCAACTTCGGTAGTGCCTCCTCCAATATCCACAATCATCGAACCGGTTGCTTCCGTTACGGGTAGCCCTGCCCCGATCGCTGCCGCCATAGGTTCTTCAATTAAATAGACATCCCTACCCCCTGCACTTTCTGCTGCTTCTTGGATAGCACGACGCTCAACCGGCGTAGAACCGGAAGGCACACAAATAACAATTGTCGGCCCAAAAAAAGAGCGACGATTATGTACCATTCTAATAAAATACTTTATCATTTCCTCTGCACCCTTAAAATCGGCAATAACACCATCTTTTAAAGGTCTTTTTGCTTCAATATCCGTAGGAGTACGCCCAAGCATCATTTTTGCTTCATGACCATAAGCATAAGGCACAAAAGCACCATCTTTTTTTATTAACGCAATAACAGAAGGTTCCCTTAGAACAATTCCACAATTTTTTTGATAGACAATAGTATTTGCCGTACCAAGATCTATGGCCATACCGGAAGAAAACCCTTCCAAAAATTTCATTATCATTTTATTTTTTCTCTCTAAATTCTAAAAACACTTCTATAGAACTGCTAACAAAATAAACAGTCCCATAGTAAATAAAAATTTAATATAGACGAAGTTTAATTTGGAAAAGAGCGAGAAGCCTCGGAATTTTTGACCACAGCGTAGAATACTACGTGAGGATCAACAATGAGAAGCGACGATGCCAATTTTTCAAATTAAACTTCGTCTATATTAAATTTCTTTATAATGTAACATAATAAAGTTACTAATAAAAAATATTAGCATACTAGGTAATAAAATAGCAGCAATTAAAGACAAATTATTATAAGTAAGTATTTTTAATAATATTTCTGATAACGAATATGCTATAAAACCTGAAAATAAACCTAATAGCAGTATTTTTTCTTGGGAATTATCACGCTGTTTAAGACTAATAAAACAACTTGCTAAAATTACGGTTGCCATCATCATTATAGGCTTAAATAATTGCTTGTAATAATAAATTTGATAATTAATAGCCGGTAAACCTGAATTTAATAATTCATTAATTAATTTAGGTAAAGCCCAAATAGAAACCATTTCAGGACGAATAAATTTATTTACTAAACTATTAATTGATAAATTTGTCTGCATAGTTAAATTATTGTAAGCCTTAGTTTCCTCTTTTGTGAAAACCTTAACTCTATTTAAATGTAACATTTTATTTTCAATAATACCGTATAATGCATCAATTCTCTTTAAAAAAGAATTATTATGATCAACAAATAAAATTGTAATATTATTTAATTTTTTCTCGGCAACATTAATAAATTGTGTGTGGATAATTTGAGTTTCATCATTTAAAGATTCAAAAAATAATAAGCCTGATTTAGATATTATACCCTCACTCAAGGCTTTTTTAGTTAGTTTTGCTTCTAATAACTCATATTTTTGTAAGCCTATAGTACCGATAGGATTCAATATAGTCGTAAAAACTATACCTAACATTAAAGTTACAATACATGGAATAACAAGCACTTGCCAAATATGAATACCGCTAGATAACATAGCCGTTAATTCATTATTTTTTGTTAGATTTCTAAGAAAAAATAACATAGCGGTAAAACTAATTAATGAAGATACTTGACCTAGTAAATAAGGAATCTTATATAAGATAAGTCTCCAAAAAAAACTAAAAGGAACATAAATATTTTTGAATTTTTGTAAAAGATCAAAAACATTTGAGATAATTAATAGCCCGATTAAAAGAAATAATATAATAAAGAAACACTTAGAATATAATTTAGTAAGATACCAAGAAAGTGTTTTTAGATTAATCATTATAAATTCAGTGCTAATGCGAATTTAAATAAGAATTTGTGTGGTGGGGCTGGTAGGACTTGAACCTACGACCACACCGTTATGAGCGGCGTGCTCTAACCAACTGAGCTACAGCCCCTTTTCATTTGAAATTTATATAATTATTATGCAGTTAAGTCTAGTAAAATTTTTATATTTTTGAGGTATCGCCTAAAAAACAGGGCAATATGGTTCAGTGTTTTCGTCATTGTGAGGAATTACAAAGTAATTGACGAAGCAATCTCAAGAGTTGTTATTTCATGAGATTGCCACGCAGCCTATGGCTTGCAATGACGGTGTGGTATCCACGCATCAACGCTTTCGCAATAATAACATCAAGTTATAAATAAAAAAAGGCCGAGTAGTAAACTCGACCTTTTAGGATACTATAATTAGTAAATAATTTTAGTGGTGTACAACTGTTACAGCTCTACGATTATAAGCAAAAGCTTCTTCAGTATTACCCATCATAGCAGGTCTATCTTTACCATAAGAGATTGTATTTAATCTGTTATGATCGATTCCTTTATGAGCTAAGAATTTTTTCGCTGCTGCTGCTCTTCTTTCACCTAAACCTAAGTTATATTCTTTGGTACCTCTTTCATCGCAATGTCCTTCAACAGTAACTTTTACTTCAGGATGCTTTGATAACCAACAAGCTTGTCTCTCTAGTTCTTCTTTAGCCTTTGGTGATAAAGCAGAGCTATCAAAAGCAAACCATACTGCATTTCCTGCATGCTTCTCGAAATCTTTCATTAATGAAGTTTCTTCACTTTGGTTCATATTACCGTCAAATTGCGGTGCTCTTTTTGTTGTATTACACCCTGCAAGCACACATAATGCAAGAAAAGCTAATGTAATTTTTGTTTTCATAATTAAACTCCTTGAGATTATAATTTATTAATATTGAATTCATTTTAGCTAGTAATAAAACTAAACTAACCAAAAGCTATGTGAGTTAGTATATATCATTATTTTATTAGTTTAAAGGCTAAAATATTATAAAATGCAATTACTCATGTATAAATGTGGTAAAAATATCATTTAATACAAGTATATACTTTGGATAAATAGATAGATGCAGTTTAATGGGGAAAAGAGGAATCGATTTTGAAGCTTATAACCGCAGCGTATATATAATATGTGAGAATTATAAGCAAATAAGTAGTGTTGCCAATTTTTCAAATAGACATCTTCAGAAACTCGCTTATAGAGAGGAATTTGAAGGAGACACGGCACGCCGCAGCGTACATAGAGGTACGTGAGGATTCGAGTACAGGATCAACGTACAAATTACCTCTAGCAGTAGAGTTTCCGAAGATGTCTAATAAAACGAGTATATTCACCATCTAATGAATGCACTGCCCCAAGTAAGACCTGCACCGATAGCTGAAAATAGTAGAATATCACCTTTTTTTATTTTGCCTGATGCTTTGAGAGTACTCAAAGCAAGCGGAATAGAAGCAGCAGAGCAGTTAGCATGTTTGTCTACGGTTTTCACTACTTTATGCTCTTCTATATTTAATAGTTCAGCGAGTTTATTTATAATACGGATATTTGCTTGATGAGGTATAAAATAATTAATATCGCTTACACTGAATTGATTAGCATGCAGTAAATCTTTTATAGATTGTTGCATTTTTTCTATTGCATGACGAAATAATTTTTGCCCCTGCATAACTATTTTGCCACTAATACCGTTCATACTTACACCACCGTTTGTGTATAATATTTCATCATAATCAGCCCCGCTTGAGAAGATATTACTATCTATTAAACCGGAATCATCACTACTACGCTGTAATATTACGCTACCGGCCCCATCACCGAATAAAACGCAAGTAGTCCTATCATTCCAATCTAATAACGACGTCATTTTCTCGGCTCCTATAAGCAAAATAGTTTTATATTTATCTGATGAGATAAGAGAATTTGCTACTTGTAAACCATAAACAAAGCCGGCACATACTGCTTGTAAATCAAAAGACGGTATATTAGTTAAACCAAGATAACCTTGGAGCTTAGAGGCAACCGAAGGGAAGCTATTATCGGGAGTAGTAGTACATGTAATAATTAAATCAATATCATTTACCGATATCCCTGCATCTGCTATAGCTTTTTCAGCTGATTTTAAAGCAAGATGGGAAGTATATTCTGTATCACCTGCTATATGACGCTGCGTAATACCTGTTCTTGTTCTAATCCATTCATCGTTAGTATCTACGAATTTTGCAAGCTCGTCATTACTAACTATTTTTGAAGGAAGATACCCGCCGCAACCAATAATTTTACAGGTCATAAATCTTTTAGGCTACTTCTTCTTCTGTTTTAATTTTCTTTGTTACTACTAGACGATTATTATAAGTACCGTCGACTAAAGAAACGTGATGCGGAAGCTTATATTCACCGGTTTGCGAATCAACTATTACGTTAACTTTGCCAAGTGCTAAGTGCGAACGTCTCTTATTACGTCTTGATTTTGATGTTTTTTTCTTTGGAACTGCCATTATTAGCCTCTCTAAATATAAATTAAAAAGTATTTGTCAAATTAGTGAAGCAGTATATTATAATCTTGTAATAAAATCTAGATAAAATTAAACTTATGAAAATTTTTATAACATACATTTTTAGTATATTAGCCTTTTTTTCCTTAAGCGGCTGCAAAACTATCGAAAATAGAGGGCAATCTATAGATGATTCGGCACTTGTAAAATTAGAGTCTAAAAAACTAAATAAAACAGAAGTCGTAGAGTTAATAGGTACGCCTACTATAGTACCGGAATATTCCCAAAATACCTGGTATTATGTTGAAAGAGTTATGTCTCAAAGAGCTTGGCTCAATCCAAAAATTGAAAAGCAGAAGATAATAAAAATTACGTTTGATGCTAATAATTTTATGCAGGAAGTAGTAGTAATAGATGATTCTCATAGACAAGATATAGAAATAGTCCATGAATATACTAGGACATATGGAACGGAACTTAACGGACTACAAAAATTTGTTAAAAATTTAGGTAGATTCAATAAAACCACTGACGGAAATAAAAACAAAAGCAAAAATAAGAAAAAGAGATAAGTACCTTAATCATCATTGCAAGATGACTTATCTGTGTAGATACCTAATCGTCATTGCAAGCCATAGGCTGCGTGGCAATCTCATGAAATAACAACAAACTCCTGAGATTGCTTCGTCAATTACTTACGTAATTTCCTCGCAATGACGACTTGATACTCACGCAGGCGTAACACCAACACCCATAAAACAAAAAACTATCTAATATGATTTCGATATTTAGTAAATTAAAACAAAGTTTATCTAAAACTTCTAATAAAATATCGGAAGGTATCGACAAAATATTTTACAAGAAAAAATTAGATGCAGAAACTCTAGAAGAGCTAGAAGAGCTACTTATCTCAAGTGATATGAGTGTTTTGGTAGTAACTAATATTATTGAAGAGTTTAAAAAGGTAAAATTTGACAAAGAAATAGATAGTGATACAGTAAAAGAAGCCCTTGCTAAATTAATAGAGCAGCAGCTATCAAAATCAGAAATTCCTTTTACTTTAAGCGAAAATAAATTAAACGTAATTTTAGTTTGCGGTGTTAACGGAGCAGGTAAAACCACGACTATAGGTAAGCTTGCTGCAATGTACTCGGCACAAGGGAAAAAAGTAGCAGTTGCAGCCTGCGATACTTTTAGAGCAGCTGCCGTAAATCAGCTAAGTACTTGGGCAGATAGAGCAAATGCACTACTTATTACCGGTGAAGAATCGGCTGACCCCGCAAGTGTTGCTTATCGCGGGATGGAAGAATCGATAAAACAAAATATCGATATACTTTTTATCGATACAGCAGGTAGGCTTCATAATAAGAAAAATTTGATGGATGAACTGTCTAAGATTGTAAAAGTTATAAAAAAACTAGACGAGAATGCCCCCACTCATAGCGTTTTAGTCATTGATGCTATTACCGGACAAAATACCTATAACCAAGTAGAACATTTTAATGATACTACTAATTTGACGGGGCTTATCGTGACTAAACTAGACGGCAGTGCTAAAGCGGGCGTAATTGTCGGAGTAGTACAAAAATTTAATTTACCCTTATACTTTATCGGTATAGGCGAGAAGATAGAGGACTTAAAAATATTCAACCAACATGATTTTGCTAGAAATCTAGTGGGGTTGTGAGGTTTTGCTACGTCATTGCCCGCACGAATATTGAGTCATCATTGCGAGTAACCGTAGGCTGCACGGTAATCTCATGAAGTAATAATAAACTCCTGAGATTGCTTAGTCAATTACTTACGTAATTTCCTCGCAATGACGATCTAATTAAAAATAAAATCATAAAATGACTCAAAAAAATACCTTATTGCTCATAGACGGATACGGATTTGTTTTTAGAGCCTATTATGCACAACAGCCTTTAACTTCACCAAAAGGCGAACCTGTCGGTGCTCTTTACGGTTTTACTTCAATGCTGCTAAAATTACTGAGCGACTTTAAGCCTAAACATGTCGCTGTAGTATTTGACAGCGGCGGGAAAAATTTTCGCCATCAGATTTATCCCGACTATAAAGCTAACCGCCCTCCACCCCCTGAAGATTTAATTGTACAATTACCTTTAGTTCGTGATGTTGCAAGTAACTTAAATTTTCCTATTCTAGAGAAGAACGGCTATGAAGCCGATGACATTATCGCAACCTTTGCTACTAAAACTGCTGCACTTGGCGAACATGTAGTCATTATCTCTTCCGATAAAGATTTATTACAGCTAATGACTGAAAACATCAAGATATATGATCCGTTAAAAGGGAAATATATTACGGAGGATGATGTGGTTAAAAAATTTGGCACTACTTCTGATAAATTACGTGAAGTAATGGCTTTAATCGGCGATAGATCGGATAATATTCCGGGTGTGCCATCTATTGGACCAAAAACTGCAAGTAGTCTTATAACACAATTTGGTTCTGTAGAAAATATATTTAACTCTTTAGACCAAGTCTCAAGCGTAAAACAACGTGAAACTTTACAAAATTCAAGAGAAGCGGCGTTAATTTCATGGCAGTTAATAGGGCTTAATTCTAATGTTGATTTAGATTTTCAGCTAAATAATTTAGAATGGTCACCTCCAAATAGCGATAAATTAACAGGATTTTTACAGGAATACGGTTTTAGATCTTTATATAAAAGAGTAGAAAATTTATTGGATATTAAAATTAACGACCACAAAGAGATAGCAGATAATAAAGTAACGGAAATAAAAGAAATTAATAATGCTAATGAGTTAACAGACTTTGCTAAAGAAGCCACGAAAATAGGAATATTCGGGATATATTTATTACAGCATAAAGGAGCTAATCTTGCTTTTATTTTATCACTACAAAACCAAAGCTATATTATTAAAATTTCAAACACTTCTCATGATCTATTTTCTTATAATACTAAAACTAATCACAACTGGTTTTCGGATATAATCTTCAATTTACTAACCGATAAATCCATAAAAAAAATTACTTACTCTCTTAAATCTCTACTGAAATTTTATGCAAACCAATCTCATGACATTACGGCTATAGAAGATTTAGAATTAATGCAGTATTCGTTATCTGCCGGTTTATCACAGAAAAATTTATTTAAAGAAGTTTTGAAAGAAACTTGGATAGAAAATATAATTATCGAATCAGCAAAAATAGTAATAAACTTTATCGCACTTTATAAGCAAACTATATGGGAACTTAAAGACAACAAAACCTTTAGACTTTATAGCAACATTGATTTACCTATTTGTTTTATTTTAGATAAAATGGAGAAAGTGGGTATTACAGTAGATGCTAATTACCTAAAACAATTATCCGCTGAATTTGGAACGGAAATTCTAAAACTTGAAGAAGAAATTTTTGCTCTTAGCGGAACTAAATTTAATATTGGTTCGCCAAAACAATTAGGCGAAATCTTGTTCGAAAAAATGCAATTACCTTTCGGTAAAGCTTCAGCTAAAGCAAGCTCTTACTCAACGGGAGCGGAAATACTAGAAAAACTTAGTGAGCATGGATATAATATTGCAGATTTGTTATTAAGATGGAGGCAACTAACAAAATTAAAGAATACCTACACCGATAGTTTGCCGAAACAGATAGATAATATAACACATAGAGTACATACGACATTTTTACAAACTTCTACCACTACAGGAAGACTTAGCTCACAGGAACCTAATCTACAAAATGTACCTATTCGCTCTAGTGAGGGGAATCAAATCAGACAAGCTTTTATTGCTGAAGAAGGTTATAAATTAATATCTGCCGATTATTCTCAAATTGAGCTTAGAATATTAAGCCATATCGCAAATATAGATGCACTAAAACAAGCATTTATCAATAAAGACGATATCCATACTCAAACTGCTTGTCAGATCTTTAACTTACAAAAACACGAACTAACTAGCGAACATAGGCGTAAAGCAAAAGCTATAAATTTTGGTATCATTTACGGTATAAGTGCTTTTGGGCTTGCTAAGCAATTAAACGTTACTAACGGCGAAGCATCCGAATATATCAAGAAATATTTTGCTGAATATAAAGGAGTGCAAGAATATATGGAGCAAACAAAAGCTTTTGCAAGTAGCAACGGCTATGTCACAAATTGCTTTGGCAGAAAATGTTTTGTACCTCTAATTCATGATAAAAAGCTTAAACAATTTGCAGAACGTGCGGCTATTAATGCTCCGATTCAAGGAACTAATGCCGATATAATTAAAATTGCTATGATCAATCTAGATCAAGAAATAGAAAAACGTAAACTTAAAACAAGATTAGTACTGCAAATTCATGATGAATTACTATTTGAAGCACCGATTGATGAAGTAGAAATTATAACACCTATTATTAAAAAAATCATGGAAAATTCTACTAATATGGATGTACCGATTATAACCGAAATTAGAGCAGGTAATAACTGGATGGAAATTCATTGAAGGTGTATCATTCCTAGCTAAAGGCGGCGTTATTGCATGACTTGCTGTCATTCCCGCAAAAGCGGGAATCCAGAAAAATAACTTCAACATATAATACAGCATACATATTTGATAAAATAAGCATATATTAATATAACATTTAAAGAATTTTAAAAGGAGCGTAATGTATGAAAAATTTTATATTTACGTCTGAGTCAGTTTCTGAAGGGCATCCGGACAAAATTGCCGATCAAATTTCAGATACGGTACTTGATGAGATTCTAAAACAAGACCCTAACGGTCGTGTTGCCTGTGAAACATTTGTAACAACCGGTCTAGTTCTAGTGAGCGGCCTAGTACCTATGTGGATATTGAGCAAATAGTACGTAGCAAGATACAAGAAATCGGCTATAATAATCCAAATTATGGATTTGACGGTAGCTGTTGTGTCGTAATTTCAGCTATCATTAACAATCACCCGATATAGCTATGGGTGTTGACAATGCAAATGACGATGAAATAGGTGCAGGAGACCAAGGTATGGTTTTCGGTTATGCCTGTAATGAAACGGATAGTTTCATGCCCGCACCGATTTACTACGCTCATTTATTAATGAAAAGGCAAGTATATTTACGTAAACAAAATATCTTGTCTTGGTTTAGACCCGATGCAAAATCTCAAGTCACGTTACGATATGAAAATAACAAACCAATTGCCATTGATACAGTAGTTTTATCAACTCAGAATCATCCGGAAATACAACAAAAAGACCTTATTGAAGCAGTAATGGAAGAAATTATTAAACAGGCATTACCAAGCAATTTACTTCATAAAGACACTAAATACCTAATTAATCCGACGGGTCGGTTTTGTTATAGGCGGTCCCGTTGCAGATTGCGGTTTAACCTTTAGGGAAATTATCGTGGACAGCTATGGAGGAATGGCAAAACACGGCGGCGGTTGCTTTTCTGGAAAAAATCCAACAAAAATAGATAGATCGGCTGCTTACATGGCACGCTATATTGCTAAGAATATAGTAGGAGCAGGACTTGCAGATCGCTGTGAAATACAAATATCCTACGCAATAGGCATAGCTGCTCCCGTATTTGTTTATGCTGAAACTTGCGGTACTAGCACATTAAGCAACGAACAAATTACTACGCTCATAACACAGCATTTTGATATGCGTCCAGGAAGAATTATTAAACATCTTAAGCTTTGCACTCCATGTTATCAAAAAACGGCTTCTTACGGTCATTTCGGCCGAGAAGACGCAAATTTTACATGGGAACAATTAGATAAAGTAGATATATTGAGGTGAGTAATTATTGACATTTATTCGTAATACATGATTATTTTGATCCCTGCTTAATAGTTGAAAATATGGTTGAGAATGTGAATAATGATAGAAAGTTCGGTAACTTAGAAAATTATGATAATCAACTTACAAATACTGCTCTAAACAAGAATAACCAAAATAAGCTGAAAGAACATTATGAAAATATCACTCAAGCCTTAAATAACATACGGAAATATGAGTATGAAGCAAAAACAACTCAGTACTGCGAAATGCTTGACGATGCCCGTACCTATGATAAATCCACAAAAGATTATAATTTAGGCTCAGTTCATTTTATAACGGCTAAGCGTATAAAGCTTTAAATCCTGACGAAAATACAGGTAAAAAATTAGACCATTTTATGGATGGCTTAGATGAGATTTATAAGCAATCCTTTTTACGTAAATTAACTAGCTCAACTGAATTACCACCAGCAGAACAGTTAAAAAAATTTTTAGAAAAAACTACAGATGAAATATATGATAAACTGCAAAAAACCGGAGAAGCATATTTATTATATTCTAATGCTCCTTACTAATACAGGATTACATGCAAATGTTATAAAATATTCTAAAGAAAACAGAAAAAATTATCGTATATATATAATGCCAGTGCTGGGGTAAGAGCAGATAATTCAAAACTAAATCAAACACCAAAAGATCAATTAATACAGGAGTATTAGAAGATAAAAAATAAGAAGTTAAAACCGATAATACATTCAATAAAAATTCAGAACCTAAAAAACAAACTATCAAAAATAAATTTTATAAGTATTTAACGAGAAAATTGGGATTAACATCCATAAGTAATTATTTTAAAGAATTAATTAAAGACCCAAATCTTGAGCAAAATATCAATTTAGAAAAAGAAGCAAAGTTAATAGCAGACAAACATCGACTAACAAAATATATGGAACTTAGCGATAATAAAAATAATAATGCAGTATTTAGCGGTAAAAAAACATCAAAGAATATTACTCAATTATATCAATTATAGATTCATTTGACTGTCAATTCAGGTATTGCCTATAAAAAAAGTTGACTCAAGGTTTCGATGTCATTCCTGTGAGGCATTGGCTTTGTTGCATGGCTCGGTTTTTTCGTCATTGCGAGGAAAATTACGAAGTAATTGTACGTCCGCAATCTCAAGTTTGTTATTATTTCATGAGATTGCCACGCAGCCTATGGCTGCTCACAATGACGACCCGATATCCACACAACAATGCCTTGCGGGAATGACAGTGGAAAACCGAACCACTCAACAACTACGCTATTTACTATATCCTTTTAAAATCTCAAAATCTTGCCCTTGGAGCAAGAATTTTTCAGGTAATGTAATTTTTGCTACAAAATTCTTTACATCTGCGCTTTGTAAATAGATTGTAGCTTTAGCATTACTCTGATCTTCATTATTTATACGAGCTGCAAGCAAGGTTACTATCTGCCGTAATTCTTCATGATTTTGTGGATAAAACTGTAGTTCAAATTGTTTATTATTAATTGCATCCTCAATTGATGAAAAGCTTTTTGCCGTTAGTTTTATTCCTCCCTCATCTTTAACTATGTCACAATTAACAACTACCAAACTTTTAACATCAAGTAAATGTACATAATCTTTTAAAACTTCCTCACTAAAAATACTAAGTTCAAAGATATTCTCAGGATCGGAAAGCACGAGCGTCACAAACCTACCTCTTGCCGACATACGAGAATCCTTTTTTTGTATTACACCGGCAAGATTTACTCGGTTAGTACCATCAGGTAAGTTATTATGCAAATCCGCAGTATTTAAAATATTTAAACGACTAAATATTTCTTGATATTCCGTAAGAGGATGATTAGAGATAAATAAACCCATAGCCTCAAATTCATAAAAGGCTAAAGTATTTTTATCGGCATAATCGCTTGATACTAAAATAGTTGGACTTAAACTAGAAACTTTAATTAAGCTAAATTGATTAGATTCCTGCTCTTCGTGATATGCAGTTGAATAAGAAAGCAATTTTGGAATGCTTGACAATAATTGCAATCGATTATCATGCAGCTCATCAAAACAGCCTGACTTGATTAAATTTTCCAATAATTTACTGTTAATAGATTTTGGGGGTAATCTTTCAATAAAATCAGTAATTGATTTAAACGCCCCTCTTGCTTTTCGCTCATCCGTTACTAACTTACCGAAATTCGTCGTAACTCCCTTAATAGCACCTAAGGCGAAGATTATTGCACCCGCGATGTCATACCGTGGCTTGACCACGGTATCTTTTGAAATTTCCTGGATACCACGATCAAGTCGCGGTATGACAGGCTTTACGCTATGCGGGATGACAGTGTCCGAAAACTTTACACTAAAATACCCTTCAGAAATATTAATATTAGGTGCAATAATTTTTATGCCGTTATCTTTTGCTTCTTGTAAAAATAAATTAATTTTATCGTGATTATTCAATTCAAGATTTAAGCATGCTACTAAAAATTCAGCAGGATAATTAGCTTTAAGATATGCAGTTTGGTATGAAATAACACCGTAAGACGCAGCATGTGCCTTATTAAAACCGTATCCGGCAAATTTAGCCACGGTCGCAAAAATGGATTTAGCTTGAGATTCCGAAATATTATTAGCAATTGCTCCTTTAACAAAAATTTCTTCCTGCTCCTCCATTTCTTTTTTTATCTTCTTACCCATTGCTCTCCGAAGTAAATCGGCAGCTCCTAGCGTATAACCTGCAAGAACCTGAGCAATTCTTTGTACCTGCTCCTGATATATCACCACTCCGTAAGTTTCTTCTAAGATTGGTTTCAATAGCTCATGTAAATAATCAGGCTGTTGTAATTTATGCTTACAAGCTATATAGGTAGGAATATTTTCCATAGGACCAGGACGGTATAACGCACCAAGAGCTATCAAATCATGTATAGAATCAGGTTTAAGGCGTCTAAGTGCATCTTTCATCCCGATACTTTCAAATTGGAAAACGCCGACTCCTTTACCTTTACACAACATTTGATAAGTCTTATTATCATCAAACGTTATATTGTTAAAATCTACTTCTATCCCTTGCTCTTTAAGCAGTTTCTTACAATCGGTAATAACAGTTAGGGTTTGTAGCCCTAAAAAATCAAATTTAATTAAACCGGCAATCTCGGAATATTTCATAGAATAACCAACTACCAGCATATCGGAGTTAGCATCTTTATATACCGGTACTATATCGACTAAATCAGTACCTGCTATTACGATTCCTGCAGCATGAGTTGAGGAATGCCTATGCAGCCCCTCAAGAATTAACGAAGTATCAATCACTAACTTAATTAACTCCGCTTCACCGTCTAAATTATACAGCCCATTACCTTTAGCGGCATTTGCAAGCTCCGGAACTTCACGCATTGCCTGTTCTAAACTAACTGGATTAACTGCACTAAAAGGGACAAGCTCCGTTAGATAATCAGCGAATTTATAAGGTAAGCTAAGCACACGAGCAACATCCTTAATTACAGCCTTTGCCTGCATCTTACCGAAAGTTATAATCTGTCCTACTCTATTATTACCGTATTTGGAACGTACGTAATTAATTACTTCCTCACGCCTTTCCTGACAAAAATCAATATCAAAATCAGGCATTGAAATACGTTCAGGATTTAAAAATCTTTCAAATAATAAGCCAAATTTAATCGGATCGAGATCAGTAATAAGCAAGCTCCAAGCAACAACCGAGCCTGCTCCCGATCCTCTACCCGGTCCGACTAAAATACCCTCTTTTTTACTCCATTTAATAAAATCAGATACAATCAAAAAATAACCGGCAAAATTCATATTACAGATAATATCCAGCTCATAATTAAGACGAGCAAAATATTCGGTTTTCAATGCTTCTTGATTCTCTAACGAAATATTTTCAGATTTAAACTTTGTAGCAAGCCTTGCAAGCAACCCTTCTTTTGCATCTTTTTTAATTAAATCCGTTTCACTAATATCTTTGGTGGCAAAATTAGGCAGCATCGGCGGGTTTGCATGTGCGGCAAAATAACAACGCTCTCTTAAATTCACGGTATTTTGGATGGCACTAGGTAAATCGGAAAAAAGTTCTATCATCTCATGCGGTGATCTAAAATAACAATTTTCGCTAACTGTTTTTCGATCCAGATATTCTTTAGTAACACCGGCTGATATACATAACAATACATCATGTGCATCATGCATGCTTTTCTCACTAAACAAAACTTTATTAGTAGCAACAAGCGGAATAGCAAGCTCGGCAGCAATTCTAATATAACTATCCTCAATAAACTGTTCTTCCGGTAGCTCATGTCTCATAATCTCAAAGTAAAAACGATCTCCTAAAATTTCCTGTAATTTACGTGCAAACAGCATCGCTTGCTCCTCGTTGCGAGCTAGCAAGCATTTTCCGACAATACCGTCGGTATAACAGCATAATCCTATTAATCCTTCTTGATATTCGATTAAATCTTCAAAAGCAATGTGATCGCATATCTTACGATCATTTTTAGTAAAAGTAAGACTTGATAATTTGAGTAAATTTTTATAACCAGTTTCATCTTTAGCGATAAGCAAAATTTGAGCAAAAATATCTATATCGTATTTTATATTTAGAATAACTCCGTGTATCGGCTGCAGTCCTTTTTTTACTGCACATAATGCAAACTCTAATGAGCCGAATAAATTTCCCTTATCTGCCAAACAAATAGCAGGCATTTTATTCGATGAAGCAAGTTCTACTACCTTCTCAATCGTTAATGCACTTTCTAGAAAAGAATAAGAGCTTTGAGTTCTTAAATGAATAAATTCAGGTTGCATTTTAAATTAATGTTAAAGTTTATTGTCTTACTGTATGACTCCTTATGTCATTCCCGTAGACTTTTTATGTTATTCCCGCGTAGGCGGGAATCCAGTACTTTAAAACTTTTTAAAAGCTCGATTTATCTCGCTTTACCCTGGATTCCCGCCTACGCGGGAATAACATCGGAAGCCTTAACGACAAGACTAAATTTTACTTCCGACTGCATAATATCTAAAACCGATTTTTTTCATTGCTTCATTATCTAGTATATTTCTAAGATCAATGATTATCGGCGATTTTACTAAATCATAAATTTCTTGCCAATTAAGTTCTTTAAATTCTGACCATTCAGTTGCAATAACTATAATATCTACTGATTTACAGGCGTCAACTGCTGAATCTAAATATAGCAAATTTTTATGTTCCAAATTCTTTTTAGCATTTTCAAGACCGATAGGATCAAATGCTTTAACATATACATCTTTATTTAATAAGATCTTTACAATTGCGATGGCAGGGCTTGCTCTTACATCATCTGTTCCTGCTTTATATGTTAAGCCTAAAATTGCTATATTTTTACCTTTTAAATCTCCGTCTAACAAAGTAGCTATTTTATCTACCATATTACTTGGACGCTGCTTATTACTTTTAATTACTGCCTTAAGAATCCTACAATCTATATGATGATTTTCTACAAGATTATTTAATGCTAGAATATCTTTTGGAAAGCACGAACCGCCAAAACCAGGTCCTGCATTTAAAAAATTTTGACCGATTCTTTGGTCAAGTCCTACACCTTTAGATAAATCTTTAATATTACCTCCGATTTTTTCACATAAATCAGCCATCTCATTAATAAAAGCAATTTTGGTAGCTAAGAAACTATTTGAAGCATATTTAATAAGTTCGCTCGTCACTAAATCGGTAACCACAAACTTTGCACCTTGTAAAGGTGCATAAATTTTTCGCAATATTTCCTCTGATTCTTTATTATTTACACCGATAACTATACGATCAGGATATAAAAAATCTTCTACCGCACTACCCTCTCTTAAAAACTCAGGATTAGAAGCAACATTAAATGAAAAGCCTCTTGATTTTAAATAAGCTATAATATTACTGCAACTACCCGGCGGAACGGTAGATTTTATGACTATTAAACAATCTTTATTTATATGCTTGAAAACTTTATCAATAGCATCATAAACATATTTTAAATCCGCTTCTCCCAACCCTTTTGAAGGTGTACCGACCGTAATAAATATTGCATCAGCATTTTGAAGTTCATTATTATAAATATTTGTAAATTTTAACCTATCAGATTCTAAAGCTTGCTTAAGATACTCATCAAGTTTAGCTTCATAAATCGGTAATATTTGCTTATTTAATTTGGATATTTTAACCTCATCATTATCAAGACAAGTAACATTATGACCTAAATAGCTCATAATAATACCTGAGACTAATCCCACATATCCGCTACCGATAAATGTAATATTCATAATTTTTTGTGATTTTTATATTAAATTTTTAAATTATACGTTATATTCCAAGTGTATACCTCAAATAAATGAAGAGTAGTATAGTATAGACGAAGCTCAATTTCAAAAAGTGCAAGGAGTCCACAAGACGAGGAACAGAGCGTATACTTAATACGTGAGTACCGGAGTACTTGTAGGATGACGTAGCCAATTTTTGCAGTTCTATCCGAGTATATAAAGCTTTTATCATATTTCAATAGATTTACAAGCTCAAATGAATTTTATTAAAAAAACCTTTATTAGTATTTTTATAATTCTGATTTCATTATCTTTGGCTATAACTCTAACTGTTTATAGTGCAAATAAAGGACACTTAAATGAACCTTTGAAAAAAATAATTGAATTTTATTTAAGTAAAAATGATATAAAGGCTGTACTACATAATTTAGAATTTAAAGAAAACCGATTATCCATAGATAAAATTTCCTTAAGTCTTATAGATAATGCTAGAGGAGAAATTAACGATTTTAATCTTTTCTTTAATTTCAAAAATTTCTTCTCTAATTCGTTAATAGAGGCTAATTTTAATATCGATAAAATTTCCGTAATTTCAAATAACGATGAAGAGATTATAAATACTTCAACGACCGGTGATTATTCGTTAAATATAATTAAAAAAGATTCCCTAACCGACATACGACTAACTTCAATAAAAAGTGATATCCTAACTGATGAGCAAGGAGCAGACTTACCTCTAGGAAATGCTTTATGCTCATATAAAACCACCTATTCTAAAGATAATCCAAAGACTGTTAATTGCAAACTCACCTTTGGGAACAAAGCTTTTTTATCACTAAGCGGTATAATAACCGATAAAAATATCGATGCAAGTGCAGCTGCCGCAAATATGCCTTTAATAATTTATCAAACAGTCGAAAAAATCATTCCGGATAATCCTATAATCTCATACTTACGAGAACATATAAAACAAGGTTACATCCAAAACGGAGAATTAAATATTAAATTAGATAAAAAATTTTTAAAAAAAATATTTTAATAGAAGATAATTTAAAAGCAAATTTACATATCTCGAATTTTGAATATAAATATCATACAGATTTACCACCTTTGACTAAAGTTGATACTAATATAATCATTTCAGGACCGGAAATAAAATTTCTAATTAATGAAGCATATAGCGGTAAAAGTGTCGTTTCAAACGGTATTATGACTTTCAAATGGGAAGGACTGGATAAATCACAATTTGTTTTTAATGCTACTGCTAAAGGTGAAATTAATGACTTAATTGCCTTTGTCCCAAATGATGCATATCAAAATATTAAAGCCCAAAATATTGATCTTAAAAAAATCAAAGGAACGGCAAATTCAATAATAGAGCTAATAATTCCTATTAGCCCCAATATCCCTAATAGCTATAATGTTTTGTCGACATTAACAAATATCTCTTTTAACACCTTAGACAATAATATCCTATTACAAAACGGTGAAGCCAAAGGTAGTTTTAAAGATAATAAACTAAATATTAGCGGTAAAGGTAACATTAATAATTATGCAAGCAGCTTTACTTATGATCATGATATATCGGATAAAAATAATGAGTGTTTACTTAAAATAAAAAGCAATATTGCGGCAAATAATCAAAGATTTGGAGTATTTAAATTAATTTCAGGCAGCACCGTTTTAAATTTTGAGTATAAAAAACAGCATAATAATGAGAGTTTTATTACCGTTAATTCTAATCTTAATAATTTAGAATTTTATATAGATAAAGTATCTATTCATAAAAAATTATATAAAAAAGCCAATTTATATTTATATACTAAATTAACTGATAAAAATTTCGATAGAAATATTGTATTTAACATTTCAGGGCAGGATAATCTAAAAATTAACGGTAATGCCTTAATTAAGAAAAATATTTATAATATTAATCTAGCCTCTGTTAAACATAATCATACGGATTTAAAAGGAAACATAATCATAGATAACCATAATCTTAATACGGCACTTTATGGAAACAGATTAGATTTATCAAATGCTAGTATGATGCAGTTTTTAGAAAAAGCGGGAGATTCTACACGTAATATTAATTTAAAAACTAATATATCAAAAATACTTTTAAAGAATAATATAATTCTAGGTAATCTTGATTTAGCAATTAAATGTGATAAAGTGCGGTGTTTCTCCGGTTTTCTAAATGCTAATATTGATAATAAAAAAGTTAAGATGTCGCTTACTGCTAAGGAAACTTTTGAACAATGGTTCATTGAATCCGATAATGCCGGAGCATTGCTTAAGGGACTTGGAATGTATACCACTATGCAAAACGGTCAAATTAACATCAACTTAAATACAAAAAGATATGAAGTAAAAAAAGGTGAAATAGTGCCAATATTAGACGGCAAATTTTCTATAAAACATTTTACGGTAGTCGATACTCCTTTTTTAACACGGCTTGTTTCCTTTGTTTCGTTGCCGGGTTTTCTTAGTTCAATAACTAATAATAAAAATATTTTATTTGAAGATATGAGCGGTAAATTTAATTATAGAGGAAATATAATTACAATTTTTGATACGGAAGCACATGGACCGTTCTTTGATTTTACTATGACAGGTAATATTGATACCAAGCAGCAATTAATTATGGTTAAAGGAAATGTTATTCCTTCCTTTTTCTTAATCAGCACTATTGTAACTAAAATACCGGTAGTCGGTAAAATATTTTCCAAAGTCGCTCCTTACTCCCTAAAAATGAAATATTAAGTAACTATTTAAAGCTATTAGATTTCGTGTACAAAATTTTTAATCATTCCTTTATGTCATTCCTGCGAGGCATTATTGCGTGTGTACCTAATCGTCATTGCGAGCGACTGAAAGCATTGTTGCATGGCTCAAAAAACGTGTTCGGTGTTATACCATGGCTTGACCACGGTATCCAGAAAACCACTAAAAATACTAACAATATTAGTATTTTTAACTGGGTCCTGCTACACACTTGCAGGATGACAGAAGTGGAAGCAAGCCATGCAACAAAGCCACAACTGCAAGGAGCGTGGTGGCAACCCAGAAATAATAATAGAATATTCTGTAAATCAGAGTTTTTTAGTGGATTGCTTCGTCGCAACTTACAGTTTTTCCTCACAATGACGTTGAAGATCAATTCACGCAAGAATGACATAAATAACCATACATATTTAATCGGTATTTTACTTTTAGGCTTAATTTCCGGTCTTACGTTCAATTTAATTTTTTTTACAGTTCCATATCAATTATCCGAAGCAAAATACACCACTGATATAATAGGTTCGATATCACTAGCTGCCTTTCCGTATTGCTTAAAGGTCATATGGTCACCTTTTATAGATAAATACTCTATACCTTTTTTATGTTCTAAATTCGGTCACAGGCGTGGCTGGGCATTGGTATCACAAATATTTTTAATCCTAGCGATGACGGGGTTCTTAAACATAAGCCCTTGTAATAACTTATATATTACTGCAATTATCTTATTTATTATTTCATCCTGCAGTTCTACACAAGATATTGTACTTGATGCATATAGAATTGAGAGACCTACATCTAAAGAAGAGCTTTCAATGGCTTTTACCTTTAGTAGCATAGGGTTTCGTTTAGGTATGTTACTTGGCAGCGTCGGTACTTTATATTCATCAATTATTTTCGGCTGGAATACAGTATATAAATCGGCTCTATTCATTACTCTAATTGGACCTATAGTAATTTTATGTATCAAAGAACCACAATCAAAAGAAATACACCATACAACTACTCATTTAATAGGATTACAACAATATTTTGAAGTTATTAAAAAAAGTATTATCTCCTTAAAAAATGAACAGCAATATTTACTGTTAATTATATTGTTTATCTTTTTATATAAGGCTGCGGATTCTATACCTATGGCTATGAGTTCACCTTTATTGCTCGATTTAAGTTTTACTACTCATGAAATTGCCGTTATTTACAAAGCTTACGGGTTACTAATCATGATCGTCGGAGGAGCTTTAAGCGGCGTTTTAGCTGCAAAAATGGGTATATTTCATAGTGTCTTAATTGGTGGAGTTATTCAATTATTGTCACCTCTTATGTTTATGATTCTTGCTACTATCGGCTATGATATAAAGACATTTATAATAACTGTTACAGTACAAAATTTTTGTGCAGGCTTTGCAGGAACTATTATCTCTATCTATTTTGCTAGCCTTTGCAATAGTGAATTTGTTGCCACACAATATTCTATTATTGCATCTTTTAGCTCGCTTAGCCGTATTATTCTAGCTAGCCTTGGCGGTATTTGTGCAAAATATCTTACTTGGCCTGTATTCTTTTTAGGTAATACTCTGTTTAGCATGTTATTTATCCCGATATTTTATAAAATATATAGAAAGAAACTAGGCTTTGTGAATATTTCTAAAAAGATATGACAATTATTAAAAAAAGTTTATAATATTGATATATATTTCTGCGAAATGAAGAGTCAGAATTTTTATGAAACTATATAGTTTTCAAGAACATTTATTAGAATTAAAAATAAGGCTTCTTAGAATATTTACTGCTTTTATAATTATATTTGCTATTTGCTATTATTTTAGCGACAATATTTATAGTGTTTTATTAAAACCGCTTACTAAGCTAAGCGGTGATACGGTACGAAATATAATTTATACAGGGCTTACAGAAGCATTTTTTACCTATATTAAACTTGCAGCTTTTACTGCTTTTACTATTATTATACCTATAATTGCTTTGGAGTGTTATTTATTTATCAGTCCCGGGTTACACCGCCATGAAAAAAAATTATCGCTTTTATTCTTTTTATGTCGCCTATTTTATTTTGGTGCGGTAGTATTTTTGTTTTTTACTTTGTAATGCCGAAAGCTTGGAATTTTTTTCTTAGTTTTGAAAAACGTGATATGATCGTACCGATAGTTTTGGAAGCAAGAATTAGCGAGTATCTAAATTTAGTTATTCATTTAATTATTGCTTTTGGAGTCGCCTTTCAGCTGCCAGTTGTGATAATGATATTAAATATACTAAAAATAGTTAAGGTACAAACACTTAAGCAAAAAAGATGCATTGCCGTGGTAATTAACTTTATTATTGCAGGAATATTAACGCCTCCTGACATTTTAAGCCAGTTTGCTCTTGCAATACCGCTACTTTTATTATATGAAACTTCAATAATGATATGTAATTTTATAGAAAAACTGAGGACACTAAATGTTAAATATCAAATGGATTAGAGAAAATAAAGAATTGTTCGATGAAAAGCTTAGCCAAAGATTTATTGAACCTATGTCTAGTAAAATTGCTATGCTCGACGGAGAGAAAAGAAAAATTACGAGTTTAATTCAAGAATTTCAGCATGCACGTAAGGTAAAATCAAAGATTTTAGGTAATATGGCCTCTAAAAGCGGCGAAGAATTTGAAGGGTTACAAAGAGATGTCAAACATATAAATGAGAAGTTGGAAGCACTTGAACAGGATCTAAATAATAATAACGAATTAAATGAACTATTAAATATGTTTCCTAATATTCCGGACGAAGAAGTACCTTACGGAATGGATGAAAGTATGAATAAATTAGTTCGTACTTACGGAGAGACAAATCCAAATGCTTTGAATAAACAGCATTTTGAACTAGGTATAAAATTAAATTTAATGGATTTTGAACAAACTGCTAAAATTTCTGGAACTAGATTTGTAACGTTAAAAGGTGATTTAGCAAAGCTAGAACGTGCTTTAATTAATTTTATGATTGATGTTCATACTAAAGAGTGGGATTTCTTTGAGATATCACCTCCGGTATTAGTTCGAGATAATGCTATGTATAATGCAGGACAACTACCTAAATTTGCCGAAGAGTCTTTTGCAACAACCAATGGTTACAGACTAATTCCAACCGCAGAAGTATCTTTAGTAAATATGGTCGCCGATACTATTATACCAAGAGAAAAATTACCGATACGTTATGTTGCTTACACCCCGTGCTTTAGATCAGAAGCAGGTAGTAGCGGTAGAGATACAAGAGGTATGATTAGATTACATCAGTTCGGTAAAGTTGAGCTAGTATCTATTACTACCCCTGAAGAATCAACAAATGAGCATGAATATATAACTAATGCATCAGAGACTATTTTACAAAAACTGAATCTTCCTTATCGTGTTATGTTACTTTGCACTGGAGATATGGGATTTGCGGCAAAAAAAACCTATGATATAGAAGTATGGCTTCCGGGACAAAAGCAATATCGCGAAATTGCTAGCTGTTCTAATTGTGGAGATTTTCAAGCACGTAGAATGAAAGCAAGATATAAAGAATTCGGCAGTAACGAAACTACCTTAGTTCATACTTTAAATGCTTCAGGATTACCTATCGGAAGAACTATGGTTGCAATACTTGAAAATTATCAGAATGAAGATGGATCAATAACTATACCGGATGTCTTGATAAATTACATGGGAGGATTACAAAAAATCATTGCCTATAGTGAATAATTGTTTATTAAATATAAAGTTTCTAGTTGTTGTTAAATTGGCTTTGTTGCATGACTCTTATGTCATTCCCGCTTTCGCGGGAATGACATCGAGTAGAAACCTACAGCTGCTCGCAATGACGCCTCTAGCATCCACGCAGGCAAAGTTCATTAGTATATACTCCTGTGAAATGAAGAGTTATTATACGAAGTTCAACTTGGAAAAGAGCAAGGAGTCTGTAAGCCGAAGGGCGGAGCGTATACTTACACGTGAGCATCCGAGGACTTACAAAGACGACGTAGCCAATTTTTCAAGTTGAACGAGTATACAAAACGATAATTTAAATTCAGGTTATTTGTGTTTAGTGGTTTACGAAAATTTGACAAAGATATATATAATTATAATGCTCCTAATTTTATACCTATAGCATGTCATTATAATGAAAATACTTTACTTACCAAAGACGGTAAATTACTACAAATTATCAAAATACACGGCATTACTTCAGAGAAAATAAGTGATAACATACAAAATTTACGTGAAATGGTTAGAGTTTCTATAAAAAAGAATATAACCGATTATGATTTTGCTTTTTGGCTACATACAATACGAGAAAAACAAAACTTAGACGATTCAACTCCTTACAAAAAATTATTACCGGCAAATATTCATACCTTATGGCAAAGAAAAAACCATTGGAATGATAAATTCGTTAATACTTTATATATATCTATAGTACATGATTCTGCTAAAGTTAACATCACAAATTTTAACTCTTTAATAAATTCTTTATCTAATAAATTAATTACTGATTTTGAAAATAACTACTTAGATTCAGCTTTTCAAAAATTAGACAATATCACTAATAATATTTTAAATGATTTAAACGAATTCGGTGCTGAAAAACTCGGTATAATATTTGAAAATGATAATGTTTTTTCTAATCCTTTATTTTTATATAATCGCATAGCTAACCTTAATAATAATGATTGTTTGGTACCTATAATAGATTTATCCGATGCAATAGGTAGAAGTATTTATACAATTAGCAGCGATAAAATGGTAGTTACGGATCATGAGAAAAATAATAAATTCGTTTCTTTACTATCTATAAAAGAATATCATGAAACTCCTTCTAATACACTGGATAAATTTTTACAGTTACCGATTGAATTAATAATAACTGAAATATTTTACTTTATTAGCAAAAAACAAGTAATATCCAAATTGCGTGGTCAAGATTATATTCTAAAAATTACTAACGACTCAACTTTACTTAATCACAAAGGGATTAATAAGCTTGATGCAGCTAATTTAGATTTTCAATTTTGTAATCAGCAAATTTCAATTGCCGTTATAGAAGAAGATGAAAATAAACTAGATGCAGCCGTAGCTAAAGCATCAACCGAACTTTTTAAACTTGGTATTATTCATGTAAAAGAAGATATTAATATTGAGCAAATATTTTGGTCGCAATTACCTGCTAACTTTGCCTTTATACGTAGAATGTCGCCATTATCCGTAGAGCATATTGCTTCTCTTACCGCTCTTCATAATACTACACTCGGTAATCAATATAATCCTTGGGGTAAGGCTATAACTTTACTGCGAACCGAGAAAGGTACTCCATATTTCATGAATTTTCATGATAAAACGAATAAAGGTAATACTTGCATCTTTGGTACGGGAAAAACCGGTAAAACCGTATTATTGAACTTTTTAATATCAGAATCGACTAAATACGATCCAACAATAATTTATATCTCTAATAATAATGATTCTAAAATTTTTATCGAGGCAATAGAAGGCAAATGGTTAGAACCGGACAAACAAATTATCAATCCATTTTTAGTAGATGATACAGAAAAATCACAAGCATTCATTTTAGAATTTTTAAAATTAATCAGTGGTCATTATATTTCACCTCTTAGCGAAATAGAGATATCCTTTCTAGAGAAATTAAAAAATAAAATTTTATCAATTGAAAAAGAAAAACGTATTTTTTCCGATATTTTAAAATTAGAAGATTTTAAGGAGGAAGGAGGAATACAAATACTTGATAAACTTAAAGTTTTTACCGAAGAACAATTATATTCCGGATTATTTGACGGATCGTCTCTTAACATTGAAGAAGGGAAAGTTATAGGGTTTAATTTATATAAACTTTCTGATGAGCCGTTTTCTAAACAATTTTACCCGACGGAGAGAAAATTTTTAGAACAATTTAATAATAATTTAAAGAAACACCAAAGTATTAGTGCAGCAGTAATTTATGCTTTTACTTATCATTTAAGTCTAGTTGGCACAAAACCTAAAATATTTGCTGCCGATAATTTTGATAAACTTTACAGACCTGAGATTTATTATGATAATATAAATTTAATCTATAATAATTTGTCTCAAAATAACGGTATTTTCGTCAGTAATTTCAATTTTATTTATCTTAAGTCATATCCAAAATATACTATAAAACCTTGGCTTGATTTAATTAATACTAAAATTATTCTACCGTCTGACGTTAAAATAGAAGATTTAGATAAAATTTTAGGTTTAAGCGAGCCGGAAATACGAAAATTATCACAGCTAATACTTTCTGCAAGAATGTTCTTAATTAGTAAGGATAATGAATCGATAGCTTCTGAATTAAGTATTGCCGCTTTAATAGGAGTTGTCCGTATTTTATCAAGCAGACAGGAGGAAATGGATATTTATAAAAAAATACTTGAACAACACCAAGGTCCTCCGGATAATTGGGTTAATTACCTATATAATGAGTTAAATACGGACTAATATTTCACTCTATCATCCCGTGATTTATTATGGGATCCAAAAAAAATTAAAAAGGACTGGATCCCGCTACAAGCTCGTGGGATGACAATAATTTATTATGAACTATAAAAGAGCATAAAGAATACTCAAAGTGTTAAAAAAATATTTACTATTTTTCTTATTTTCATTTTTCTCATTTAATTTATATGCATCTATTTGGGATGATATAGTCACTTGTCTTAGCGATCCATGTAATTGCGGTCAAAGTGAGAGAACGGAAATTTGGAATAAGGATGGAGGCATCAATGCAAAGCCAAGAGGACCTTTTAAACCAGGCACATTATGTCCTCCTTGGAATAAAAGCGACGGTCGTAATAATGATACTTGTTTATTAAAATTTGATTACCCAGGTACATTTATCGGTTTTTTACTCAATAGATGTGCAGAAGAAGCCCCTGATAGTAGTTACTTTACTCCAAAAATTCGTATTAGAGTTCAAAGCTGTAATGCCATAGCTTGTTGGCACCAAAACTCTACTTTAAATTGGGATGGAGAATGTGTATTATGGCCTACAGGTTACGGTATACCTCTAACTAGAGTCTGTGCTAGAGTTGCCGTACCGGATATGCCTCCACCTCCCGGGATAAATGCCCCACCTTCCCCTGCAGATCCAGGTTATACCGATGGAGTACATCTCAATAAAGTCGGTTATACAGAAACTGATAATAAGATAATCGGTGTAGACAACAAAATAATTACTTTAAAACCTCCTAAACTTTGTGCTTATAGCGATCCTGGACTTGTTAACCTTGTTTCAGATTCCGGTGCACATCTTGATCCGATGGACTGGAATCCTAATCGTCAACCTCTTCATCACACTAACGAACTTAGCCCTATTGCAAAAGTATTAAAATTTTTAGTTGAAACGATAAAAGGAGCAAATTTACCAAGTTTATTAGGGCAGCTTCTTGGTATGATAGATCAAAATTCAGAATTTATAAAAGTACTTCAATCAATACTTAATGCAATAGGAGAGATTTTTAATTTTTTTCCTGCTTTAATAATAAAAATTATTGAAGCACTTGGGTCATTAAACGGTTCTGTAGATAGCTATTCTTTTGGTTGTGTACAATTACCTTTAGGGCCTTTTCCACCACCATATTGTCCAAATTTAGATTATATTAGCACTAATGCGAGTGCTCATAATGTATGTAGCATAAAAGATGCAAGCGGCCAGTTTGACCAATCTTCTACTAATCCGGCTTGTGTAGTGCCATCTAATATTAATGTTAAAAACAATATTGTTAATAATACCATACGTGTTAGCTTTAGCAATCTTGTTCCGCTTTGCACGAGTTCTCGCTCTGACCTCAAAACTTGTGTAGAACCACGTAATATAGATTTTTCTTCAGCAAAAATTACTCATACTAATACGGCTTTTAAAGATTTAATTAAATCGTGTAAGAATACTTCAGGCAACACTCCATGTATTAATACAGAAATTTCTACGCCATGTAGTGTTACGGCTAACGGTTGTAATGAGGGATTTAGAATAGTATATTCGCAGAAAATTGGAAATGTAGAAACACCCAACGATTACTACATAAGCGATATACCGGACTGTCCAAGTTCTAATTCAACTACCTGTCAAAAAGTGTGGGGAGTTAATATCGGCGAATTTAAGGATGTAAGCGTAAAATTTCCTGAGGTACAAAAGCAAGATACAGCTAGCTTAATGCCTATAAAGACAGATGTCATCTTAAAAGACAACAACGGTAAAGATAGAAAGCTTTATGTCTCTATTAGTAATACCGAAGACGATAAGCAAAATCCTAATAATATTTGCTTATTTGAGTCCGGTAATTTAATAGATTGCGTACCGCGAGTAAATCATTCTTACAGCTTAGCTGCTTATGAATGTGCAAAGCAATATGCCGGAATTACCTGTACTAATAATAGCAATCCCAACGATGCTTATTATAAACCGCAATTCATTGCGTCAGTACAAGTAAGAGAAGGCGACAATATCATAGATGAAACAAGCACTCTTGTAACGCCGTTATCATACGCCGGACCTCCACCTCCCAACCCCACTGACACAGAAAGCATAGTAATGCTTGCCGGTTATAAGTATAGTTCTTCCGTTGCGTTTATACCTAAAGATCCAAAGGAAGATAAATATATTGCTATGCCGTTTTCAGGAGAGAATACTCTAAATCAGTTGACTATTCACGGTAAATATAAAGATGATAAAGCACCTTATGATAGTAATGGAAATCCTGACTCAAGTGCGGTATATTTAAAATATTTAGAATATATAAACGGTAAATATATCCAAGGTGGAACGCATGCCTGCTTGATGCCGAAAAATTTCCAACATTGTAACCCTATGCTGCGTCCTACTTTACCTGATGGATCACCTATGCCCGGTTACAATCATGACTCAACAAATTGTGTACTTGCTAAACTCAACAACAACGATACTATAAATTGTAAAGATTTTAAAAATAAATATAACGTTAAATATCCAAATCTTGGCTTATGTAAAAAAGATATAGATCTAACGCGCTGTACTCTAGAAGAAACAGTGTCAGGTCCAGGAAGAGGTATTACAATTTATACTTGCAATATAAATAAGATTCCGAGTAAATGCTATACCAATAACGATAAGGCTAATACTCCAATATGTGTTTTAAGTAGGGATTATACAGATAGAATCGAGCCGAAACCTAACATAGGACCAATATTAGTACCGGTAGATCCTTCAAAATATTATACAGTGACATATACAAAAGGAGATAACAATACTCCTCCTGAGCCGACATATAAAGCTGAGACTGAGGATGTAAGAGATAAAACTTGGCAAGAGCTAAATCTTTGTGCTCCTATATTAGTACCTACTTGTGCTAAAATTCCTAGCACAGAGAAAGCTCCTTCCGGTAACAATCACGGTAATGCAGAATGGCCTGAAAGCGATATAGGAGAACTTGCAAAAGGAAAATGCCCGACTAATTGGATACCTATTGATCCTAATAAACCTTTAGAACGCCATTGTTTATCATATTTTGATAGAAAGGTTGTCGAGTTTGAACCTTTAGGCCACAATGTCGGCTGTAGAAAATTTAAAGGATTCCCCGTAAAAGTTGGTTATAACGACTTTCCATCAGACCAATTACTTGAGACCCCTTATAATCCGGTAACTAAAATAGGTGACTATATCTTCAACAAAAAACCGGTACCACATGGAAGCATTATGGCATTTCCAAAGGATGGAGCACGTATAGCTGCAGCAAATAAACCGGACAATACAATATTGCATACTGTAGAATTCAAAGTAACTTTAGATGCAATAATGGACGATATTGAGTATTTTGAAGTAAAAGATTTATGGTATGATGATTGCACATTAATATATGTCAACGGCACAAAGTTACTTAGCTTCCCTACTAACATTGATTCTCTAGATGAGAAAAGGTACTGTAACAATGGAAATGACCAAGGTCAAGCATTACAAGCTAAAAATTTACCGATTGATATAAAGCGTTATTTAAAACAAGGAGAAAATACTATAAGATTCCAGCTAAGAGTTATGTTTGATGGAGGACTATATTTCCACATGCAATATAAAATGAAGAGATAAATAAATGAGTTGGATTATTTTTTATACGGTAATCGCTGCTTTACTGATTCTCGATTTGGGAATAATACACAAAAAAAATACCATAATGAGCTTTAAAGAAAGCGTACTTTTTAGTCTTTTCTATCTTGTAATAGCTTGTTTATTCGGTATCTATGTTTACTATAATACGGGGGCAGATCATGCTCGTGAATATTATACTTGCTTTCTCATTGAGAAAGCTATGTCACTTGATAATATTTTTGTTATCTCTATTATTTTCCAATTTTTTAAAATTCCCTGGCAATATCAACATCGTGTTTTATTTTTCGGTATAATAGGCGTAATAATATTCAGAGCCGTAATGATTTACGGCGGTATTATTCTTATAAATAAATTTGCCTGGTTATTATATATTGTTGCCGTAATACTTATTGCTACAGGTATAAAAACTTTCTATGTATCACATAAAACTTTTGATATACAGAATTCTTATATTTACAAGTCAATAATAAAAAATCTAAATATTACCCCTAACCTTGAAGGGGATAAATTTGTTGTTAAACGTAATAACAAACTATATTGCACCCCCCTTTTTATATCTCTAATACTGATAGAAGCAATAGATTTAGTCTTTGCTATAGATAGTATACCGGCAATATTCGCAATTACTAATGATGTTTATATAATTTATACTTCAAATATTTTTGCTATTTTAGGGCTTAGAGCATTATTCTTTTGTTTAGCAGAAATTGTAGAACGTTTCAGTTATATAAAATATTCTTTGGCTTTAATTTTAATATTTATCAGCTTTAAAATATTTATTCATCATTATATAGCGATTCCGGAATATGTTGCGTTCACTGTAACTATTACTTTATTACTATTTGGTATAATTGCTTCCATAATTAGGAAAAATATGATTGACCATTAATAAAGGGGGTATATAATATTTTTTTATTTTTTAAGCAATTATAATGACTAAATTACTAAAATTATTTTTTATTACTATCATCATTTTTAATAACATTGCTTTCGCAAAAGAAACAGGGTTCTATATAGGAGTAGAAGGCGGAATAATTGAACCGGTCGTTAGTAAATTCCGACATAAACACTCAAATACCGAAATAATTTTAAAAAAATCAAGTATGTATAGTGGAAAAATAGGCTAT
This sequence comes from Rickettsia honei RB, assembly GCF_000263055.1. NCBI lineage: Bacteria > Pseudomonadati > Pseudomonadota > Alphaproteobacteria > Rickettsiales > Rickettsiaceae > Rickettsia > Rickettsia honei. The sequence continues at coordinate 51,750 of NZ_AJTT01000003.1, read as the reverse complement.
ATAATATATCCACAGATAGCTATTGAATTCTCAGCAACTTATCAACCTAAATATAGTCTGCATTATGTATTACCTCAGCAAAATTTAAGTAATGGTCTCACTATTCCTAAAACCCCAGGTAATACTACCGTATTATCAAATATATATATGCTAAATCTTATTTATGATTTAGAAAAAATAAAAACTTTCACACCTTTTGTAATACTTGGAGGTGGAATAGCACAAGTAAAAGTTAAGCCTACCTCTTCTAGGTGGAGTGTTATAAATAGCGATTATTTTAAAGTAAGAAAAACTCATAAAAATTGTGTTGCTTGGCAAGCAGGTCTTGGAATTTCACAAGATGTAACTTCAAATTTAAGTATTGATGCAACTGCAAAATTACAAACGGCATATAGAGTAAGAATTAATTATGATACGCTTGATATGAAAACGGGGCAATTCGTGCCAACAAATCCTATCAAAAAAACTATAGCCGTTGGAGAATTTGGCATAGGATTTACTTATAGATTGCCACTTTAATAATTCTGTGAAATATTTATATGAAAGCTACAATGTCATCATCCCGCGGGATGACACGAATCATTCAACTATGTAAGGGAAAAATATGTCTCTAAAAACTACTAACTCTTCTTCTACCCCTAACGGTCATGATAAGATGGCAAAAAAAACACATTCCGCACCATCCGTTGTTAACGGTACGGTTTCAGATCATAACACTTATGATGAAATACCGTATGAAAGCTACCCATATGCTCTTACAAATCCTTATCACTTAAGTACACTTGCAACTCTTTTCGGTGTAAATGCTCCTGAAGTCGAGAATGCAAAAATATTAGAGCTTGGTTGTGCAGCAGGCGGTAATTTAATACCACATGCAGTTCTTTATCCAAAAGCTTATTTTGTTGGGGTTGATTTGTCTAAGGTACAAATTGACGAAGCAAATAAAAATGTTAAAGCACTAGGATTAAAAAATATAGAGTTCCATCATTGTTCGATAACTGATATTAACGATTCTTTCGGTAAGTTTGATTATATAATTTGCCATGGCGTAATTTCTTGGGTACCAAAAACCGTTAGAGATAAAATTTTTGAAGTTTGTAATAAAAATCTTAGTCCAAACGGAATAGCATATATTAGCTATAATACCCTCCCTGGCTGGAATATGGTCCGTACTATTAGAGATATGATGATGTATCATTCTAGCTCATTTGCAAATGTACGGGATAGAATAGCTCAATCTAGATTGTTACTAGAATTTGTTAAGGATAGTTTAGAAAACTCTAAAACTCCTTATGCAGAAGCATTAAAAACCGAAGCAGAGCTACTTGCTAAACAAACCGATCATTATTTACGTCATGATCATCTAGAAGAAGAAAATGCTCAATTCTACTTCCATGAATTTATGAATGAAGCAAGAAAGCACAATTTACAATATTTAGCCGATTGTAATCTTTCGACTATGTATCTCGGTAATATGCCGCCGAAAGTAGTAGAGCAATTAAAAGCGGTAAACGATATAGTTAGAACCGAACAATATATGGATTTCATTACGAATCGTCGTTTTAGAACCACTTTACTATGTCATAGTGATGTGAAAATTAATAGAAATATTAACAATGATGATATAACGAAATTTAATATAATCTTTAATATAGTGCCTGAAAAACCACTCAAAGAAGTAGATCTTAATAATGCTTCCGAAAATTTAAAATTCTTCTTAAACGGCAATCAAGACTCTAACTTAACAACTAGTTCGCCTTATATGAAAGCTATTTTATACACTTTCAGCGAAAATCTAAATAATCCGTTAAGCTTTGAGAAAATAACCACTGAAGCTAATAAAAAGCTACATAATACTAAATTAAACGAAATCAAAGCTGAACTTTTAAATAATGCAATGAAGCTAGTACTACAAGGTTATATTAGTATTACAAATCAGAAGCATCGAAATAACCCTGAGCTTGATAAGCCTAAAACAACAAAAATGGTGATACATCAAGCAACCCATACATCTTCTATGTGGGTTACAAATTTAAAACATGAACCGATCGGCGTTAATTTCTTTGAGAAGTTTGCACTTAGATATATGGATGGTAAACATGATAAAAAAGCAATCATTGAGGCTGTACTTGGTCATGTAGAAAAAGGCGAGCTAACTTTAAGTAAAGAAGGTCAAAAAGTAGAAAACAAGGAAGAAATACGCAAAGAACTAGAAAGCTTATTTATTCCGATGATCAAGAAATTTTCTTCTAATGCTTTGTTGGTGTAGCCAATTTGCACTCTGTCATACCGTGGTCTTGCCACGGTATCCATGATACTAAACAAAAATTATTTATTGATTCTCCTACGCCAATGGCGTATAATTATTATGAGTAAAAAACTGATTTCAGTTGTTGAGCTTCCAGAGTTTCAAAAATTCGCTAAGAATAATTTAAATGAAAAAGAATGCTTTGAAATAATACATTACATTGCTGCTAATCCTGACCAAGGTGATATAATAAAAGGCACTGGAGGTTAAGAAGAAAGTTACGATTTACTTTAAGTAAATAATAAAGGTAAAAGTGGCAGTATAAAAATAATTTATTTTTACTACAATGAAAATATGCCGGTATTTTTAATAACCGGTTTTATAAAAAGTAAGATGGAAAATATTAATCATAATAGTTGTAATGAATTAAAAAAACTAACTGAAGAATTGGTAAAATTATATATCAAACCGACAAAAGTATATTAATTGGAATGCAAGAGGCTGTTTTATACACTAAAGGAAAATTAAAAGCAAATAAACATGATATAAAATTATCTAATATAGACGTGCATGAAGCAAGAGATAAGTTAAAATTAACACAACAACAATTTGCTACAACATTTGGAGTGAGTGTTGCAACTTTAAGAAACTGGGAACAAGGCAGAAGATTACCTACCGGAGCTGCAAAATTACTTCTTAAGATTATTGAGAAAGAACCTAATGTTGTAAAACGAGTTTTACGAGGATAAAATAGAGATAAGACACAACCTATATAAACACCATGCCTATATTTTTTTATTTATTTGCAACATTAATAACTATCAGTAGCGTATGCGTTGTCTTAAGCAAAAATTCCGTATATTCGGTATTATGGTTAATTTTTGCATTTATCAACGGTGCAGGGCTTATGATTTTGCTTGGAGCAGAATTTTTAGCTATGATGCTGATAGTGATTTATGTTGGAGCTGTAGCAGTATTATTCTTATTTGTGATAATGATGCTAGATATGCATTTTAATAAGACAATAACGCAGCTAAAAGCAAATCTAGCTTTAAGTATTTTTATAGCTTTGATTATGTTTGCCGATTTAGTAATAATTATTTTACTTGGTACTAAAAATATTAATTTCAACTCCAATGTATCGTTTACCATAACAAATAATATCTCAAATACTAAAGCAATAGGAGGCGTACTCTACACAGACTTTATGCTACCGTTTCAAATGGCGGGCCTTATATTATTTGTCGCTATGATTGCATGTATTACGTTAACACTAAAGAAGCGTGAGGGAGTAAAACGTCAAGATATATCAAAACAACTACGTCACAATAAAGAAAATACCATATTAATGACAAAGCCTATTCTAAATAAAGGTGTTGAGAATATTAAATATGAATGAATATATTTCGCTTAATCATTATTTAATCTTAAGCAGCTTAGTTTTTACTATCGGAATGTTTGGATTATTTATGCATCGCAAAAATATTATCAATATATTAATGTCTATTGAGTTAATGCTGCTTGCAGTTAACATAAATTTTGTTGCATTTTCCGTATATATGCAAGAATTATCGGGACAAATTTTTAGTATTATAATCTTAACCGTAGCAGCTGCCGAAACCTCAATCGGGCTTGCAATATTACTAATATATTTCCGTAATAAAGGCTCCATTAAAATTACCGACATTAATCAGATGTGGGGATAATGATGTATCAAAATATTTGCATAATGATCATCATGTTACCGCTTGCATCTAGCATAATAAACGGGTTATTCGTAAGGGTAATAGACAAAAAATTAGCGCAAGTAATTGCAACCGGCTTTTTATCTTTATCTGCCTTATTCTCATTAATAATATTTTGCGATGCAGGCTTAGACGGGAATATAATCCATATTAAATTATTACCATGGATTGATGTTGGAAATTTTAAAGTAAATTGGTCGATTTATATCGATCAGCTAACTAGCATAATGTTTATAGCCGTAACATGGGTGTCAAGCATCGTGCATATCTACTCGCTTGGCTATATGGCCGAAGATAAGGGGATTATACGCTTCTTGTCTTTTCTTTCTTTATTCACTTTTTTTATGTTAATGCTAGTATCTAGCGATAATTTCTTACAGTTATTTTTCGGTTGGGAGGGCGTCGGCGTTTGCTCATATTTACTAATAGGTTTTTGGTATTCAAAAGAATCAGCCAATAAAGCAGCGATTAAAGCTTTTATAATAAATAGAGCCAGCGATTTTGCTTTTATCTTAGGCGTAATGACGATTATTGTTTATTGTGGCTCAGCAAATTACAAAGATGTATTGTCATCTGCAGAATTATTATCTAATATAAAAATATTTTTACATTTTTCCATTCTAGACATTATTTGTTTATTATTATTCATCGGTTGTATGGGTAAATCTGCACAGATCGGTTTACATGTATGGCTTCCTGATGCGATGGAAGGACCGACTCCGGTATCTGCACTTATTCATGCAGCAACCATGGTAACGGCAGGAGTATTCTTAGTAGCACGCTGCTCGTATTTATTTGAATATAGCCCTTTAATTCTACAATTTATTACGATTATCGGCGGTGTTACTTGTCTTTTTGCTGCAAGCATTGCTATTATGCACAGCGATATCAAGAAGATTATTGCTTACTCAACTTGCAGTCAGCTTGGTTATATGTTCATGGCGTGCGGAGTATCTGCCTATAATAGCGGAATATTTCACTTAGTAACTCATGCCTTTTTTAAGGCCTTATTATTCTTATCAGCCGGCAGCGTAATACATACCGTTCACGAGCAGGATATTTTTAAAATGGGTGATTTAAGAAATAAAATGCCGGTAACTTATGGCAACTTCTTAATCGGCTCACTTGCACTAATAGGGATTTATCCTTTGGCAGGATTTTACTCTAAAGACTCGATTTTAGAAGCGGCGTATAGTAGCGGCTCGTTTATGTTTATTTTTGGAATAGCAGCAGCAATACTTACCGCTATTTATTCAATGAAGATTATTATGTTGGTATTTCATGGCAAAACTAAGCTAGAAAAAGATGTTTTTGAGCATGCTCACGAACCGGCTAAAGTAATGAATAATCCACTTATATTACTTGTCGCCGGGAGCTTTTTTAGCGGTATGATCGGCTATTATTTACTTGCTATGGACAAACCAAACGGTTATTTCCATGCAAGCCTATTTAATTTACATATTTATAAATTACTAATTAGCCACCCGCCTTTATATATTAAGCTACTACCTATGGCAGTCGGTATAGTGGGGATTGTTACTGGGATTTACTTATATAAGTCAAGTACTGTTATGTCATTCCCGCAAAAGCGGAAATCCAGTAAAAATATTAAAAACGCCTGGATACTGCGGTCAAGCCGCGGGATGACACCCCTTGTATTAATTTCTAACATATTACGCAATAAATATTACTTCGATGAAATATATAATTGCTTAATTGTGAAACCTATTAACTGTTTAGCTTCTTTATTTTATCTTGGCGATCAGCAAATAATCGATCGTTTTGGACCAAACGGTTTTTCACGAGTCGTTAATTGCTTTAGCGTTCTTACCGGCAAAATACAAACAGGATATGTTTTTAATTATGCTTTGTATATAGTATCATTTATTGTTGTAACAATTAGTTATTTTGTTTGGAAAAACATAATGTACTGATGTTATTTGCGTTAAAAACTAAAACCGTCATTGCGAGCGAACGTAAAGAGCGTGGCAATCTCATGAAATAATAACAAATTCCTGAGATTGCTTTGTCAATTACTTCGTAATCTGCTTCGCCATGACGGAAAAAAACCCATAAAATCTTACAGAATGTTAGAATTACCTATTATATCTATCAGTATTTTTCTGCCGCTAATAAGCGTGCTATATATTTTGCTGTTTATTAGTCAAAGTAAAAAAGCAGATAAACCGATATATGTAATGTATGTTGCAGTGCTTAGTTCTGTTTTAACATTCATCTCAACTATCTATATTTTAATAGAGTTTGACTCCTCAAACCCCGCTTATCAATTTGTTGAACGCTACGCTTGGATTGATAAGATCGGGCTTGAATTCCATGTAGGCGTTGACGGTATATCAATATTTTTTGTGGTTCTAACTTCTTTTCTTACTCTTATTTGTATAATTGGAAGCTTATTTACCGTTAAAAAATATATTAAAGAATATTTGGTATGTTTTTTATTAATGGAATCTTTTTGTATAGGGGCATTTACCTCGGTAAATTTACTATTATTTTATCTGTTTTTTGAAGCAATATTAGTGCCGATGTATATTATTATCGGCGTATGGGGTGGCAAGAATAGAATATATGCGGCTCTTAAATTCTTCTTATACACGTTCTTTGGTTCTGTATTTTTCTTACTTTCATTAATTTATATTTATAGCAAAATACATAGCTTTGATTTAACCTATATCTTTCAGCTTACCGATAATATTCCATTATTTGCTCAGCAAATTTTATGGTGGGCTATCTTTATTGCTTTTGCCGTTAAAATCCCTATGATTCCTTTTCATACTTGGCTACCCGATGCACACGTACAAGCTCCAACCAGCGGCTCGGTTATTCTTGCCGGTATTTTGCTAAAACTCGGCGGTTACGGTTTTTTAAGAGTATTACTACCTCTATGTCCGAGTGTATCACAAGAATTTGCAATTTACGTAATTTACCTTAGCGTTATTGCTATAATATATGCATCACTCATTGCGCTTGCTCAAAAAGATATGAAGAAGATGATAGCATATTCATCTATTGCACATATGGGATATGTTACGATAGGTATTTTTAGCTTTACTAAAGCCGGAGTTAGCGGAGCAATATTTCAGATGCTTAGCCACGGTGTGATTTCTTCATGTCTATTCTTAATAGTCGGTACTTTGTACGAAAGATTACATACAAAAGAAATAGCTAAATATGGTGGTGTAGCAAGTAAAATGCCGGTGCTTGCCGCATTTTTTATGATTGCAATGCTCGGCTCTGTCGGATTACCCGGAACTAGTGGATTTATTGGAGAATTTTTAAGCCTGCTTGGGATTTATAAGGTGAATGTAGTAGCAACCTTTATAGCAGCTCTCGGCATAATCTTCGGGGCAGTTTATATGCTGAAATTATACAAAGAAGTAATGCTCGGTGAAATTACCAATAAAGAAATTATGCATTTCAGAGATTTATATAAATACGAAATAATCTCAATAGCTCCTTTAATATTATTAATTATTTACTTTGGTCTAATGCCGAGTTCTATTTTAAATGTATTTAGCTTATCGGTGGAAAATTTGCTGGTAAAATTTTAATTGCTTACAAAAAATATAAATGCTACTCTAATTATAGAACTTAAAAGTGAGATTTATATGAAAAATAGCAAAAGAAATTAAAAAAACAAACCATGAATTAAACAACGCAACTAAAAAACTAGGTCAAGAAGCTAATAAGGTAACAGGCATAGATATAAGTTATGTGGTAAATCCTGATGCATCAGATCATAAAGAAGCTTGAAGAGATGCTCGTGAGAAACTTGGAATTGGTAATAATAATCAACAAGATAATACAGAATTAACTGGGACCACACCAGAAGAGCATCATGAAAATTAAATTTATTAAAAAGCAACAGATATTATACCATGGCTTGACCACGATATCTAGTAAAATTATTAGTATTTTGAATTGCTTTTATATGGATACCGTGGTCAAGCTACGGTATGACAAGGACATGCTATCACTTCATCAATTACAATTTAAAAACTTATTTGATCTAAATATTACTTTTCTTCCTTCTTCTATAACATATATAAAAGGAGCTAACGGTTGTGGGAAAAGCTCGTTGCTACGAATGATAGCAGGAATTATGCAACCGAGTAGCGGTAATATCTACTATAGAAACTGTAATATTAACAATATCGCTAAACTTTACTGCACTTATATCGGTCATAATTTAGGTCTAAAATCAGAAATGACTGTTTTTGAGAATCTAAAATTTTGGTCAGAAATTTATAATTCCGCTGCAACCCTATATGCTGCTATTCATTACTTCAAATTACACGACTTATTAGATAAAAAATGCTATAGTTTGTCTAGCGGAATGCAGAAAATCGTAGCCATAGCAAGGCTTATTGCTTGCCAATCTGACTTATGGCTACTTGATGAAGTTGAAACTAACTTAAGCAAAGAAAATAGGGCTTTACTCAATAATCTAATTGTCATGAAAGCAAATAGCGGCGGTATTGTTCTTCTATCCTCTCATCTAGAAAGCTCTATAAAATCTGCACAGATATTACGGCTTGATTAATTATTATTGTTTTGCGTATTTTTATAAATCTCCCAATGTACAATAAAAAATATAAGGCTAACTATAATCCAAATTGAACAATTAATTATTGTACTTACAGCATGTGTGTTAGTAACTTTATATATTATTCTTATAACTAATTCTCTTGTCTTCTAGCTCTTTTGGAGGCTTTTAATTGTTCATATAAATCCTTATCATATGATTTTAGCTTTAAATATTGCTCATTAGTACTATATATTTTATGAGTTCCTCTTATTCCAGTAGGAATATAGTTTTTTAGTTTTTATAATTAAGAGAATAAAAGTCAAAAAAAAGAAAAGCAATAATTAAATTACAAAGGTTTATGAAATCTCGAATGCAAGGTTCGAATTTTCATGATATATTTTTTTAATTTAACTTTTTTGAAATGAACCTATTAACAGAATCACAATAGCATAATATACATATATATTCCGAATAAATGAAGAGTAATTAAACGAGTATATTACCTATACTTGTAATCTTTGTGTAGTTTACTAGCGAGTGCCTGTTCCCATCTATCGCCATTTTGCAGTAATCTTTCCTTATCGTAAATAAGTGCGGTATGAGTTAGACTTGCAAACTCAAAATTAGGACCTTCAACTATTGCATCTACAGGGCAAGCTTCCTGACATAATCCGCAATAAATGCATTTTGTCATATCTATATCATAACGAGTAGTACGCCTGCTGCCGTCTTCTCGTTCGTCCGCTTCAATTACTATCGCTTGTGCCGGACAAATCGCCTCACAGAGTTTGCACGCAATGCAGCGTTCTTCACCGTTTTCATAGCGACGCAGGGCATGTTCACCCTTAAATCTTGGACTAATAGGGCTTTTTTCATAAGGATAATTTATGGTAACTTTGGGCTTAAAGAAATACTTTAAAGTCAAAGCCATCCCCCTTACTATCTCATATAGAAAAAACGATTTTAAATAGTTTATCATAAAAATTATATATTAAAGATCGATGTATTTCTGCGGGGCATCACCCGCATGGATACCGAGTTGTCATTGCGAGCAGCCGTAGGCTGCGTGGCAATCTCGTCAAATATCCTGAGATTGCTTCGTCAATTACTTCGTAATTTCCTCGCAATGACGGGTAAACCGATCAAGCAACAATGACAATAACACCTAAATACTCGGTAAATTATCTGTATAAACAAGCACACTTGATACTAACACTACCCAAAATAAAGTTAGAGGTAAAAATACTTTCCAGCCAAGTCGCATTAATTGATCATAGCGATATCTTGGTAAGGTCGCTCTAATCCATAAAAAACAAAACAATAAGAATCCGACCTTAAATACAAACCAAAAGAACCCCGGAATACAATCTAACCACGATATATTAAAGGGCGGCAAGTAACCTCCTAAAAAGAAAGTCGTAGTCATTGCACTAACTAATATCATATTAGCATATTCACCTAGAAAAAATAAAGCAAATCCCATAGAGGAATATTCAACATTATAGCCAGCAACTAACTCCGATTCTGCTTCAGGTAAATCAAAAGGTAATCTATTTGTTTCGGCAAGCACCGAGATAAAAAACACGACACCCATAGGTAGTAGCATTAAATCAATCCACCACGGCATTGTGCTTTGTGCTTCAATGATCTCACTTAAATTGAGAGTACCGGTAGTAAGTAGCACGGTAATAATAACCAGCCCCATCGACACTTCATAAGAAATCATTTGGGCAGAGGAACGTATAGCTCCTAAAAAAGCATATTTTGAGTTACTAGCCCAGCCAGCAATAATAATGCCGTAAACACTTAAAGAAGAAATAGCAAGAATATATAAAACACCTACATTAATATCTGCCAGAACTACGCCCTTTGCAAAGGGTATAACTGCCCAGCCGATTAAACTTAATATAAAAGTTATCATCGGTGCTAAAATAAATAATATTTTATCGGAATTGGTTGGAATGATCGGCTCTTTGAATAAGAGCTTAACCGCATCGGCAATAGGCTGAAGTAATCCAAACGGACCGACAACGTTAGGTCCTCGTCGAAGCTGCATTAATCCAATAACACGACGCTCTGCATATGTTAAATACGCAACGCACAATATTAAAGGGATAGTAATTGCAACTACCTTTAGAGCGATGATAATTAACGGAAAAATATATTCAAAAAAGAGTTCTAGCATGATTGTAATCTTATTATATCCTTCCCGCAAAAGTGAGAATCCAGAAAATAATTTACAAAAAAAGAGCTGGATTCCCGCTTTTGCAGGAATAACATACGGGGTGAGAATAGCATATTTTTCATCATGCCGCCTCCTCGTCTCTTGCTTCCTTAGCCTCAACGCACTTAGCCATAGTGACCGAATTTTTACTAATCACGTCAGTCATATAATAATTAATAGGTTCTGCAGTTATAGGCTCTTTTGATAACTTATCTTTAGAGCTAAACTTACTAAATTTATTTTCTATAATTCTATCAATACTAGCAAATACCTTATATTCTTTAGCAAGTCTTACTCTTACTTCTTGGAAATTATCCATTCCGATATCTATTTTTAGATAACCGGAAAGCTCTTTAATAATTTCTATATCTTCTTTAGCTACCCCTACAGGCGATACTGCTTTTTCTGCTATTTGCGGTCTACCTTCTAAATTTACGTAAATTCCGCTCTGCTCGGTATAAGCAGCCGCAGGTAAAATTACATCAGCACTGCTAGCACCTGCATCCCCGTGATGTCCTTGATATATTATAAAAGTCGATTTCAGCTTATCAAATGGGATTGCGTCCGTTCCAAGTAAATAAGCGAGTTCCAACTCTTCGAGCTTAATAGGAGTATTAAAACCAATATCAAGACCACCAACTATAGAAGCGTGATTATGCAATATATTAAAACCTTTCCAATCATCACGCATAATATTATATTCAGTCACTATCTTATGAATAAGCGACAATATAGCATATCCGTCATCTCTTGCATATACACCGTCACCTACTATAATCATCAGATATTTTGCTGCTTTTAAGGCTTTCGTAAACTCATGAGTACCAATGGCTAGCTCCTCAATAATCTTAATATCACTTCCTAAATCCTGAATTTTATAGGTTTGGTTATGCCCCCCACCTATTCTTGCTACTTTTAGTGAGTCGGCACGTACTTGCATACCTATTCTACTATTTAATACTGGAGCTATTTGCCTTGGATTTGCTCCGATTAGCAAACATAAATCAGCCTTTTCTATCCCTGCAATAGTAGTATTAAATAAATAATTGCCTCGCTGCATGGTATCTAGTTTATAGTCAAACTGATTAACGCTGTAATTATTAGAGCCAAGCTTTTGCAATAATGTTTTTAACATAAACATTGCTTCGACAGAAGAGAGAGAACCAGCAATAGCAGCAATCTTTTCTGGTTTTACGGATTTTATTTTATCCGCTACTGTCTTTAAAGCTTCACTCCAGCTAGCTTCTACTAACTTACCGTTTTTTCTGATATAAGGACGATCCAAGCGCTGATATTTTAAACCGTCATAACTAAAACGATTCTTATCCGAAAGCCACTCTTCATTTATTTCTTCATTAACACGAGGTAATATCCTCATTACCTCATCGCCTCTACTATCAATACGAATATTAGAGCCTTCGGCATCATGCACTCCAATGCTAGCGGTATGTTTTAGCTCCCATTTACGAGCTTTAAAAGCATAAGGCTTAGAGTTCAAAGCACCGACAGGACAAATATCGATCATATTACCGGAAATTTCAGAATCTAAAGTTTGCTCTAAATATGAAGTTACTTCCATGTGTTCTCCACGGTGAATAGCTCCCATTTCCTCTATTCCCGCTATATCGCTCGCAAATCTAATACATCTTGTGCATTGTATGCATCTAGTCATCGCTGTTTTAATCAACGGTCCCATATATTTATCTTTAATAGATCTCTTATTTTCGTGGAATCTATTAGTACCTTTGCCGTATCTGAAAGCCTGATCCTGTAAATTACACTCTCCGCCCTGATCACAAATAGGACAATCTAAAGGATGGTTAATCAGTAAAAACTCCATCACCCCTTCACGTGCTTTTTTTACCATCGGCGTATCGGTATGAATAACCATACCGTTACTTACCGGCATAGCACAAGAAGCTATAGGCTTTGGTGATTTTTCCATTTCAACCAAGCACATACGGCAATTACCAGCAATTTTTAGACGCTCATGATAACAAAAATGAGGGATTTCTTTTCCTGCTTGTGTACAGGCTTGATAAACGGTGCTACCTTCTGATACTTCTATTTCAGAACCGTCTACGTTCAGCTTTATCATTTTTATTTTATCCAATAAGTCATAGGGTTTGGGTATGCTTTGTCTTCTATCATATATTTAAAACCGATGGCAACACGAAGTATATACCAAACAGCTAGTATAACGTATAGTACTACTCCAATCATGATAAACGTAAATATAAAACATACAATCCACCCAAGAACCCCAAGGCAAAAAGTACGAAATAAAAACACGTAATGACTAATTGCAAAGTTATCGCCTTTATCTTTGTTAAGATATGCAAAAAATACCCCGATTAACGGCAATATCGGAGCTACGATCCCGCATAAATATAATATATATACCACAATTAAATTTTTCTTACCGCTCTCGGTATATTCTTTAAGATGCTTGTCCATATTTTTACCTCTTTATGTCGTTCCCATGTGGCGTTGTTGCATGGCTATCTGAGTTGTCATTGCGAGCAGCCGTAGGATGCGTGGCAATCTCATAAAATAATAACAAACTCCCAAGATTACGTACAATTGCTACGCAATTTCCTCGCAATGATGATACCAGTAAACTACCCCTTCAAACTCTCTACCACAAAATGCATAATACTGCCGTGCTTTATATAATTTATCTCATTATCCGTAAATATTTGCAATATTAAATCGATTGTTCTTATTGCACCGGTTTGTTTTTTTATCACGCATTTAACAGGATGATAAGAGCTTATATTCTCGCTTAAGCCTGTAATGTCAATAGTTTCTGAACCGTCTAACTTTAAATCTAATCTTGTATTATTGCCGGTAAAAGTTAGCGGTAAAATACCCATACCTACTAAATTTGAGCGATGTATTCGCTCAAAGCTCTCGGCAATCACTGCCTTTACACCAAGCAACCCAGGTCCTTTTGCTGCCCAGTCTCTAGATGAGCCGCTGCCATATTCTTTACCTGCAAAAATCACTACCGATACATCATGAGCTTTGTAGTCCATAGCTGCATCGTAGATAGTTTGCTGCGTGCCGTTTAACTGGTTTATGGTAAACCCGCCTTCTACACCTTTACACATCTCATTTTTTATACGAATATTAGCAAATGTGCCACGCATCATTACTTCATGATTTCCTCTACGTGATCCGTAAGAGTTGAAATCTAGAGGCTCTATATGATGGTCCGTTAAATATTTAGCAGCAGGGCTGGTTTTACTAATACTACCTGCCGGCGAAATATGATCGGTAGTAATAGAATCACCGAGAATTGCTAGAATTTTTGCAGATTTTATATCTTGTATATTATTCTTGCTGCCTATATCCTTAAAATAAGGCGGATTATTAATATAGGTACTATTCTTATTCCAGTTATAAGTAGAACTATTAGTAACCTGTAAATCTTTCCACTCTTTCGTTCCGCTAAATATATCAGAATATTTTTCTATAAACATAGAGGAATTAATTGAATTTGCAATAACTTCATCTATCTCTTCTTTGCTTGGCCAAAGATCTTTTAAATAAATATTTTCTCCTATGGGCATATTTGTTAGATCTATATTAAGAGTGCCGCTAAGTGCATATGCTACGACTAAAATAGGCGAGCCGAGATAGCTTGCTTTAGTAAGCGGATTAATTCGCCCTTCAAAATTCCTATTACCAGATAAAACAGAAGCAACAACTAGCCCGTTTTTGTTAATAGTTTCCTCTATTTCTGGATTTAGAGGTCCGGAATTACCGATGCAAGTAGTGCAGCCGTAACCTACTAGATTAAACCCTAATTCATCTAAATATTTATCAAGACCACTAAGCTTCAAATATTCCGTTACGACTTTTGAACCAGGAGCAAGAGAAGTTTTAACCCAAGGTTTTACCTTTAACCCGTGTTCTAGTGCTTTTTTAGCAAGAAGTGCTGCACCAATCATAACCGAAGGATTAGAAGTATTAGTACAGCTAGTAATTGCTGCAATTACCACATCACCGTTACCAATTTCGTAATTCTGATTTGCTACGGCATATTTTTTATCAATGTCTTTATTTTCTAAAGCAAAATTCGGTAATTCATATTTAAAATTACTTGCTACATCATTTAAGTTTACTCGATCTTGCGGACGTTTTGGACCGGCAAGTGAACTATGTACCATAGATAAATCTAGCTCTAAAACCTCAGTATATTCTGCCGCATGTTCAAAATCATACCAAAGATTCTGCTCGGTTGCGTATTGCTCTACTAATCTGATTTGCGTTTTTTCTCTACCTGTTAGCTCTAGATATTTTATAGTTTCTTGATCAATCGGGAAAAAACCGCAAGTAGCACCGTATTCAGGCGACATATTAGAAATAGTAGCACGATCGGCAATCATTAGGTTTTTAAGACCCTCACCGAAAAACTCGACAAATTTACCTACTACTTTCTTTTTCCGCAACATCTCGGTAACGGTTAAAACTAAATCGGTTGCGGTAGCTATACCTGTTAATTTTCCTGTTAGTTTTACCCCAATTACCTCCGGCAGGATCATAGTAAGAGGTTGACCTAGCATGGCAGCTTCTGCCTCTATTCCGCCGACTCCCCAACCAAGCACCGATAAACCGTTTACCATAGTTGTATGGCTATCCGTTCCAACTAAACTATCAGGATAAAGGGTGCCGTCTTTATGCCACACGACTTTTGCTAAATATTCTAAATTTACCTGATGACAAATACCCGTACCCGGCGGCACTACTTTAAAATTATTAAATGCTTGCTGCCCCCATTTAAGAAATGCATAACGCTCTATATTACGTTTCATTTCCATTTGAATATTTTTATTGCATGAATCCTTAGCTGCATAAGAATCAACGCTTACGGAATGGTCTATTACCAAATCAACAGGAATAAGCGGGTTAATTTTTAACGGATCACCTCCTATTTTCTTCATCGCATCACGCATAGCCGCCAAATCTACAATAGCAGGCACACCGGTAAAGTCCTGCATCAAAACTCTTGCCGGCATAAAATCTATTTCCGCATCAGATTTTTTAGTTTTTAGCCATTCTTTAAATACAAGTAAGCTTTGCTTTGAACCATTAGAACGTAATACATTCTCAAATAATACTCTTAAACTATATGGAAGCTTTTTTAAGGGAAGATCTATATCGCTTGCCGCTTTATTTATATCGTAAATTTTGTATGAAGTATTATCGACTGATAACTCTTGTATATATTCTGAATTATGTACTTTTGACATTTGTTTCTCACTTGATTATGTGGAATAAACATCGTCATTGCGAGCAGCCGTAGAACTGCGTGGCAATCTCAGGAAGTTTGACAAGATTGCCGCGTCGCTTCTCACTCCTCGCAATGACGGAAAAAAGTCTTGCAATGACATTAAAATAACCTTATCCCAAAACGTAGATTTTTCAAACAAATTAATGTTGATCTGATAAAGTTTTTTGAAAATCGAGAAGCTTAGTTGCTATTTCCGCTTCACTTAAATTCGTAACGTTAATAGCCGTTTCCGTAGCTATATTAATATAATTTGCCGTTACTTCGGTTACACCGCCGGAAATAAGATAAGTGTTTTCGGATTTATGCATATCATCTATATAAACCTGCACTAAACCGGCTTTTAAACTAACAATCATCGGAACGTGACTCGGCAGCACTCCAAACATACCCTCCTCACCCGACATTGTTACCATTTTAGCTTGCTTTTCAAATGCAATACTTAAAGGAGTAATTATTTTGACTAGAATTGTTGCGTTCATAGAATAATATAGTAAAATTACTACGTCATTCCCGCCTACGAGGGAATGACATCAACGTCACTTCAACGTCTGCGCCTTCTCTATAGCCTCGTCTATAGTTCCGACCATATAAAAAGCAGCTTCCGGTAAATCATCGTATTTACCCTCTACAAGTCCTTTAAAGCCTGCGATAGTATCGGCTAGATTAACAAATTTGCCTGCAGCTCCGGTAAATACTTCAGCGACATGGAAAGGCTGCGATAAGAAACGCTGTATTTTTCTAGCACGTGCCACGGTTAGTTTATCTTCTTCGGATAGCTCATCCATACCTAAAATAGTTATAATATCCTGCAACGATTTATAAGTTTGTAAAACCTGCTGTACTTGTCTTGCTACACTATAATGTTCTTCACCGACAATCATCGGATCAAGTACCTGGGAATTACTATCTAACGGATCAACTGCCGGATAAATCCCAAACTCAGCTATCTGACGGCTAAGTACCGTTGTAGCATCTAAATGTGCAAAAGAAGTAGCAGGAGCAGGATCAGTTAAATCATCCGCCGGTACATATATAGCCTGCACGGACGTTATTGAGCCGTGCTTAGTAGAGGTGATACGCTCTTGTAGTTGGCCCATATCGGTTGCAAGAGTAGGCTGATACCCTACCGCTGACGGAATCCTACCGAGTAACGCCGATACTTCAGAACCTGCTTGAGTAAAACGGAAAATATTATCTACAAAAAACAAAACATCTTGCCCTTCATTCATATCTCTAAAACTCTCCGCAATGGTCAGACCGCTTAACGCAACTCTTGCCCTTGCTCCCGGCGGCTCGTTCATTTGTCCATAAACTAAAGCTACTTTTGACTTTTCAGGCTCTGCAAGGTTAATAACACCCGAGTCAATCATTTCATGGTAAAGATCATTACCTTCTCTAGTTCTCTCACCAACTCCTGCAAATACCGTATAACCACCGTGTGCTTTAGCTACGTTATTAATAAGCTCCATTATAAGCACGGTTTTACCGACTCCTGCACCACCGAATAGTCCTATTTTACCGCCTTTAGTATAAGGAGCAAGTAAATCAATCACTTTAATACCGGTTACTAATATATTACGCTCGGTTGACTGATTGGTAAAATCAGGAGCAGGCTTATATATAGAAGAAATATTTGAGCTTTTAATGTCTCCTTTACCGTCAATCGGCTCACCTACAACATTCATAATACGCCCAAGCGTCTCAGTACCTACAGGAATACGAATAGGACTGCCTGTATCTATTACTTCTACGCCCCGCACTAACCCTTCCATAGAACCCATAGCAATACAACGCACTGTATCATCACCTATATGTTGTGCTACTTCCAGGACTATCCTTTGTTTATCGTTATAACACTCTAGAGCATTTAAAATTTCCGGTAACTCACCGTTATTCGTAAATTTTACATCCACCACCGCTGAAATAATCTGAGTAATTTTTCCAATATTTTTTGTCATGATTTTTTCTTTTGTTAAAAAATATAATACAAATAAAACGAAGAACAGATAGACGCAGTTTAATGTGGAAAAGAGCAAGGCGTTTCATATTTTTTGACAGCGTATATACTAGTACGTGAGGATCAAAAAATATGAAACAACGACGCCAATTTTTCAAATTAAACGAGTATATCTAAACCGCTTCTGAACCGGCTATAATCTCTATTAATTCCGTAGTAATAATAGCCTGTCTTGATCTATTTAGCTTTAAAACTAACTTGCTTATTAAATCATTAGCATTATTTGTTGCATTTTCCATAGCGGTCATTCTAGCTCCCTCCTCACTTGCTCTACTTTGTAGTAAAGCATAATTTATTTGGGAATTCACATATAAATTAATTAGATTAGAAATGAGATTTTCTCCTTCATATTCATAATTATAGTCAATTGATTTGGACTCGCCTACTATGTCACTCGTCGCTCTCCTATTATTTATAGGCTTCGCTCCTCGTTCCTTGTATCCGAATCCGACTAAATTAACTATAGGATTATCTATCATAGAATCATCCTGATATTTTGCTACTGGTAAAATCTGTTGTCTAGTCATAATTTGAGTCATTGCGTTCTTTAATTTATTAAAATATATAACACAATTACTAACTTCTAGATTTTCTACTGCCGACATAATTTTTTGTTTTACTTGTAGCATCAGATTTTCATCATGAATTTTGGGTAACTCAAAATAACTATCAATATAATTTACATATTGCCTTTTTAGTGCTTCGTAACCTTTTTTTCCAATAATGATAAGTTTTATTTGTGCGCCTTTATTTTCTAACTCTTTAATATCATTCTTAACTTGCTTAATTATACTGTAATTAAACGTTCCGCATAAACCACGCTGTGATGTCATAACTATCAATAAATTTGCTTTATTCGGCACGGTATTAAAAAATTTCTGCTCTTCTATAGATAACTCATACATATCAATTGATAATATAGCAGACATCATTTTACTAACAGCCTCAATATAAAAATTTGAATTGGCTATTTGACTCTTTATTTTTGCCATTTTAGAAGCTGATACTAGTTGCATTGCTTTAGTAATCTTTTGTGTAGATTTAACGCTTTTAATTCTAGTTCTTAACTGCTTTAAATTTGACATATTTATTTAGTATTTTTATGTCATTGCGAGGAACGAAGCTTTGTTGCAATCTCGTCAAATATCCTAAGATTGCCACGCTCCTTTCAGTAACTCGCAATGACGATTAGTATCCACACAAAAACAACATCATCTTATTTAACAAATTCCTTAACAAAGTTTTCTAAAAATGCTTTCAGTTTCTGCTCGGTTTCTTCGGTTATACGTTGCTCGTTTTTTATTGATTCCAAAATATCTTTTTTATTTAACCTTATCTCCGTAAGCATTTTATCTTCAAATTCTTTTACTTTCTGAAGCGGGACATCATTTAAATATTTCTTAGTTCCGACATAAATACTTACTATTTGTTCTTCTACCGAAAAAGGATGATATTGAGCTTGTTTTAATATTTCAACTAATCTTTTACCGTGATCGATTTGTGCTTTAGTGGCAGGGTCTAAATCTGATCCAAATTGCGAGAAAGACTCAAGCTCTCTAAATTGAGCAAGCTCTAGCTTTACCGAACCTGCTACCTGCTTCATAGCCTTTATTTGTGCTGCAGAACCAACACGGCTTACCGAAATACCGACATTAACGGCAGGTCTTACGCCTTTATAAAATAGCTCACTTTCTAAGAAAATTTGACCGTCGGTAATCGAAATAACATTTGTTGGGATATATGCGGATACGTCACCTGCCTGCGTTTCGATTATAGGAAGAGCAGTAAGTGAACCGCTGCCTTTTTCCTCTGACATTTTAGCAGCACGCTCAAGCAACCTTGAATGCAGGTAGAACACGTCGCCGGGATAGGCTTCTCGCCCGGGAGGTCTTCTAAGTAATAATGAGATTTGTCTATATGCAACGGCATGCTTACTTAAATCATCATAAATAATAAGTGCATGCATGCCGTTATCACGAAAATATTCGCCCATACTACAGGCAGAATAAGGGGCAATGAATTGAAGAGCTGCAGCTTCCGAAGCAGTAGCCGAAACAATGAGTGTATAGTCCATGGCTCCGGCATCTTCTAGTTTTTTTACTATTTGTGCAACACTTGATCTTTTCTGCCCAATAGCTACATAAATACAATAAATTTTATCACTTTCATTAGTAAGTGAATGAGCTTGTTTTTGATTAATAATAGTATCAACGGCTATAGCCGTTTTTCCAGTTTGCCTATCACCGATTATTAACTCTCTTTGTCCTCTACCTATTGGGATTAACGAATCTATAGCCTTTATTCCGGTTTGTACGGGTTCACTCACGCTCGTTCTTTCTATTATCCCCGGAGCCTTCATCTCGATATGTCTGTACTCTTTACTTGCAATATCGCCTTTGCCGTCAATAGGATTACCTAGAGCATCAACAACACGACCAAGCAAAGCTTTTCCTACCGGTACTTCTAAAACTTCTTTAGTTCTTTTGACATTATCACCTTGCTGTACTTGGTTATCATCCCCCATAATTACAGCACCGACACTATCGTTTTCCAAGTTTAAAACAAGGCCCTTAACACCTGATTTAAATTCTACTACTTCACCGGATTTTACATTAGCAAGACCGTAAATTTGGGCTATACCGTCACCGACGGTTATTACCTGCCCTACTTCCTCAAGCTTACTTAAGCAATTAATATTAGCTATTTCCTTTTGTAATATTTCAGCTACTTCAATAGGCTTTAGTTTCATGTGGTTTATGTCTCCTAATTTTCTTGTCATTGCGAACGAGCATTGCCCGTGTGGATACCGAGTCGTCATTGCGAGCAGCCGTAGGCCTCGTGGCAATCTCATAAAATATCCTGAGATTGCTTTGTCAATTACTTCGTAATTTCCTCGCAATGACTATATAAATATCTATACAGCAATATTAACTGTCTTTAAAGCTTTCGTTATTTTCTCTAAACTACCTTTTATTGAGTAATCTTGCAACATACTATCATATTTAATTACAATACCACCAATAATAGTATTATCTATATCAAATAATATTTCTGTTTTTTGATTTAATTCTTTTTCTATACGAGATTTAATCCACTCCTGCTCTTTAGGTTGTAACTTATTTGCAGAAATAACCTGAACTATCTTTATGTTTTTACTTTCATATAGTAAAGTATTATAAGCATCTACTATATTAGATAAAATAGCAGTACGAGAATTTTTTACCAATAACAATAAAAAATTTTGTACTATTGTGCTAATTTTGATATTTTTTGCTAATGAATTGACTGCGTTAATTTTGTCGTTCTTATTTACTATAGGAGAAAATAGGAACTCTCTAATATCAAAATTATCGGTAATTATACGGTTTATAGAAGTAATTTCTTCAAAGATCTTATCTTGTATATTATCAACCATAGCGTTATTAAATAACGCTACTGCATAATTCTCGATTAAATTACCTTTGTTCATTTTCTTAATTTATATCTCCGAAGTAAAATGAAACGTATATACGAAGATCAACTTCAACAAGAGCAAGGAGTCTATAAGGCGAGGAGCGGAGCATATACTTAATACGTGAGCACCACAGCTCTTATAAGACGACGTAGCCAATTTTTGAAGTTCATCGAGTATTATATATGTATTGCCCTATCATAAGCAGAGAATACTGATTCATGCATCATTTCCGATAAAGTCGGATGCGGGAAGATAGTGTTAATTAAATCCAACTCCGTTCCTTCTAAATTTTTTGAAACCACATATCCTTGTATTAATTCCGTAACTTCCGAGCCTATCATATGAGCTCCAAGCAACTCACCCGTCTTAGCATCAAATATAGTTTTAATTAAGCCATCGCTATCACCGCTTACTAAAGCCTTACCGTTAGCTATAAAAGGAAATCTGCCTATTTTAAGTTTATAACCTAAGGTTGTTGCTGCTTCTTCAGTCAAACCGACGCTTGCTATTTGCGGCGAAGAATAAGTGCAACCAGGAATATTATGTTTATTAATAGTATGCGGTTTTAAGCCCGCTATGCTTTCCGCTGCAATAATACCTTCATGGCTTGCTTTATGAGCTAAACAAGGCACTCCTGCTACATCGCCTATAGCATAAATTCCTGATGCCGCAGTTTGCATTAACCCGTTAGTAGTTATATAGCCGTTTTCTACTTTAATTTTTGTTTTCTCAAGACCTAAATTTTCCGTATTAGCTGTAATACCTACTGCCATAAGTAAAATTTCAGCTTGTAATTTTTGTGTTTTATCTGCTAACTCTAACTCAACTTCTATCTTATCTTTTGATTTTGTTTGCTTAATTAACTTAGCATTTGTAATAATTTTTATACCTTTCTTCTCAAAGTTCTTATGAGCGATTCCGCTAATTTCCATATCTTCAGCAGACAATATTCTATTATGTGCCTCAATTACGGTAACATCCACACCAATACTATTATAAAACGAAGCGAATTCTATACCGATTGCACCTGAGCCGACAATAATCATAGATTTCGGCACATGCTGCGGTATCATAGCTTCTTTAGAAGTCCAAATTTGTTTACCGTCAGGCTTAAAGCCTTTTAAAACCCTAGATCTTGCGCCGGTAGCTATAATAATATTTCCTGCTTTTACTGTAGGTTTATCATTTATATTTATTACCTTATTTCCTGCAAGACTTGCTACTCCGTCTATCACGGTCACTTTGTTTTTTTTCAGTAGTAACTTAACACCGCCTGCAAGCTTATTTGAAATCTCTCTTGAGCGTTCGACTATTTTCTTAATGTTGATTTCAGCACCTTTAGCATCAATTCCATAATCTTTAGCATGTTTTATATATTCAAAAACCTCAGCAGATTTAAGCAGGGATTTAGTCGGTATACACCCCCAATTAAGACATACCCCACCCAAATGCTCTTTTTCTATTAATACAACGTTTTTCTTTAATTGTGCTGCTCTAATTGCTGCAACATATCCACCTGGACCACCGCCTATAACGGCTACATCATATTGTTCCATTTTATTTTTATTTTGTTAGTTTGTTTGTTATGAGCATTAACGTCATTGCGAGGAGATGCACAGCATCGACGCAGCAATCTCAGGAATCATACACTATCTCCTGAGATTGCTACGCTCCTTTCAGTCGCTTGCAATGACGAAAATGGAAATGACACTAGAGTATACTACTCTTCAGCATCTATCTATTCTTTTCATGCACCTTAATTCGTCCAATAATCATATCGGCTGTACCCTCACCGCCCTCTGCTTGTGCTACTTTGAGTCCCTTATATAATGTATCTCTAATAATATCTTGATCTTTTGTTAGACTTTTAAGCATTTCATTTGCCGTTGCGTTTAGATTTGCCTCATCTATAGATGCAAGTTTTATTAAATCTGATAATGCGGGAACTTTAGCATTTAAACTTCTTATTCTTTCAGCAAGCTCATCTAAGCTTTCAGCTAAATCTTCATACTGCCCCTCAAATAATAAATGTAGACTTCTAAACTCTGCTCCTTCTACATTCCAATGATAATTTTGTGTTTTAAAATATAGCTATCTGCTAAAATTTGTTCTAAAGCTTTTACTACTTGCATAATACCCTTAAATTTCTATGAACTTTTTGACTTTATAACATTTCTTTAGATACTTCAAGCGATATTGAAATTTATATAATTTCACCTAATTGCAATGATTATATATTAATTATTAATTTTTGTTAATAATTTCTTGACTATCAAATAAGTACTGCTGATTATGCCCTTCAATTTTAAAAATCCAAAGGAATAGCAAAATGATACATCAATTAACTAGTTAGACTGAAACGGGAATAAATTTAATTAATAACACCGTAGCAAAACTTACTAATACTGCTTTCAATACAACTTACAACTCTCAAGAAAATATGTTTGATGAGAGTGATAACGATAATTCCTTGGTTGCTCAATATATAAGCATTGGCACAACTGTAGTTGCCTCCATAGCTGTTCACTTGGTATTGGTATGTTAGAAATAAAAACGCAACAAAAGCTAAATTAAAACAATATATTGATGAAATTGAAGCTGAAAAACTTGCTGCTGAAATTAATGAAGATGTTACTACTGAAAATAACACTCTACTTGATAATGATCATGCTGTGGTAGATATGACCGGAGTCTCCTATGAAGAAGAAGGTACTTTAGTATAGATAACCTAGAGTATTGCTTTTTAATCAACAACCAATAGCAAATTCACTGTTGGTTGTTCCTCGAAAATAAAAATTGAGATTTATTTCAATTCTTGATTTATCAATTCTTTTAGCTTTTCTTGCGCTGCTTCTTTAGAACGTTGCCCTGCATAAGAATCATAATTTTTATTATCTTCAATGAAATGTACAAAGAAAACTGTTCTGTCATTTTTTTGTAGCCAACCTATAAACCATCCGATTTTACGATCCTTTAACTTTACAGTTCTATCTTGGCTAAGTTTATTACCACTGCCTGTTTTACCGTAACGCTTCCAACAATCTACAAAATCTTCAATAAACAAAATATTTTTAGTCATTTCTTGGGCTTGAACACTTACAGGCAATTTATTCTCTGCTAGTTTCTGAAGAAAAGCTAATTGTTCTTACGGTGAAATTTCTAAAGAACTAGAAAGCCATGCATTAGTTAAACCGTTATTCTTTCCTTTATCTCCTCCTGAAATATCACGATTACCATAATCACATTATGTTACATAATCACGAAATTTTTCAATACCTAATTCTTTAGTAATAATCTGAGAATACAAAACACAGCTATTCTTCATCCAATCTTTAGGTGTTTGGGATTGTTTCCAAACTTCAAGATAGTCAGCATATCCTTCTTTAATAGGTAATTTTGGATGAGTTTCATCAATTAAAAACCCATCATCATAACCCATTAAACTTATAGCAATTTTAAATGTTGAGCATGGAGCATAACGAGACTCACAATTACCTTCTTGTTTTATAATGTTCATTAACTAAAAAACAATCCGCTTGAGTTATAAAAGTTATAGTAAGTGATATTAGGGCAGTGAGATATAAAATAATTTTTTTCATAGGTTAAAATAAAAATAGGTGGTTTTGTTGCATGACATAGAGAACAGGGAATGACATCGGCTTAAACTAATTATACAGTTTAGTAAATTTCCTGCGATTGATCTTCCTTACTCGGTACATAATCAAAAATATCATTATTATCTTGATTATCAATCATATCTTCATTCTCAAGCATCTGAACATTATTTACTTTAAATGCTTCTATAACAGTACCGCTTGGTGTAATTTTACCAGTTGCTCTATCTACGGCGATTAGCTTAATTGAATCTGGAACTTTGAAAGGCAGCGATGGCTTATCCTTATAAGCATTACTCATAAAATCAATAAAAATCGGTAATACTACGTTTGAGCCTGTTGCTCTTTTTCCAAGCTCTTTCGGTGTATCATAACCCACATAACTGCCGACTACTATTTTGGGTGTAAAACCTACAAACCATGTATCTTTACTATCGTTACTAGTACCGGTTTTTCCGCCGATAATTTTCCCTAACTTCTTCGCAGCATAACCGGTACCTCTATCTATTGCTCCGGTTAAAAACGAAGTAATTTGATAATCACTAGCTTCATCCGTAACTCTATAGATATATTCTTTCGGTATTTCTAATATTGCGGTATCTAAATTACTATCCGAAACATTACAAGCAAGACATTCTCTATCATCTCGCCTATAAATAATTTTACCGTTACGATCTTTAATTAATTCTACAAAATGAGGCTCAACTTTTTTACCGCCGTTAGCAATAATTGCATAAGCATTAGTCATTCTGCTAAGTGTGGTTTCAATTGAACCAAGTACCATAGAGTAAACTTTTTTTGGTTCATTATTAATACCGAAACGCTTAATTATATCAACGATTTTTGTAAGTCCTACGGCAGTTGCAACTCTTACGGTTATAAGATTACGAGATTTTTCAAGACCAGTACGCATAGTGATTTCACCTAAAAACTTACCCTCATAATTTTTAGGACGCCAACTAGGCATCCCTGGACCTTGCGAAATCTCAATAGGTCCATCATTAAAAACCTGATTCGGCTTAACACCGTTTTCAAGAGCTGCTAAATAAACAAAGGTTTTACTCAAAGAACCGGGTTGACGCAATGCTTGAGTTACTCTATCAAATTTACTTGTGGAAAAATCATAACCGCCGACGCTTGCAAGTACCTGTCCGGTATTTGGGTTCATAACCATAATAGCACCGTTTACTTCAGGAATCTGACGAAGAGCATACCCCTCTTTTATAACCTCAACCACTATCACATCACCTTTTTTAAGCAAGGTCTTAACTGATTTAAGATTACTTCTTGCCCATTTCATTTCAGCAATAGGCATCTTAGATTTGCTGCCGTCTATAAGTCCAATCTCTACATGATTATCGGCTACATCTAGAACTACAGCTAATTTATACTCTAAAAGCGATGGAGGAGTCGGTAGTTTTTTTAGCTCTCCTTGCCAATTATCAAGAGAAATATTAGCTATAGGCTTTCTAAAACCACGCCTTCTATCAAACTCCCTTAAACCTTTTCTTAGAGAGTTTTCAGCTAATTGCTGCATCTTTGCATCTAAAGAAGTAATGATAGTAAGACCTCCGGTATAAAATTCTTCCTTACTATTTAACATCCTAATTACTTCTTCTCTGACCTGTGCAGCATAATAATCTGCCGTAACAGTTTCTTCCTTAGCTCGTTTACGTAAAACTATCGGGCTATCCATAGCTTCTTTCGCAGCGTCTCTTGTTATATAACCATCTTCAAACATACGTGCTATTACGTAATCACGACGAGCTTTTACTCTAGCATAGTTTCTCTCAGGATTAAGTTCGGAAGGGGCTTTAGGCAGTGCCGCAATAAAAGCTGATTCTGCAATAGTAAGTTCCTCTACGGATTTATTAAAATAATTTTGTGCAGCTACCGCAACACCGTATGCACCACGACCAAAAAATGTTTGATTAAGATATAATTCTAAAATTTGATCCTTAGTAAATACTCTTGAAATCATATAAGAAAGAATCGCTTCTTTAATCTTACGTTCAAGAGAAACTTCGTTAGTTAGCAGAAAATTTTTAACCACTTGCTGAGTAATGGTAGACGCTCCTTCCATACGCCTATGATGTAAATAATTAGATATGTTTAAAAATGCCGCTCTAACTATTCCAAACAAATCAACGCCGGGATGGTTATAGAAATTCTTATCCTCAGCTGCAATAAAACTTTCTATTAGCGAACTCGGTACGCTATTAATCGGTACAAATACACGACGTTCAAAAGCGTACTCCTCCATTAATTTGCCGTCACGGGAATAAATACGCGTTACCGACGGTGGATAATAACGTGCAAGCTGTGAGTAATCAGGCAAATCACGTGAATAGTGGTATATTATATAAGCAGTAATCCCGCAACCTACTAAAATAAGGAAGACAAAAATTTTTAAACAAAAAAGAAGAGATTTATACATGACTTATAATATTTCGCCGGTTAAACTATTAAGTGAAGCCTTAGTAATTTTTACATCAATGATTTTACCAAGTAAAGATTTATTAGGGTTTTGGATATATACGGACTGCATGTATGGAGTTTTACCTATTATCTGGTCGTCGAATTTACCATTGCGATCAAATAGAACTTTCATAGTACTACCAACACAACTTGTATTAAAAGCTAGTTGCTGAGCCATGAGTTCTTGTTGTAATATAGTTAATCTCTCTGATTTTATATGTTCAGGTATTTGGTCGGTTCTAGTTGCACCAGGTGTGCCGGGACGTGGGCTATATTTAAACGAATAACACTGACCATATTTTACTCTACGGACCAAATCTAACGTATCCTCAAAATCTTCATCTGTTTCACCGGGAAACCCGACAATAAAATCAGAGGATAAAACTATATCGGGCCTTGCTTCTCTTAAGCGATTAATTATATCAAAATAATATTCCCGATCATGTTTGCGGTTCATGGCTTTTAATATTTTATTTGAACCTGACTGCACCGGCAGATGTAGAAACGGCATTAATTTAGGTTCGGTACCGTACAACTTTATTAGATCATCATTCATATCTATCGGGTGTGAGGTGGTATAACGTAATCTCTCTAAATTGGGAATTTGTGCTAGATGTTTGAGTAAATCGGCTAGACTAAATATTTTATCTGCAGGACCTTTACCGTGATATGCATTGACATTTTGTCCAAGTAACATAATTTCTTTAGCACCGCTACTAACTACTTTTAGTGCTTCTCTGTAAACCTGCTCTACATTTCTTGAAAATTCAGCACCTCTAGTATAAGGTACTACACAGAAAGTACAAAATTTATCACACCCTTCCTGTACCGATATAAAGGCACTTGTTCCTTGCGGATATAATTGCTCAGGTAGCTGATCAAATTTTGCTTCTTCAACAAAATCAAGATCGATTAAGTGCTTTTCGTGTCTAACGACTTTTGAGATTAATTCCGGTAGGTTATAATAAGATTGCGGACCGACAACAATATCAACATAAGAAGTTCTTGTAAAAATCTCCTCCCCTTCCGCCTGTGCAACACAACCGGCTACAACTATTATTGCAGAACTTAAACCTTGTTTTGTTCTGGTATCTTGTAGTTTCTTAATACGACCGAGTTCAGAATAAGTTTTCTCAGCTGCTTTCTCTCTGATATGACAAGTATTTAGAATAATAACATCTGCTTCTTCAATATTTTCAGTAGGTTCATAGCCAAAGGGATAAAGCAAATCCTGCATCTTAACGGAATCATAAACATTCATCTGACATCCGTAGGTCTTAATATAAAGCTTCTTACTCATAATTATATATATCTTTAAACTAAAAGCCTAGTATACGAAGATCAAATTCAAAAAGAGCGAGGAGTTCACAAGGCAAGATGAGCGGCGTATAACGTAATACGCGAGCACCGAAGCTCTTGTAGAACGACTCAGCCAATTTTTGCAGTTCATCGAATATACTAAAGTTTTATATTATACTATATTTATATCAATCTTTAAACTAAAACCTTGATGGGCATTGCTCAATAACTATAGATATCTTTAAAAGCCCCGTCATTACGAGGGAAAACTGCAAGTTTTGACGAAGCAATCCAGTTAAAAATGCTAATATTTAGATTTTTATTATTTTTGCTAGATTGCTACGCTCCTTGCAGTCGCTCGCAATGACGACTCGGTATTCACGCAGGTAATACTGAGTTAGGAATGACACTCAATCCTTACGGATTAATTCTTGCTGTGCAGATTCTTGCGGTGATTTCTTTTAATTTTTCTATTCTTTCAATAAGACAAAGCAGCTGTTCTTTAGTAATTTTATATTTTTTATCATATCTCGCATCAACATAAGCTTTTTCAAGAAACTTAAAACACTTTTTTTGTTCTTCGGTTAATTGAAGAAATACACTCCATAATTCATTGTCATAATTTCCTGCCATGCTACCTAGTTCTTGTAAATTATGTAATTTAGGTTTGTAGTTTGAGGAAACTAATAAAAATAGTACTGTAAAGACTTTCCGTAGCTTGATGAAGGGCACAGGCTGATAAAAAGCATACTACAAATCGCTTAAATAAGTAGTTGCCCCTTTTAAAAAACCTTTACCTCTACCAATCGCTCCAAGATAAATCTTTAGCCTCGCTAAGTATAAATTCACCGCTATCATATAAAAGAATACCTTCTTTTTTTATATCGGTATAAAAATAACGTCCTTTTTCTAACTGCCTACTTATTTCCTCTATTGACTCTAGAATTTTATCGATATTCTTGAATCATACGGAATAATTTGCTTATGGTTTATTATTCCTGTGTTTTCTAATCTTATATATTTATATTATCTTTTAATCTTAAAGCAGTGTATCCTTTATATTTACCTTTTTTCAGAATTATCAAAATATCAGTATCGCTATGGATAGCCGTAAGGTAGATCATGTACCCAATCGCCTCTAGCAAAAGAGCCGTACAAGATAATCATAGCGATTTTTCCTGTGCAATATCTAAAATCTGCTGCACTATAAAATTAAGCCTTGCTCTAATTTTAAGAGAACGTTCGGGTAAGGTAGTTTTCATTTAAATATCTATACTTTATATTTTTCTGCTTTTAGCTTTTTTATTTCTTCTATTGTAAGCTTAGTATATCGTGCTATTTTCTCTGTAGGTTCATTCTCTATTAGCATTTCTTGTGCAGTTTCAATTTTCTCTTTTTCTATGCCCTTCTCCATCCCGGCATTAAACTTTTCTTCAAACTTGTCTATTTCTTGTTATATAGCCATTTCAGCTCTAAAATAATCATCATGCTCTTGTTCTGTCCATTTATATTGCTCTAAACTTGCATATGCCGATAACACAATTTCATTTTTAATCTCTTTTGGCGGTTCTTGTTCTTGCGAAGCATATTTTAATAAATGCAACCATTCATCGGTATCATATTTAAGATCATTTTTTTAAACTTCCCTAGTTCAATAAATACATAAGTTAATGAAAACAAATATTATTTATGGGTATTGCTTTCTTTTATATGATGATAATATACGGCAATTCATCAGGCAAAGCTTTTGCTCCTATGATAGAAATTATTACTACCGGCAATAAATCCTTATGTTTCATACCCTTCTTAATTTGACTAACGTAGGTATAACAACCGTAAAGCTGCGTTCTATTAAGATAATCTTTCTCCATTTTACGCTGCATCTCAATTATATACCATCTATCGGTTTCATCTTTAACTTTTATATCGAACAAACTTCTTTGCCCTTCAAGAAATACAGGTAACTGTTCAGTAGTTATATAGCTTAAATCTATGATTCTATCTCCTTGTGATAACCTAAGAAGAGAGTTCAATAAATTTATTAATTTTACTTTATCGCTAAATAGTTTTTTAAATGCGACATCATTTGTACCGTCTAAATATCTTTGGATAAATAACTATATCTTTGAAGTTTTTATACATAGCAAATTAACTTCAGGCAGTAAATTACTTTTACAATTTATTATCGGTACTAGGCTTCTTGCATCACCTATCTTATAAAGAGGAACTTGAAGGAAACACGGAACACAGCACTGCAGCGTACATAAAAGTACGTGAGGATGCGAGTACCGGATTGACGTACAAATTACCTTTAGAAGGAGGTTATGCAAGAAGCCTATTAATTAATACCTATCATTATCATCATACACTCCCCAAATTACTTTCTTGGAAATCCAACCTGTGTAATCCTTACATGTAATTTGGCAGAATTGTTCTTTACATTTTTTTAAACTACAACGAACTTTTGGCATTAATTTTGCTATAACTCGGCTTTTATGGTCTGCGGATTTGGTAAGTTCTATTTCCTTATCAGAAGTAATAACTACTGATCTTTTACCTGATAAAACGCTTGAATGTATCCAACCGCCTTCGCCGTTAATGTCACGTACTTGTCGCCATTGCTTGTACTCTGCAGTTATTTCTACCGGTTCGCCTTTTTTAACAAAAACCCATTCTACGGCAGATTTAGTAGTTGGTCCGCTCCTTGCATTTACTTCATTAGATTTTATTGAAACAAATCTCGGAATAGGCAATTTTTTATTATCGGCATTAATTGTTGTTGATAATATTACAATAATTAAAGTAATAAGAATTTTAATCATTATCTTCCGCTTCAGATAAAGCATCCTCTTTTTTTGCTATTATATAATTACCAAGCCTAAATTGTACTTTTATTCTATTAATTTCCTGCTCACTAATACCTATATTTTTTAGGACTGTCCCACCTATTTGTAATCCAGTCTCATAACTTTCTGGAATAATAGTTGTGGCACCTAAATCATAAAACTCTCTAGCATTTTTTAAATTTTTTAACTTAACGACAACCGGTATATCCTGATAATTACCACTAATTGTTTTAAGCGATTTCTTGATAGTTACTTGATTATTCATAGTAAGTATTATAGTGAATGCTCTTTCCGTACCTAATGCCTTTAGAGTATCGGCTTGCGATACATCACCTTTAAAAACCGGCAAACCGTTTGATAGCTCTTCTTTTACTCTATCATCATCTAAATCAAGTATTACGTAACTTATACCTTCCGCTTCCAAAACTCTTGCTACCATTTTACCGGTATTACCGAGTCCGGCAATAATAATATGGTTTGTTAAATCTCTTGCCCCAAGCTCAATCATTTGAGTCGGAGTTTTACCAAGTCCTTTATCAACTTTCTCAGCAATCTTTTGCCCTAAAGCTGCGAGTAATGGAGTAAGTGCCATAGTAAAAGTAACTACGAGTAATAATATATCGGCAGTACTTTCTTCTAATACTCCACTATCTTTACCTAAACTGAATAATATAAAACCAAACTCTCCGCCTTGCGATAATAATAAGCCTGAATAAAAAGCAACTCCTTTATTAAAACCGAATAAAATACAAAAAGCCGTTATGATTAAGGTTTTTATACCTATTAAAGCAATAGATAAAGTAAGAATATGAGATATTTTTTCATACATTTCTAGGGCATCGATATTCATACCCACGGTCATGAAAAACAATCCTAAAAATAAACTTTTGAAAGGATAAATACTTTCCTCTGCCTGCAATCTAAATTCAGTTTCTGCAACTAATACTCCGGCAACAAATGCTCCTAGAGCTAAAGATAAACCAAATGTTTCGGTAGCCCAAGCAGCAGAAAGTACTATTAACAAAGTCATCGAAATAGGTAACTCGCTTGCATTATTACTTTCTGATGAAATGAATGAAAATACAGGACGAAGAAAAACACGACCGACAATAAATATTGTAAGTAAGGCCGTTACGGCTTTTAAGAGTGCAATACCAAGAGCCACTGCAAGCGAGGCTTTACTGTTACCGGCAAGTAACGGAACTATCACAAGCAATGGCACTACGGCCAAATCTTGTAGTAACAGAATAGCTAAAGAAACTCTTCCTATTTGCGTTGATTGACTACGATTTTCCTCAATAACCTGCATAACAAGGGCTGTAGATGAAAGGGCCAGACCACCGCCGGTAATAATAGCCGCACTACTATTGCCGTCTATAAGCACCATTGCACCGGCAATTACTATAGCGGTTGTTAAAACTTGCAAACTACCGAGACCAAATACATATCGTCTCATAGCTTTTAATCGCTCGAAGGATAACTCAAGTCCTATCGCAAATAATAGAAATACTACACCAAGTTCACCTAGTAACTTAGTTTGGTCATATGTTACGATTTTTAAACCGTGATCACCTATTGCAGCTCCGGCAATTAAGTAACCAAGTACTGGACTTAATCTAAGACGCTTAAGTATAGCCACGATAAAAACCGCAGTACCGAGTAAAATTATAACGTTAATAAGAATATGATCGTTCATCTTTTCCAAATTTCTTCTAACTTAAAATGCTCCCGTACTTCAGGATAAAAAATATTAATTAAAATAGTACCTGCATCTATTAGTACCCATTCTGATTTACTAAGCCCCTCAATATTACTATTTATACCAGCATTATTTTTTAATTCTAAAGCTACATATTCAGCAATTGCTCCAACATTTTTAGTCGAACGACCGCTAGCAAATATAATATAATCGGCTAATTTATGTTTTCCTGTTAAATCAATTACCTCAATATCTTCTGCTTTTTTCTCACTTAAACATTCTAAGATAAATAATTTTAATTCTTCAGTTTCTTTTTTCATAATAATTAATAGAATGACATAATATTATTATATGCATAAGAGTCGATTTTATCAATGAATGTTTAAAATTCTATAATAAAAATTCATATAAAGCTTTACTTTAAGCAAAAAAACTTTAATTAATACTTAAATTAATATTGATAAAATAATGACAATATCTGTAGAAGAGTTAGTAAAAATACTTAAAGAATCATTTCCGAACAGTACAATGAAAATTACTGATTTAGTAGGAGATCAAGACCATTATGCCTTAGAAATATCAGATGTTCAATTTAATGGACTTTCTTTAATTAATCAACATAAATTAGTAAAAAACGCCCTGTCTGAAATATTAAATAAAAAACTACATGCAATTACCATAAAAACTATCACAGTTCCCGAAAAATAATTACAAATATTAATATGATAATCCTTGTATAAATTCAACTTATTTTTATGCAAACAGCTGATTATATAGTAATCCGCTATTCGGTGTGTAATTAAGAATAAGGATTTTAAAATCCTTATTCTTAATTGATGCGGGTTTTTAGAAGTTTACTTTAAATCTTAGCGTACCGGACTGGGCATGGTATTTTTTAGCTAAGCTCAGACTGTAATGCACTCCGTACTCCATTCTACCCTTCTTAATTACTGCACCTGCCCCTAAATCATATAGCATTTTAGTAGGTTTAGGTGCCAGTACCGGTAGAGGCTCATTAAGACCGTTAAGATCTGCAACGATTACCGGTGTTTTACCTTTGAAATCGTAATTAATAAAGGCATGAATTTGCGGTCTAATTATGAATTCATCCTTATAGCAGGTTGTCTTAATTTCACTGCTGAGTATACCTTCAACCTTGTTATATTGACGTTTCTGAATAGCTAGGTTTTGGAAAGAAGTACCGTATTCCTGATAACCGGAATCTTTAATCTTAGTAAGCCTGATTCCTGCCATCGGTGCAAATAAAGTTTCTTTCCATAGATAATTATAACCCCCAACTACTTGACCGCTATAAGAAGTTGAATGATATTTACCGTGTGCTGTTTCATAACCGCCTATAATATTACGTAGTTCATTAGTTTTAATATCATCACTTCGTGCATAGGTGGTTACGCCTTCTATAAATAGGTTATTTATAAAGCTATATAAACCGTATATAGAGCCCATATTAGTTCCGACCTTAGTAGTATTGCCGGCTTTAGCATTTTACGTAACTTCGTATCGACTCTAGTATAAGCAGCACCCAGAACTATATTATCGTTTATAATGGTATCAATCCCGATTGAGCCA
Source organism: Rickettsia honei RB (assembly GCF_000263055.1). NCBI lineage: Bacteria > Pseudomonadati > Pseudomonadota > Alphaproteobacteria > Rickettsiales > Rickettsiaceae > Rickettsia > Rickettsia honei. The sequence goes on along the minus strand of NZ_AJTT01000003.1, from coordinate 16,691 downwards.
CCGGTAGATTTAGCTTTATAAAGTCCGTTAAAGGCTTTTTGTACTGCCTTACCGTAATATAGGCTAGCCCACATACCCCGTAAATGGAATTATTAGCTTTACTTTCATCAAGTTCACAATCACCGCCTCCGACAGCTAAACCTCTCTTACGTGATGTGGCATCTTCTGCTGTAGGATTCGTAGCATTGTTATTTTCATCTTCAAGAACCTTAATTCTCTCCCTTACTTTTTGATTACCGATACTAGTATTATCTTGTGCAGCATTAAAGCCGTCATTCGCTTTAGCACGACTTATTCCGCTACCTGAGCTTCCACCGCTACTTATACCTGCAGAATTATCTCGGCTACTACCTATAGCAGACATATCGCTAACGGAACTACTTCCCATGCCGTTACTATTATTAGCAGGAGAAACACCTGTTGCTTTAGGATTACAGCTATTACCGTATGGACTACTTCCGCTGTTGGTTACACCGCCTTTAGTTGTACCTCCCAAACTAGAACTGCTCCCTTGTGCTGAAGAGTTACCGCTATTAGCAGGAGCAATACCGGTTGCAGCAGGACTATTATAACTTGAGCCACTGGCACCACTCTAACCACTAGAAGCCGTTGATGAACTGTATACATCCGAACCGAAAACTGAACTATTGTAGCTTGAGCCACCTGTTGACGGACTGTTATAACCCGTAGTACCTCCAAAGCTACCGCCTCCTCCAGTTGATAACTGGTTAGCGCCTACATTTGAGGTTGGAGTCGTTACGACCAAAGCATTCGGACCGTAAGGATTGCCTCCAACATTAGCAGGACCGTTAGGACCAAAACCACCGGTACCAACTGATGGGCTACCCGCCGCCTGTCCCAATATTACTTCCTGTACCAGGTCCGTTAGGACCAAATCCGCCTGTGCCTGTAACCATAGTAGTCGGAGTATTATATCCTGTCGGATTGCTAGGTGTTACGTCGTAGCCGCCCGGAGCGGTAGGCGGAACATATATATTGTTAACTACACTACCGCTAGTTGGTGGCGGCTGTAGAGGGCTAAAACCTCCAACACTCGGACCGACGGAAGGACCCCATTGGGTTAATAAGCGGAGTAGTTATTCTATGTATTTCATTTGAAGGTCTTTGAATTATTAGGTAATAGATGTTCAACAACTTCTCATCTTTGCCCTACAAGGGTATTTACTATAACATTACCAACAGGAGTATTTATTAAAACTTTGATGATATTCTCTATTGTTACATCTCCTGTTGGTTCTATCGTTAAAAGTACAAAGGAATTACCTGTAATTTGCCATCTGACAAAACCACCTTCATTAGCGGTTACATTAAACGGTAAGCTTACAGCATTACCAACTATGATATTACCTCCTGCCGTGATGATAGGATAAGCACTACCTTGCCCAATAGCAAACGGATTATTTTGTGCAGTTAAAAATACTTTAATTGAAGAAACATTTGATAAATCAAAGGTACTACCGCTTGCGAGTACTATATTACCGCTATTAGCGTTGCCTGTTTGCCCTGCATTTATAGTATCATAGAAGACATTTATAATAAGCTCACCGGTAGGAGTAGCAGAGCCTGTATAAGTAACTTTATTATTACCAAGATCGAAAGTTATATTACTTCCTGAGATATTGCCCCCGACATTTACGCTAGTATTATCACAGGTAAACATTATTGTTGCTTGATCGGCAACTTATAGTATTTTCTCCTAAATCCGATGCAATAATAAAAGCAGTTTTCTTCGGTGCAAAAGTAATAGTATTAGTGCCTGTTACCGCTTTTTGTAACCATACATCATCATCGAATTTATGACTACCGCCATTAATCGGTGCTTGTACAAGTGCAGCATTAGTGTATTCCGCTGAAGAGTTGCTGCTGCTCCCTTTGAAGTTCTCTGAAACGATTTTTGTTTTGTAATGAAATTTTGTTGTTGCTCTTGGCACTTTAACACCGCCGACCGTGGCGGCTGACGGAATGTCTAAACTTCTACTGTTATAACCGGTAAACACCGCTGATTTACCGGCATCAATAGTAATATATTTAGCATAGTATCCCCTTTTACCGTGCCTTTATTACTACTGAACTAGTTTAAGGTTTAAATTCTCACCGCCTAAATCATCGGTCAAACCATTATTAGCGTTAAATATTGCCGTACCTTGATTATTAGTCTTGGTTGTTATACTCGAGTAAAAATCTTCGCTATCGATTGTGATTTTACTGTCTACACCGTTGAACTGAACGGTTTTAAGGTGATTTGAGTCTGAACCTACCGAACCACTACCGCTAGCTCCAGTTGTTAAATCATTTGATATTGCAAGAGTATGGATTTACCTGTGGTCGTAATTGATTCATTTATTATACTTGTATTATTAAGGCTTAAAGTTGCAGACTGAGCAGTAGTAAATGAAATCGAGCCTGTTTTCACGGTACCTTGAATTGTAACATCATCCCCGTCTATTTGCACTATATCGACCATTCCTTTAGTACCTATACTACCGGAATAAGTAATAGCAGTAAATTCATCAAAAATTACCATGCTCTATCCTCAGGATTTAAAAAGCAAAAGGAGAAAAGCTTGATCCTTCAGAAATATCTAAACTATTCGTTGTTCCCTTAAATTTTATGTCGCCACCATTTATTAATATTACATATCATACATTAATACCTCCGGTACAATTTAATACATCACCGCTAATATTTATATCACCCATTTTTGAAGTACTGCTACCTATAGCTCCACTAACGCTGCTTGGAGCGGTAAACATTAAATCCACAGCTTTACCGCCTGTGATGTTAATACCACTGGTTAAATTAGTTGCTTGAGTAAACACTTATTACCCGTGCCGGTTCCTTGGATTTCAGCAATTGACATATTACCGCCGGCGTTAATCGTAACGGTGCTGTTGTCAACACCCGCTTTTAACATTGTAAGGTTCGTAATTTTATTCGTTGAGTTTCCGTTACCGTCAACTGTACCTATAGTACCGTTAGTACCTCCGGTACTTGTTATATTACCGGTAATAGCTGATGTTATATTATTTGCTATATCACTAGCAAATATTGCTACGGTACCGGCATTATTTTGGAAATTCATATTACCATCAATCTTTACAGCCCCAAGCTCGCTATTAATAGGACCGGAAGGAGTGGAGAAAAAAATTTGATCCAAACTTTGATCCTATAGCAACTTTTACAACGGATACGTCGATATTTGGGGTATTAAGAGCAGTTATTACCAGTGTTCCGTGCCCTGTAAGTTGTACTTTACTCACCGGATTTGCTTTTGTTCCGATAGCATACTTATTAGCCATACAATCTATTGTTAACTTGGTATTAGCATTTCTTGCATTTATCTCAACTACACCGGTATTTGGAACAACTGGCTCTATATTACCTGCTCCGTTAAGATTCAAAGCCACAATACCTGTTACAGGTCCAAGCGTACCTACTCCTAAAACATTAACAATACCGTTAATACCTCCGCTACTTTTTACTACCGCTAAATTACCGCCCGCAGCAAGGTTTATTGTACCGGCATTATTGCCTTGAACATTTATAATATATTAACCGGATTTGTAGCTCCTACATTACCGATAACCGTACTATTACCGACAAAATTTAATATATTCACACCTCCTCCTAATTTATTATCTATATTACCACCGGTAGCCCCACCAACATTCTTACCATCAGCGATTGTTACTTGTGCGGCCATACCGTTAAAATCTATATCAGAAATTACATCTTGCTGAAATCGTACTAACGAGTTCTGCGTAAATTGTACTAATCCTCCCGCGCCGGTATCCAATCCACACCATACGGCGTGTCTACTCCTATATTAATAGGCTGATACTGGTTCCCTATCTGAATAGTTTGGGCAAAGATGGTTCCTGTAATTGTAGCTGGAGTGTGATTTAGAGGAGCTTCTATCCCATCGGTTAAAAATTTGTTAAGCCTTATTGTCCCTCCTGTTCCATTACCGCTACCTGCATTAAGTGCAATTTCTCGGCTACCGGAAGCCACGTGTACTCTTAATTGACCATCTACATCATTTGCTGGAACTAGGTTGAAGCTAGCCACAAATTCTGCAGCATTTGGCGATTCATTACTTACGTCATAAGTAGCATTTTGGCCGCCGAACTTGATACTATTTCTATAAGTTGTATATCCATAACTTCATTAACGTAAAGACCTGCGGCTGGTGAAGTATCAGTAGCAAAATTAAGTAACTTATTATTTGCAATATTAAAAGTTTTTGCCTTAATCCAACTTGGATGTTTAAATTGAAAGTCAGTGTCAATCTGTAATGTAAGATCTGCCTGGCCTTGAACAGAAGTTACTATACTACCTGGACCTGAGATAAAGGCGATTCTATTATCACCATTAGGAGGAAAAAGTGATGATCCTGAAAAATCAAAGTACTAGCTAAATCGTTAAAATTAAAGCTGTTAAAATAGTAAGTATTCCCTGGTACTTCTCCTGGTCCTGGAGCAAAAGGAGGAACCACTGCAAGTGCTTGTGCATTTGTAACTGGCGTACCTGTTAAAGTGATGTTTATAGCGTTAGGGACATCTACAACACGCCCGACATTTTCTTTAGTAAGATCAACTAGGTATAACCAGTCCAAGATATGTTATTTGGCACAGTCATTGTTGCATTATTAAAGGTATCTAAATATATAGCAGGAATTGCTGGCACATCTGCAGTAAAATTATTTACTTCACCAAGGGTTACAAATGAACCTGATACATATGCTCCTCCGCCAAAAGCACTACCATCAACTACTTGAGCCACCCCCTCCTACTGTTACGATTCGGTTAGCAGTATCAAGGGCACTAACTAGTGCTAGCAAGCATCAATGCCGCAATTGATGTAAAAATGCTTTTTTTATTAAATGTTTTATCGTTGACTTGACATAACATCTCCTAAATTTGGGCTTAATTTTTCTAACTTATGATTTTGTTATATAAATAACATATTACTTTTAATTGAAAAACATTAATTAATACTAAAAATATCTATAGAAAAGTAACTTATGATTACTTTTTCTTGTTTAAAATACATTAAACTTTATGTACTTTTTATAGAAATTCGGTAAATCGTATATAAAACTTAAGAAATACAAGGGTAAAACCTATCTATTTTAGCTTCTTAGTGAAAACCGCAAAACTTTATTAATTTTTGTACCTCTTATGTCATTCCTGCGAAAGCAGGAATCCAGTAATCTTTAATGTCATCCCGCAACTTGATTGCGGGATCTCAGGACACAGTCTGTTATACAAGATCGGGGTCAAGTCACAGTATAACAGCAAAAAAGACTGGATTCCCGCTTCCACGGGTATGAACATAAGGGCCATACAACAAAGCCGCAGGACTAATACAATGACGCTTAGAACCTAACAAAACCACTTTTTCTAGGTAAAATCTATAAATTTTTACATAAACAAATTGATTTGCTACGAATAATAGAGTATATAGTATAGACATAATTAATTATCGGGGCGTAGCGCAGCCTGGTAGCGCATCTGGTTTGGGACCAGAGGGTCGGGAGTTCGAATCTCTCCGCCCCGACCATAAAAACATAAATTATAATGCCAAAAGACGACCTCATTCAGTTTACAGGTACAGTACTTGAACTTTTACCTAATGCTACTTTCAGAGTAAAGCTTGAGAATGATCATATAATTATTGCTCATACTTCCGGTAGGATGCGTAAAAATCGTATCAGAATATTACTAGGAGATAAAGTTATGGTAGAAATGACTCCTTATGATTTAACTAAGGGGCGAGTGATTCATCGTCACTAGTCTTTATAAGTATGAAGCAGAACAGAAAAAACCTACCCATTATATTAGCATCAAGCTCTTCTGCAAGAATTGAGTTACTAAACAGAATCAAAATTATCCCTTCACAAATTATTCCGGCAGATATAGACGAAACACCTAATTTGCGTGAATTACCCGCTCCCTTAGCCATAAGACTTGCGTACGAAAAAGCTATAAAAATTGCATCTCAAATAGAGGAATCAGCTATAATTATAGCTGCCGATACCGTAGCGGCAGTAGGTAGAAGAATATTGCCGAAAGCTACTACTTATGAAGAAGTCAAGAATTGTATTAAGATGTTATCCGGGCGTCGTCATCGTGTCTATACCGGTTTATGTATTATCAAAAAAGAGAATGATCAGCTTACAGTTAGACAAAAAATAGTTCAGACTATTGTTAAGTTCAAAAAATTAAGTGATGAAGAGATTAATTTTTATTGTTCTTTAGATGAGGGAATAGATAAAGCCGGCGGATGTAAAATTTCCGGTTATGCAGAAGCTTTTATCTCATTTATTTCCGGCTCATATTCAAATGTTATGGGATTACCTTTATTTGAAACAGTAAATGCTCTAACTTCTTTAGGTTTTAGATGTTCAAGTATCATGCCTGCAAAAATGAATTATTGTCATTCCGCGACTTGATCGCGGAATCTAGTTAAAAATACTAAAATTATTAATATAATAATTTGTTTTTCTAGACCCCGTGGTCAAGCCACGGGGTTGCATTAAATGTTTTTGGATTCCTGCGATCCACGCACATAAATTACCTAGCTACTTAATTCCCAGGCTCATCCAAATGACTTCTCTCATAATTTTCATGACGCTCTTGAGCTTCAATACATAATGCAGCAATAGGTCGTGCTTCTAATCTTTTTATACCTATTGGGTCGCCTGTTTCTTCACAGTAACCATATTCCCCATTTTTAATACGTGATAATGCTTCTTCTATTTTACTCATTAATTTACAATATCTATTTCTACTACGAAGCTCAAAAGCTCTTTCTGTTTCATGAGTAGCACAATCGTTAAGATCGGATTCTTTTAAATTTGCTTCCTTTAAATGATTTAAAGTCTCTTGAGATTCCTTTAATAAATCCTCTTTCCATCTTAAAAGTTTTTGTCTAAAATATTCTAGGTGATTAGGACACATATATTCTTCATCTTGAGAAGGTTTATATCCCATAGGTAATTTAGGTGTTTCTAGCATATTAATATCTCAATATTAACTTTAATATATTATGTTTATAAGGTTTTTAAAAGTGTTTCTAGCATATTAATATCTCAATATTAACTTTAATATATTATGTTTATAAGGTTTTTAAAAGTGTTTCTAGCATATTAATATCTCAATATTAACTTTAATATATTATGTTTATAAGGTTTTTAAAATAATATATAACTTAAAATTAATGCAAGAAGATTATGAATATTAATATATTTTATTTTTTAATTGGATATGCGGTAGTATATACAGCTTCTAAATGCTTTATACTTGTTTTAGTATAGTTTTGTGTAGTAGATAGACTTTTATGACCTAATAGTTCTTGAAGAGAGCGTAAATCTGCACCATGCTCAAGCAAATGTGAAGCAAAACTATGTCTAAATGAATGAGCAGTTAAATGCTGCGGTAAACCATAAAAATGCTTTAATTTAATTAATTCACGATTAAATACCGGTGGTTGCAATTTCTTACCCTGCTTTCCTCTAAATATGGGTTCATTATCACCTAACTTATACGGCAATATTTCTAAATATTGGGTAATTAAATTTTTAGCAATCGGTAACCACGGAATTATTCTTTCTTTACTACCTTTACCTATTATTCTTATAAATTCTAGATTTTGTAGATGAAGTTTCGTAATTGATAATGCTTCCGATATACGTAGACCTGAAGCATATATAAGAACAAGTAGGGCTTTATTTCTAAGTTCTACCCACTTAACATTCCCGTATTCTTCAATATGTTCAAGTGATATTACTACATCATCTTCCGATAAAGCTTTTGGTAACAATTTAGTCTTTTTAGGAGATTTTATAGAAAAAATTATATGACTATTTAATTGTGTTGTTTTCTCTAAAAACCTATAAAAATTTTTTACTGCAGATAAACCACGTGAAATTGAAGAAGCGGTAAAATTATCACAGTTACGTTTTGCAAGCCAACTTCGGATTAATCTGATATCTGCGGTTTTAATATGATTTATCGTTACAAGCTCTGAATTATAATAATTCATAAACTCAAGAAAATGCTTAAGGTCATTATTATAAGAAATTACTGTATGATTAGAGTAATTTCTTTGCAAAACGAGGTATTTTTGCCACTTATTTATTAATGCTTGAATTGATGTATCTAACATTTATAAAAACTTAACTATTTTTAATATTATTCTTAATGCTAACAATTATTGACTCATAATTTTATAAATGTGAGCATGAATTGAGGGTTTATGTTTACATATACGTAACCTATAAAACACAAAAAATTTTTTAGGATAATGAATAATGTGAAATAATACACAATTTTTAGATTTAATGAAATCCTATATGAATCCAGAATTTTATATGAGTTCTATGAAAAATATCCCTAGTGTAGATCTAGCATCTATCACAAATACAATGCAAAAAGCTATGAATATTCTTTTAATAACTAACCAAATTGCTACAGAAAGCATGCAATCTTTGCTTAAGAAAAATTCCGAAATTATACAAAATAATGTTAATACTATTTTGAATACTACTAAAGAAGCAGCAACTTCTAAAGATTTCAAACAAGCTAGTAAATGTCATCAAAAATGTTTAAAATCTATTTATATCTTTTAGCTACTGGATTCCTGCTTTCGCAGGAATGACATAGTGGCAATCTCCTCTCAGTTGCTCGCCTTTCTGTTTAACCAATTTTGTAAATAAGATTCTGCTAGCTCCTGATCTTCTATAATAATTACATTTTCAGCATTACGTTTATCAGCAGCAGCCGTGAAATTAAACGAACCGGTTATTACTTTCTTTTTATCAATAATTATAACTTTATTATGAGCGATTCCGGGTACTTTATCTATATCTACATCAATTTTTGCTCGTTGTAATTCATGTAATTTAGAAAATTTTTGCTTTAAATTACTACGATCAAGCAATATTCTAACCTTTACTCCTCGCGCTTGTGCATTAATAAGTGCAGTAGTAATTAACGCATCGCTCATACCGTATGCCTGCATATAAATAGATTCTTCAGCTTTATCTATCTGATTTGCTATAAACTTAGTACAACCGGCAGGCGGAGTAAAACATGTACTAACTTTACTTCTTGAAAGCTCTGAAATATTGTAATGCTTTATTTGCAGAGCAGATAAAGCTAATGATTTTTGACTTATTAGATTAGTAAAATAATCCGGATTCTGTCCATAAATACCTAAAGCAATTCCCAAAATAAAGGCAATAGATATTTCTATAAATTTATTATTTTTTCTCTTCATGACTTATTTATATTTTAGGCGTTGCATAGATCGGCTTTTCCGTCATTGCGAGGAAAATTACAAAGTAATTGACGAAGCAAAATCTCATGAGATTGCCATGCAGCCTATGGCTGCTCGCAATGACGATTTAGTATCCCCACAAACAACACCTACTTCCTTACGTAACTTCCTGGAGCTTCTTCAATAGCCTCTAGATTCTGATAATCTAAAGAATCTACTAGCTTATTATCATTATTTTTTATAAGCCAATAATTCCACCATGAGCCTTTATATTCCGTAGCTTTCATAAAGCCACTCATGACTACTTAAACTTAAGTCGTCATTAAACCGATAATTATATTTAGCACTAGCGGGATGGTTAACTACAACTGCTACATGCCCTGAATCCGTGAGACAAAAAATCTTATGTCCGTTTAATAATTTTACTCCATCATATATTGAACGCCATGGAGCTATATGATCTTCTTTTGCGGCTACGAAAAAAGAGTTACAATTAACTTTTCCAAGATCTATTTTTGTTCAGAGTACCTCTAAATTATTAGACTCTTTTAGCAAGTTATTGCAATATGTATTTTGTAAATATTCCTCATACATTTTTGCCAGCAAATTAGTAGAATCCGCATTCCAATATAGCAAATCAAAAGGCATCGGTTTTTTACCGAGTAAGTAATTATTGACAAAAAACGTCCAAATTAAATCATTAGCCCTAAGTGAGGATCAAAAAATATGAAACAACAACGCCAATTTTTCAAATTAAACGAGTATACCTTATATCTTTAAACTATTCCACATACTATTAACCTTGTCGATAACTTCCTGACTCATTTCTATTTTTTTACCCCATTTTCTATTTGTCTCAGGGTATATTTTATCGGTTGCATCTATTCCCATTTTACTACCAAGGCCTGACTCAGGAGATGCAAAATCCAAATAATCTATCGGGGAATTATCTATAAAGCTCGTATCACGCCTTGGGTCGCTTCTTGTTGCTATTGCCCAAATTACTTCTTGCCAATTACGAACATCAATATCGTCATCTACAACTATAATAAACTTACTATACATAAAGTGCCGTAAGTAAGACCAAATCCCAAGCATTATTCTTTTAGCATGACCGGGATAGGATTTTTTAATCGATACTAACGCAACTCTATATGAACAACCTTCAGGTGGAAGCCAAAAATCGACTATTTCCGGAAATTGTTGCTGTAATATAGGAATAAAAATTTCATTTAATGCTTCACCTAAGATTGATGGTTCATCAGGCGGTTCTCCTGTATAGGTGCTTAAATATACTGGATTTTTCTTCATCGTTATTGCGGTAACCGTAAATACAGGAAATGCCTCAACATCATTATAATATCCGGTGTGATCCCCAAAAGGACCTTCAGGCAAATACTCCTCTAAACTTACATAGCCTTCCAGAACTATTTCACTATGTGCAGGTACTTTGAGGTCAATAGTTTTGCATTGTACCAACTCTACTTTTTTATTACCGAGTAAACCAGCAAAATTATACTCCGAGATATTCTCAGGTATCGGCATAACTGCTGCCAAAGTTACCGCTGGATTTACCCCGATAACGATAGCAGTAGGAAAAGGTTCTTTTTTTGCTTCTTTCCAACGTTTATGATGCTCTGCTCCCCCCCGTAACTTTAACCAACGCATCAATAGCTTATTTTCTGAAATAACCTGCATTCTATATATGCCAAGGTTGTAATTATCGATTTTATCTTTTGTTGGACCTTTAGTAAATACTATACCCCAAGTAATTAAAGGCGAAATATCATCCGGCCAACATCTTTGGATCGGCAATATATTAATATTCGGTTTGTCAATGACGATTTCATGACAAGCTGCTTTTGATACGGTTTTAGGAGACATAGCAAATATACGCTTAGCAAGCGGTAACATTGACAATGTTTCTTTAAAAGATGCGGGTGGTTGCGGCTGTTTAAGGAATGCTAGTAAAACGCCAAGTTCTCTTAATTCTTTGGGTGACTTAAGTTTAAGCCCCATACAAATACGATTTATACTAGCATAAAGATTAGTTAGAACAGGTATGTCGGACTTAATGCCGTCGACTTTTATAACATTTTCAAAAAGTAATGCAGGTCCACCTTGTGCTAATACTCTTCTACTAATTTCAGTAATTTCTAAGTCAGTTTTAACCTCAAGAGTAATACGCTTTAACTCACCGTTTTTTTCTAAAAATTTTAAAAACTCCGGTAAATCTTTAAAGCTCATAGTTTTTTTTGTTTATAATGTGCGGCTTATTTTATCGTCATTGCGAGCAGCCATAGGCTGCGTGGCAATCTCATTAAATATCCTGAGATTGCTTCGTCAATTACTTTGTAATTTCCTCGCAATGACGATACGGTATGACCTGATGGATTTCGCTACTTACTAAAATTAGCTTTTACCTGCATATCATTCTGAATAATTGTGTAGTTAATTAGCTCGTCAATTACAGAATTTTTAATATTATATATTATATTTTTTTCTGAATTGACATGAATATTTTTAGCTGTTAATTCATCGATACTGCTAGATTTAATATGTGCAAAATATACTTCATCACCTACTTGAAATACAGGCGTATTACTTCCTATTTTAGTATTAAAAATTGATAATAATATTTCAGGAGTTAGTGTTAGATCATTTTCCATTTCGGATCTAATATAGCTTTTTTTGCTTATTTTTATTCCGATAGCTTTAAGCTCTTTTATGTTCTCTTGATCTGAATTATATTCCTTTGCTAAATCCTTGATAATTTTTAAGTTTACATCTGCAATATTCCGCTTTATCCAAGCTTTATTTACCTGCTCTTTAATAGCATCAAATTCAGGTATTTTTGCCGGCTGAATAGATTTTAATTCTACCAATATAAGATAGCTTTTATCCTCTGTTTCTATAGGATAAGATAATTCACCTTCCGAAAGCTCAAAAATACTATCGGCACTTTCAGCAATTATTTTATCTTCAATAAGCTCTGCATAACTGATATAGTTAACGTTTTGTATCGGTAGCTTATATTTTTCGGCAATTTCAACTAAGCTAGAACCGGCTGCCGTCTCATCTTCCAGCTTTTTAGCAAACTCCATATTAAGTATGTCGATTTTTTGAGTCTTTAATAAATCATGTAATTGTTTTTGTACCGCTTCAAAACTTTGATCACCGAATTCATCTTTATTTTCATTATAAAATTCTAACAACTCATCTTGAGTAACTGAGACTTTTAAATCCTTAATATTAGCTTTAATATAAGAAAAGCTGCGTTTCTCAGGTACCTCAAACGCGGTTTTATTATCTTGGTAAAAATCCTTTAATTGCTGACCGGTAGGAGTAGGGATTTGTAAATCTTTCGGTTTATTTTGTAAATCTATTTGTATTAATTCTACTTCTCTTTTTTCAGCCATATAATCTACTATATTGTCAGTCATAGCTTTAGGAACATAGAAACTTTCTATAAAAGTACCAACAAAAATATTTTTTAGAGCTTTTTCTTTGAAGTTTAATAAATATTTTTCTTCATCCATATAAGAATTTCTAAAATAAGTTTTAAAAATTTTTATATTGAAAACACCTTGCTCATTTTTAAAAACTGGTGATTCTTTAACTAAAATTTTAACTGTATCATCACTTAGATCTAAGTCATAATAACTCACTAAATAATCTAAGACATTATCGTAAACAAGCCTTTTTAGGATTCGGTTATCAATATTTAACTGTGCTATTTCTTCATCCGTTAAACTTGTTCCCGTTTGCTTACTTATAGCATTAATTTCTAAAGATTTTGCTCTCAAAAAATCTTCCTGGGAGATATTTTTCACATGAGAAAAAGTAACAATATCGCCGCTTCTTCTTCCATTTAATACATCTTTAATACCAAAGCCGACAAAAGCAAAAGCTATCATTGCGAATAAAACCCGCATTATAAAACTATCGGCAGTTTTTCTAATATTATCTAACATAATTTTTTATTTAAGTTTTTATCTTCATTGCAAGGAAATTACGAAGTAAGTGACGAAGCAATCTCAGGATATTTGACGAGATTGCCACGTTGCTTCGCTCCTCGCAATGACGCTTCTCAAAACTACATTATAAAGCAAAAAAAGCCTATATAGTCAAACTATATAGGCTTTTTTTATGATTATAGAACGGTTAATTAAAAATTAACACGAACTTTTACACTACCTTGCTGAGCGAAATACTTACTCCCGATATTGGTATCGTAGTTAATCCCGTATTCCATCATTTTATGCTTAGCAGTAACACCGACACCGACATCAAAACTTGTTTTGCTTTGCTTAAAGCTGTTGGTTGGAAGAGGAGCAGTCATGCCTTGTAATCTTGCATCAATCGCCGAAACTTTATTCTTGAATGCATAATCGACCATTGCGTAAAGCTCAGGTGTTAGCACTATTTCATTGACATTGATATTACTTGATACTTTAGCACCGAGTAAACCGTCGAAATTATTATAGTTCTTGCCTTTAACGGTAAGATTTTGGTAAGTAGTACCGGTTTCCTTATAGCCCTTATCTTTGATAGTCGAATATCTAAGCCCAGCTAGCGGTGTTAAGTTAATGTTCTCAGGCATCATATAGGTATAACCAGCCATTAACTGACCTGTATAGCTTTCGGATTTATACTTACCGTTTGCAGTTTGATAACCGACAGTCTCTAGTGTCGTTGCAATAACACGTCTTGATTTGCTTCTTATCTTATTATCTGAGTAAGATGCTATAGCTTCAACGAAGAGATTTTCATAAGGTACATTATATAAACCGTATACAGAATAGATGTTGCTCTCTACCTTATTCTTATCGCCCGTTTTATTATTTTTTAGCTTAATGTCAGTATCGGCTCTTGTATATGCAAGTCCGAGTGCTAGATCATCGCTAACGAAGCCGTCAAAACCTATAGTGCCACCAGTTGTATCAGACTTATAACCACTTATACTGTTACACATCTTCTGCGTTGCATTACTGACAAACGGGCTTATCCACGCACCAAACTTAGCATCCATATCTTCATCACCGGAAGAAACAGGACCTTTATTCCCTGCTTGTACTTTATCCATTCTAGCATTTAGAGCAGTTATATTACTTGATATATTACTCGCTACAACTTGATTATTAACGGCAGCTATAGTATCGCTAGGTTTTACAACATCTTGCATGAGATGAGTTGTAGCATCTGCTTCCTGTAGCGGTGTCATTAGACCAAAGTTATTGAAAGCTTGACGTGCATCTGAACCATTGGGAGCATCCTCCATTAACTCAAGCGATTTCTTTATATTTGCAGCATTTGGGATATTTGCAAGCGGTCCACCCGGTGCAAAATCTTCATCTATAACATCTGCAGCTATATCCTCTGCAAATAACGTTAAAGTCGATGCATCAAAAGTAAAGTCAACAAAACGGTTGTCATTATTAATAGTTATTTTAACATTCTCTTTAGGAGTAGGCTTTAAACCACCTGCTGTTTCTGCAGATATTACCGTATATTTTGTATCTGGGCTTATATTATTCATGTCGAAATTAGTAGCAGTAACAACAAGTGCTAAAGTTGAAACCCCTGATAAATCAAGAGTACTACCTGATTTAATTAAGATATTACCACCTGACTTAGCTGCTCCGTCAAAAGTAGTATTTAAGGTTAGCGTATCGGTAAAGCTACCGGTGCCAGTATATGTTACTTGATTTGCACCTAAAGTAAGTGTAGTACCGCTACCTGTTATATTACTATTAAAGGCTAGGCTATTGCCGAAATTAATAGTAGCACTGTTAGCTACAAAGCTGGTAGCCGTTACATTTTTAGCAAAACTAGTGATAGAACCTTTGGCTAAAGTAACCGCACCTGTATTAGTGAATGTATTGGCAAAACTTGTAGTACCGCCAAGTGTCGCCGTACCTTTTGCGTTAACACTGCTTGCAAAACTTGTAGCACCTGCCGTTGTGATATCACCAACCGAATTAGCCGCAGTCCCTACAACACCGCTAACACTACCACTATTCATGAAGTTTAGCTTCAGAGCCTGACCACCGGTTTTATTTATGCTGCCTGTTAAGTTAAAGTGTGCAGGTAATGTTAAAGTATTTGTGCCTGTACCTTGGATTTCGCCGATTTTAACGTTACCGCCTTTGGCAATAGTTACATTTCCTGCACCTACTTTTAACATAGCAATCCCGTTTACTCTATTAAGATTACTTGCACCTAAAACTATTAACGTACCGTTATTAGTACCGCCGGTATTTTGGACTGTTCCCGCAACATTTACATTGTTATTTAATGTTACCGTACCGTTTTTTGCATTAAAATCTAAGAAACCGCCAATATTACCGGTTTGAGTTAATTGAACAGCATCATTAAATAAAACTACACTTGCCGTAGTAGCTCCAAGTTCTAATTGACCTGTAATATCAAGCACTATATTTGTTGTATTAAAAGTGGTACCTGCCGCGCCACAATTTCCCGCTCCTTTGAAAACTATAGTTTGTAACTTATGAGCTCCACCAAACATCTTGCCTCCGGCTATCGTTAATTTTTTTCCTGCAGTTACAGAATTTAATATTACTATACCCTCATCGTCATTATCAGGGTCTATATTCGCACCTAGTGTGATCGTACGGTCGTTTCCTGAACTATTTTGTAATATTAATTGAGCATCCGCATGTGCAAATTGAATATTTCCCGCCGGTATATTTAAATTACCATTATTTGCATCAATCGTATAAGTAGCATCTTTTATTTGTATAGTACCAGCATTAAATGCTGTACTACTAGTAAAATCTGCATTATCGTTAATAAGCACGTTCTGTATACCTTCTAAATTTACATCGTCAGTTATTGTAACAGCATTATAAATACTTAAAGTGTTAAATTTATTACCGCCTCCATCACCGATATTTCTAGCAGTACCTGCTACATTACTCCCAATATTCAGGCCATTAACCCCACCATTAAAGACTACCGTACCTTCATCAGCACCGGGAGCTACTAAATCAGCTGCTAATAATATATTATTTACTCCGACTCCGGTTAAGTTAGAAAGTACTAAAGCAGAATCTAGAGCTCTAAAATTAATATCTTGAGCATTTAATATAGTAACATCACCAGCACTTGCATCAATTTCCAAAAGATTACCGGCTCCAATATTGATTTCTGCAACTGTTCCTATAGTTGAATGATATGCCGTTAACTTTGTATTAACATTTAATATAGCATTATTGCCGTTTGCTATAGCTCCTTTAAAATAATAAGGGATTGCGTTACCACCACCAAGAGGTCCGTTAAAATCTAAAGTACTCCCGGCTCCAAAATCTATATTATTCGCAGCTAGGCTTCCTCCAGCTTGTAATGTTATTCCTGCTCCTACATTC